>JBJMLU010000065.1:0-33206 GCA_045805145.1 Flavisolibacter sp. | reverse complement strand
TTACGCAAATACTTAATTAGTATGATCGAAACAGCAAAGCATTTTTGATTTGGCGTCATTGCGAGCGCAGAGAGCATCAGGTCTTAGACAGTGCTTGCATTAAAGGCAGCAATAAAAACCCGTAGTGAGCACTGTAGTGTAGACGTCATTGCGAGCGCAGCGCGGCAATCTCCTTGCAAGCGAAGCGAGCATCAGTCATAACAATTATTATTTGCTACTTACTCTTCAAATTCACCATTCACTATTCATTATTCATTCTCTCTCTTATTCACTCTTCACCATACACCATTCACCATCTCATTCCGCCCAGCTCATGACATAGTTGGGATTTTCGATGTCGAGTGCCTCTTTGGTAAGCATTAGTGGATGGAAGGTATCGACCATCACAGCCAGTTCCTTTGTTTCTTTTGCACCGATACTTTTTTCCACTGCTCCCGGATGGGGACCGTGCGGTATGCCTGCAGGATGCAAAGTGATCATTCCGCGCGTTACATTTTTTCTACTCATAAAATCTCCATCCACATAATAAAGCAGTTCGTCACTATCAATATTGCTGTGATTGTACGGCGCAGGAATGGATTGTGGATGATAGTCGAACAGCCGCGGACAAAAAGAACAGACCACAAAATTGTTGGCTTCAAAAGTCTGGTGCACAGGTGGAGGTTGATGCACCCGTCCGGTAATGGGTTCAAAATCCTGAATGGAAAAAGCATATGGATAACAACATCCATCCCAGCCTACGACATCGAAGGGATGGCTGGCATAATGAATATTGTACAAAACAGTTTTCTTTTTCGTTCTCACCATAAAATCACCTTGCAGCTGATTGGTCTGCAAATTTTGTGGCGGCCTGATGTCCCTTTCACAATAAGGTGAATGCTCCAATAACTGACCATTGCGACTAAGATATTTTTTGGGGAAACGAATGGGACTGAATGATTCGAGTATAAAGAGCCGGTTGTCCTGCTTGTCGAAGTGGATCTGATAAATTGTGCCGCGCGGAATTACCAGATAGTCGCCATAACCAAATGGAATATCTCCATACATGGTCTTCAGCGTTCCACTTCCTTCATGCACAAAAATGAGTTCGTCCGCATCTGCATTCTTGTAAAAATAACTGGTCACACTTTCTTTGGGCGATGCCAGCACCACATGAACATCATTGTTGATCAGAATCGGAACCCTGCTGTCTAAAAAATCTTTTTCGGGCTTGATCCGGAATCCTTCGAAGCTGCGGTGGCTCAACATTTTTTCTTCAGCAACCGAAGGAGCCATATTCGTTGGCTTTTCCGTTTTTATGATCTGCGTGGGTGGATGAACATGATAGAGCAGTGAATAGTCGTTGGAGAATCCTTCGGTAGAAAACAATTGTTCCGAATAGAGTTGTCCATCCGGCTTGCGGAACTGTGTGTGTCTTTTATGTGGAATCTCTCCGAGCTTGTGATAGTAAGGCATAGGTTGGGGTTTGAAATCAAAGGTATTGAGAGTTTATAGTTTATGGTTTATTGATTCTTGTTTATTGGGAGCGGTGTGGCTTACAGAGGAGAAGGTTTATGGTTTATGGTTTGTAGTTCTTAAGAGGCAGTCTTAACTGCGAAGAAAGCTTCGTGCTGCGAGCTTTGAGCTATGAGAAGTATGACCGCCACCAAAGAACCATAGACCAGAAACCAAAAACCAGAAACTACATTTGCCGGATGGATTATTTTTCCCGGCTCCAGTATCTGTTGAAAATGGAAAAAGAGGAAGACCGAAGATCGTATGAACAATCATCTGCTTCGCTTCCTGTTTCCGAACGGCGCGCTTCCGGTATCAGCTGGTATCCCGTTGCCATCCGGGACAATGAGCTTGACCGTGCCGACTATCTTAGCCTTGAAGTCGAACGCACGACCCACCAGGACCTCATTCATCAATTCCGTTTTGGAATGACCGTTGCTCTTTTTTCCAACCATGATCCCAGCCAGCACCGCCTCGAAGGAATTATTACTCACATCAGCGGAAACCGGATGAAGATCAGCTTTCGTACAGAGGATCTTCCGGATTGGTCGCGCGATGGAAAATTGGGAATTGATGCCGTATTTGATGAGAACAGTTATCAGGAAATGGAAAATGCATTGAAGAAAGCCATCAGCCTGATAGAAAAGAAAGAAGAAGGAAAATTGATTCGCATTCTGACTGGTGAACAAAAACCGGAATCTCATTTTACTCCCATAACCGTAAACGGCTTAAATGCAAGCCAGCAAACTGCAGTATCTAAAATTCTTTCACCAGGCGAGCTGGCAATCGTTCATGGTCCGCCCGGCACCGGAAAGACCACTACCTTGGTAGCTGCCATTAAAAAAATGATGGAGCAGGAGAAAAAAACAGTATTGGTCACTGCGCCATCCAATGCAGCCGTTGATTTGCTCACCGAAAAACTTTCCGATGAAGGACTAACGGTGGTGCGTGTGGGCAATCCTGCAAGAGTATCGGAACGACTCATGTCGCTGACCCTTGATGGAAGGATGGCCATGCATGGAAATATGAAAGAGATGAAAAGGCTCAAAAAACAGGCTGCTGAATACAGAGAAATGGCCCATAAATACAAACGCAATTTTGGGATCCGGGAAAGAGAACAGCGAAAGGCTTTGTTTGCAGAAGCCCGCAGCATTTCCAAAGAACTCGAAAGAACAGAAGAATACATCATCCAGGATATCCTGACAAGAGCAGATGTGATCGCAGCAACACTTGTTGGCGCAAACCATTACTCTGTTCGACATCTTCAGTATGAAACGGTGGTGATTGATGAAGCGGGCCAATCTATCGAACCTGCCTGTTGGATTCCCATCCTGAAAGGAAAAAAACTCATCATGGCCGGCGATCATTTTCAGCTTCCTCCTACCATCAAGTCGGTTGAAGCCGCAAGACAAGGATTGGAAACCACGCTGATGGAAAAATCTGTGTCGCTTCATCCAGAGACCGTAGTTCTACTGGAAGAGCAATACCGCATGCACCGGGACATCATGGGATTTTCTTCGCGTGAATTTTATCAGGATAGACTAAAAGCAAATGCCTCCGTTGCTGACCGTCTTCTCTTTAACGGAGACCAACCCCTGTTGTTTGTAGATACGGCAGGCTGTGGATTCGAAGAAAAATGGGAAGGCACCAGCATCAGCAATCCGGAGGAAGCAGAACTGCTGATTCGCCATTTAAAACAATTAGTGGAAACGCTGAAGTCCGTGCACGCCGACAATGGCTTTCCAAACATCGCCGTCATCTCTCCGTACAAGCACCAGGTGGAAGTGCTCAAGGAAAAATTAAATGGCGATCCCGAACTCAGTGAAATTATTTCTTCGATTTCCATTAACACTATTGACAGTTTTCAGGGACAGGAAAGAGACGTAGTGTACATCAGCATGACGCGGAGTAATGGTGAGAACACGATTGGTTTCCTTTCTGAAATAAGAAGGATGAATGTAGCTATGACCCGCGCGAAAAAAAAGTTGGTAGTGGTTGGCGACAGCGCTACCCTTTCCCAGTTTAATTTCTATTCCGATTTCATTTCCTATGCCCAGGAAAAAAATGGATATGTGAGCGCCTGGGAGGTGTAGAGAGAGGCTGTGAGCTGCTAGCTGTTGGCTGTTAGGTTAATGATCTTTTCTTTCATCTGTCATCTGCCATCCCACATCTTCCCTTATTGCCTGCTTCGAAGGTTATCCTGTAGAAATTGGAAAACTTTAGCGCGGATCCAGTCGGCGTCGAACATCGGACCATAGTGCGGCGCACCGGGAACAATAACGAGTTCATTTTTTACACTGGCATAATCGAGCCAGGCATGCAGCAACTGGGACTGTGTGTAGGGAACAGATTCGTCCTTTTCACCCTGAACAATCAGGAAGGGTGGATCATGGGGATCGATATAACTAACGGGACTTGCTTTTTTTGCCAGGTCGGGACGAAGAACTGGTAGTGCACCCAGCAAGACGGCCACCGGATGGCGGGCATTGTTCACCGAAGTATCGGGACTGCTGTCGATGGAAACCAGTTCGGAAGGTCCATAAAAATCAAGCACGCATCGAACTGTAAATTTCTTCTGAACGCCTGCCGCTGAAAAATCTTTTACTGAATTATTGTTCGATAGCCCGATCAGCGAAGCCAGGTGACCCCCTGCAGAAAATCCAATCAATGCAATCCGGTTTCTGTCCAAATGATAATCTGCCGCATGCTCGTACAAAAATTCAATGGCCTGGTTACAATCCTGCGCCTGTGCCGGGAAGATCGCTGTTGTGCTGTATCTGTAATCGATGGAAGCCAACGCATAGCCACTGTCCACAAATCCTCGCACTGTTTTGGCCATATAATTCATATCAGAATACTTGTCGTTAAGCATCCAGGCGCCACCATGGATCCAAACGACCAGCGGAACATTTCCGGTGAAATTCGCAGGAAGATAAATATCCAGCAGATGTGCTTTCAGCGTATCCCCTGCATAAGGAATATTGGAATGGAATACCGTTCCTTGAGGAAAAAGATTTTTCACGCGTGAAGGAGACTGTGCCCCCGCAAAATTTATGATTGATACAAGAATGAGAAGAAGAAAATTCCGCATAAAGAAAAGATAAGCATTTAAAAGCAATCACATCAATCGTGAATGTTCGGCAAACGCCAACCTGAATTGGCAGCAGACAAAGACTAATTCCATGCAATAAATTTTTCTGTTGTCACCTATCCTCGGACCTCTCTCTCAAATCTATCAACTACCAACTATCAACTATTAACAATTCAACTTCTCTCCCTAACTTTAGAACATGCATAGTCGTAAAACCTTTTTGCAGCAAACCGGAGCGTTGGCGCTCGGAACGCTGTTGTTGCCCAAATGGGGCCAGTCGTCTTCAGCATTTCTTCCAAAAAAATTTCCTCCGGCTGGTATTCAGTTGTACACTTTGTCCAACCTGATGGCGGAAGATCCAAAGGGTACACTTGAAAAAGTAGCAGCCATCGGCTACAAAGAATTGGAAACAGCTGCAACACCGAAAGGATATTATTACGGGTATCAACCCAAAGAGTTTGCTGCATTGGCAAAACAAATGGGACTGCACTGGCGTTCGCAACATGTGATGGGCGCTCCGTTCAACCCCTCACGTATGCAGAACAACCGCCAGACAAGTCCACAGGACACGGCAAGAGCGCGCCAAATGGCAGAACGGTTAAAATTCATAGCCTCCCTTCCTACTTTGAAAAACGATTACCAGCGACTCGCGGACGAAGCCGCTGCCGGAGGACTGAGTTACCTGGTTTGCGCCAGCATTCCAGTATCTACATTAGATGAGATCAAGACCGCAGCAGAAGTTTTCAGCAAGGCGGGTGAAGCATGTAAAAAGAACGGGCTTCAGTTTGCCTATCACAACCACACCACAGAATTTGATGAAGTGGAAGGCCATAGACCTTTTGATTATATTCTGTCCAACACAGACAAAAACCTGGTGAAGATGGAGCTCGATCTGGCCTGGGCAACCAAGGCCAACCAGGATCCGGTAACGCTTTTCAAACAACATCCCGGACGTTTTCCACTGTGGCACGTAAAGGATCTGGACAAAACCACCAAGAACCCAACTGAAGTGGGGGCGGGCTATGTCAATTTCAAACCCGTATTCGATCATGCGAAGGAATCAGGCATGAAATATTTTTTCGTAGAACAGGATGCCGCTCCACAGCCTATTCAAAACGTAACAAACAGTTATAATCACCTGAAGAAAATACTTAGCTAGCCGATAGTTCAGGGCTGTTTAGGCCGGTCTTTCAGCGTTATAAGACATACCTGCCCCGTCAACAAGGAAAATCTATCGCCGCACCTCGTGTCAGATATTTCCTGATTCTGTTCGTAATGGATTTCCAACAAGTTCTTCTTTTCCCGTACCCGGTCTTGAAGCCATGTAGTAACACTGACCACTCTTCTGACGATTCTTATATTTAAAGCCTTCATCATCTCTCTCCTCTCCCCATTCTCTCATCTCTCATCTCTCATCTCACATCTCACATCTCACATCTTTCTTCTGTCATCCCTCTACCAACTACAAACTTCCAACTCTTCTACATTTACATTCCCTTTGGCCTTCCCTGATTATTGGTTCGGGTGCTTCCGCCGGAAGCCTGTTTTCTTCCCTGACTGGACGAACGCGTCGTATCACCTTTACGGTCTTTCTTTGTGTTTGTTATCTGCTTCTTGTTTGATTGGTTCTGTGCCATGTCTCAATAATTTAAAAATTGAATGAATTCCCGGTTCAGGGCCGGCTTTTTCTTCCTCTTTTGTGGCCATGATCGCGCGAACCTTCGCCGCGCTGATTGTCCGGCCTTTGTCCGGCCTGATTGGCTCCTCCCGTCTGGGTCGTCCCTTGTTTGTTTCCAATACTGATTTGATCAGCTTTCTGGCTTTTTTGGTTCCTGTTTTTTTCTGCCATGGTTTTTTTATCTCCGCCGAAAATATAATGCCAACAAATCTGTCCTGCGTCCCCATCTTTTTCTCTACTATCAACTACCAGCTCTAAAAATTCAACTTCCTTTACGAGGCAAGGTAAATGAAAACGTACTTCCTTTTCCTGGTTCGCTGGTGACAGCAAGCTTGCCGCCATTCTTCAAAAGAAAATCCTGACACAGCATCAGTCCCAGTCCTGTACCCGTTTCATTGGCTGTACCTTTGGTAGAATAATATTTGTTTTCGAATAATTGATTTTGTGTTTTCTGATCCATTCCTACTCCGGTATCTTTTACGAATACCTCTACCAACTTTGCCTTCACACAAATGCCTATTTCCACCTGTCCTTCCTGAGGAGTGAATTTAATGGCATTGGACAGGAGGTTTCGAATGACAAGGCTGATCATGTCTCTGTCGGCGTAAATAAAAACGGGTTGCTCCTGCCGGAACAATAACTGGATGTTTTTGGAATGAGCCTGAAGGCGCAGAAGGTTCATGGCATCGTTCACCAGCTCGGATACTTCGAGGATCTGTGGATGCATCATATTGATCTGCATCTGGCTCTTTACCCAGATCAGAAGGTTCTCCATCAGCGCTGTAGTATAATTAAGATCGTTTACAACTTCCGGAACAAATCCTTTGATGTCTTCTGCAGGCATGTCGTATTGCTGCACGCTGCGAAAAAGATTGCGCAGAGCATAGAGCGGCGCCTTCAGATCGTGGGAGATCACCGAGAAAAGTTTGTTCTTCATTGAATTCATTTCAGAGAGCTCATTGGCCTGTTGTTGCAGCAGCCTTGCTTTTTCATCAATGATATCATTTTGTTTTTGAAGAAGTCTTGCTTTTTCATCAATGATCTGGTTTTGCTTCTGTACTTCTGCGTTCACTCGGTTCAGCTCTTTATTTTTTTCGAGTATGCTGTACTGATAGAGCGTATTTTCTCTTTTGATCAGGAAAAGCGCGTAAAAAATAAATCCGGCCGGAAGAAAATGATTCAGCACATAAAAGGGAAAATTGATCTCCACCATTTGAAGATGATAATGCTTGGTAAAAACGAAAACGGTGAAATAACAGAAGATGCTTAACAGAAAAGCAAAGGCGATGTGAAGTAATTTGCGTAGGAAGAAGACCGAAAGCACGCCGTAGAGAATAAAAAAAAGTTCAATACCCACGTCGAAACTCACCTTGTAAACCATGGCTGTGAGAATGGGATACATGATGAAATAACAAAGGCAGGCGAGTTCATGTTTTTGATAATGATTCAAAACCAGGACCAGCATGCTCACCATGGCAGGAGAAAAAGTGATGACCCAGGCGAAGGGGGGTAGCTGAATATCAGATATGGTAAGACCAATGATGGGAAGGAAAACACCAATTAAGAAACCAAGAAAATTCAGGAGGTTGAAGATGCCAAGCTTTCGCTTTTCATAATCGTCCATCACGGCCAGATAGCCAATGGACCGTATCCTTTTATGGATCGGCAGGATTTTTACAATAGCTTCCATTACGTTAGGGTTTGGATCGTCTGCCTGAAAATAATCTTAATTATTCTAAAATAAAAGCGCATGGAACCCGGTACATTTCAAATTGTAAAAGCCCAATTTTTTTCCGTAAAAACCACATTGAAGAAAGCTGCGAGCGAAGAGCTGCGAGCTGCGAGAAGAGCAAGAGAGCGAAGAGCGACGAGCAGTGAGAAGATAACGGCTGGAATCGCGAAGCATGAATTGGGTTGGCTATAAGCATTCACTATTCACTATTCACTATTCACCATTCACTATTCACCATTCACCATTCACTATTCACTATTCACTATTCACCATTCACTATTCACTATTCACCATTCACCATTCACCATTCACCATTCACCATTCACCAAAATGATCCGCATAGGTTTATTATCCGACACGCATCACTATCTGGACGAAGCGGTTTTCGGGCATTTTAAAGACTGCCAGGAAGTATGGCATGCGGGTGATTTCGGGACGATTGATATTGCACACAAACTAAAGGAAAGAACCGGACTTCCCCTGCGTGGTGTTTATGGCAATATCGATGGTTATGATGTTCGAAGCGAATACCCTCAAAACCTGTCCTGGACCACCGAAGGGGTGAAAGTATTCATGACCCATATTGGAGGATATCCCAACAGGTACGCACCGGGTATCAAACAGGAGATCATAAAACAGGGAGCCATGCTTTTTATCTCGGGCCATTCTCACATTTTAAAAATCATTTACGACCGCAGCCTTCAATGCCTTCACATGAATCCGGGAGCAGCCGGTAACCAGGGCTGGCACCGCGTTCGCACCCTCATTCGTTTTTCCATCGACGGAAAAGAAATAAAGGACTGCGAAGTGATAGAGTTGGGAAAAAGATAGTAGGGTATATGGTTTATGGTTAGTGGGTTCTTAGGTCGAAACTGTTTAGTTGATTTATTAACCGCGGAGAATCTCGCAGCTCAAAGCTCTTAGCTCTAAGCTTTTTCAATACCATCCTCTTCCCGTACCGATGGCTCTAAAGGGCCAGGGTATGGAAGCAAGAATAATGAGCAGTGCCAGAAAATAAAAGATCATGGTTCTCCGGTGCTTGGCACGGTCGCTGATTTTTTTTCTTCCCTGGGCCTTTCCAATATGGATCAGAATAATGGCGATGAGCATGCCGGCCAAATGTTCAACAACATAAAATCTAGCAGTAGGATCTTTCATCACTGCAGTGAGGCCACCCATGCGTTGAATGGTTTGGTAACCCCAGCTTCCGGCATACCATAAATAAGCACCGATCAACAGCATTAGATCAGCAAAAATGGTCAGGAGCAATCCGAGCCGGTTGTCGGTTCTGATATAAGGTCTGTCACCTGCAATCAAACTATTGAGTATGGCAAAAAGCAGCAGCAACAAAACGATCCATCTCCCTACACTATGTGCGTGCAATAAAAAATTGTAAAGGCCCTGGTTCATGCTGAAGGGTTTTGATTTGGTCAAAACTACAACAGCATGAGACCCTAATCAAATTTACTTAATAGAAGTGGTTGGCTGTTGGCTGATAGCTGTTGGCTTTGGGGCTGCAGTTTTGTTTACAGCGATTATTATTAGAATACAAATATTGTGTGTGAATAGCCAATTCTTAAATCTTTTAAAATAATTGCGCCGGATAACGATTCAAAAATACATCCGAACGGTTCCCGCTTACTACTGCCTTGTTGAACCGTGTTGCGTACCTGATTCATATCAAATGGCTTTACACCAACAAATGCTTGTGCCAAATAAAAACCGCAGTATAAAGTATAGAAAGCCAACAGCCAGTCGCTAACAGCCAACAGCATTTATTTCCCACCATTGGCATGTAAATCGGCCAGGCAATTGGCATCAGGCGAAGGGATGTTACCCGTAACCAGAAACCCAAGTATATCGGTAGTTTCCGCTGCATAGTACATCAGGCAATTGCTGTTGCTGCAATGATTTCCATTTGCTGCATCCTTGTGAGGAGTTTGCATGGATGAACCCAGGTCTACCAGTCCAAGTAAGTGACCGATCTCGTGTTCCAACACAGTTGCTTCCAGCTTGGTTCGGCTGCTCTGTCCAATGCCGCCTGAATTATCGTGTATCTTTTTTCCAAACAGCACGGCCGAAGTATTTCGGTAGGCCATACCGAGTACAGCATCTTGTGTAAAACTTCCATTGGTATAAATAATACATACAGCAATCTGGTTGCCTGCTGAAAAAGCAGTTCTGTTTTGTTTCTCCAGATTCACCACCTGATCTGTCGTCAACACTTCATTTGCTGAACCCGCTATCTGGGTGGTTGTTATAGAAATGCCTCCTGGCTTGTTGATCGATGTTGAAAGAAAATTTTGCAGATGATCAAGAGCTGCAGCATCCGGTGCAAACCCCGACATGTATAGGAATTCGATCTTTAAGGAAGTATAAGTATCAGCGCTGAGCAACTCGTGGGCCGAAGCACCTACTGCCCGATCATGAAGGGCTTCCGGAGAGAGAAGATCGGATTTTTTACAGCCTGCAAACAGGCAAAGAAAAATCAGGGCGGTGAATTTCGCTTTCATAGAATAGGTTTCGAAAACCCAAAATAAAACAGAATGAACAAAAATACAAATGAAGAAAAGCTGTTGGCTGTTAGCTGTTGGCTATTCGCTACTGACCGTCTGCGGTTGCTCCTTACCGCTTTTGCTAACAGCTAGCAGCCAACAGCTAACAGCCAATAGCTTTCTCAATCTTCCCAATCCGCAATAAAAACATTGGTGTCGTGCGTGCCGCCGTTGTTGCGGTTGCTGCTGAAAATAATTTTTTTTCCATCACGACTGAACATCGGAAAAGCATCAAAGCCTTTATCACGGCTGATTTTCTCAATGTGCGAGCCATCTTCGTTCATGATATACATGTTGAACGGAAATCCTCTTTTGTATTCATGATTGCTACAGAAAATAATCCTTCCGTCCGGAAGAAAATTGGGCGCCCAATTGGCTTGCCCCAGGTGGGTGATCTGTCGCGAATGAGTTCCATCTGCATTGGCAATGAAGACCTCCATTTGAATGGGCGCAACCAGTCCGTCTTTCAAAAGATCTTTGTATTCTTTTATTTCTGCCGCTGTATGCGGACGGCTGGCTCGCCAAACGATCTTCTTTCCATCGGCGCTAAACCAGGCGCCTCCATCGTAACCCAATGTATGTGTGATCTGTTTCGTTCTTCCTGTTTCCAGGTCCATCACATAGAGGTCAAGGTCACCATGACGCATGGAAGTAAAGATCATTTTCTTTCCATCGGGAGATAATGTGCCTTCCGCATCATAGCCCTTTGTGTCGGTGAGCTTTTTGATGATCTTTCCATTCAGATCAGACAGATAGATATCATAGCTGCTGTACACCGGCCAGATGTATTTGTTTCCATATTTACTCCGGTCGGGCACGGGCGGACAACTATCCGATGATTCAAGCGTGGAAGCATACAAAATATGTTGCCCGTCCCTGGTAAAAAAAGAACAGGTGGTTCTTCCTTTTCCTGAGCTGATCCTCTTATACTGAAAAGACTCTCCCTGCGCTGGAAGTTTTCCCAAAAAAATCTGGTCGCAGGGCAAACCATCCTTTGGTGCGGTGCGCTGGAACACGATCCATTTTCCGTCGTAACTGAAATAGGCTTAAGCATTGTCGGCGCCGAATGTAAGCTGTTGAATATTTTTGAAATGCTTTTCTTCGGGATAGAGCAGACTGTCGCTCTGGGCCCGGGCCTGAAAAGAAAGAATAAGTATCAGATTAGCTGGTAGAGCGAGCAGCCGGTATCTCATAATTGAAGATGTGTTAAACCAAATAAAAAAATTTTCCCTGCGGAATTCCTTTTCAAAAATATAGCATAAGCTATTCCTCTTTTTTTAGCTTTGGGCATGCGGCTGATTTTTTTCTCCATGTCCTTTGTTTGCCTCCTTTTGCTTTCCTGCAACGATTCAGAGGAAGATTCCCTTCTTGGACAGGCTCCATATGAACGTCTTTCAGACAGCATTCGCAAAGATCCTGCAAACGCCGACCTGCATTATCACCGGGGAAAACTTTTATACAGTAATAACGAAGCTGCATATGCGGAATCTGATATCCGCGAGGCCTGGCAACTGCAGCACAAAGAAGAATTTGCACTGAGTCTTACAACCATTCTGAAACAAAAAAATCCGGATTCCGCTATTTTATTTTTGCAGCAGGCGATCAGGGAGCTTCCTCAAAGTGTTGCTCTCAGGATTGGACTGGCAAGAGGTTTTCAGCAAAAGAAAAATTCAGACGAGGCTATGAGGATCTGCGATTCCATCATTACCCGGTACCCCGGGCAGCTGGATGCACTGGTATTGAAATCAGAACTTTTGAAAGATCAGAACCGGAATGCTGAAGCCCTTGCTACATTGGAGAATGCGCACAACTATGCACCAAACGATGTAGAGCTCACGCACGACCTGGCTTTTGAATATGCTCAGGAAAAAAATCCAAAGGCGCTCGCACTGGCCGATTCCCTGATCCTGTCCGATAAAGAACAAAGACATGCCGAGCCGTATTATTTCAAAGGCTTGTATTATGAGAACCTGGGAAACGAAAAACAAGCGCTTCATTTTTTTGATGAAGCCATACGCCACGACTATTATTTCCTTGATGCATATATGGACAAAGGCCAGACCTTATATGAATCAAAAAATTATGCTGCGGCACTAAAAACATTTGAGCTGGCAAGTACCATCACACCCACATATGCAGAAGCCTACCTGTGGATTGGCAAAACCCAGGAAGCGATGGGAAAAAAAGACGATGCCCGTCTTAATTATCAGCGTGCTTACGGATTGGACAAAACTTTGAAGGAAGCAAAAGATGCAGCGGAAAGATTAAAATAGCGGCGAGCTGAGAGTTGCGGCTGGAGATAATAGCAGTGCGAAGAATTTTATCCAGGGACCTGTTTCCTGTTCCAGATTCAGGATCACAATGAACGACTGAGAGCCTTCAATTTTTCAATGGTCTTTTTGGGATCGGGAGACCTAAAAACAGTATTGCCGGCTACCAGAACATCGGCGCCAGCCTCGATGATCTCGCGGGCATTGTCGAGAGTAACGCCGCCATCAATTTCAATTTTTACCTGAAGGCCTCTATCATCGATCATTTTTCTGAGTTCACGAATTTTGTTCAGGGTATAAGGAATAAAAACCTGTCCGCCGAAGCCGGGATTGACGCTCATGAGATTTACCAGGTCAATATCGCCCAGGATGTCGGTCAGAAGCATTACCGGCGTGTGAGGATTGATGGCTACACCAGCCTTCATGCCCAGTGATTTAATTTGCTGAATATTCCGGTGCAAGTGAATGCAGGCTTCAAGATGAACCGTGAGGATATCTGCGCCTGCCTGTTTGAAAGCTTCTGCATATCGTTCTGGTTCCAGGATCATCAGGTGCACATCAAAAGTTTTCCTTGTAGTCTTCCGCATCTGTTCAATTACCGGAAGGCCATAGGAAATATTGGGGACGAATCTTCCATCCATCACATCCAGGTGAAACCAGTCGGCCTGGCTTTCATCCAGCATCCTGCATTCCTGTTCCAACCGTAAAAAATTAGATGCCAGTAAAGACGGAGCAACTGTGACCATGGACAAATATTTGCGCCGGCAAGATAGTCGATGATTTCTGAATTCTCTAGCCCTCGCAGCTCACCGCTCAATACTCGAAGCTTCTCTTAACTTTAACTATGCCAAAGGATCTTTTCTCCACTCAATCGGACAGCTACGCAAGATACCGTCCCGGTTACCCGCGCGAACTCTTTGATTATATTTTCCAGTTTGTTGAACAAAAAAATAGAGCCTGGGACTGCGCCACCGGCAATGGGCAGGCAGCGACCATTCTCGCAGAATATGTTGCAGTAGTAGATGCTTCTGATATCAGCGAAGCTCAGATCAGCAATGCGGTTAAAAAAGAAAACATCCGCTATCATATCTGTTCTGCAGAACAAACTCCCTTTGAACAAAATAGTTTTGACCTTATCACTGTTGCTCAGGCCTATCACTGGATCAACTGGGAATTGTTTCACCGGGAAGCATCAAGAGTAGGTAAACCAAACTGCGTAGTCGCCATCTGGACTTATAACCTGGCTCGCTTTGAGGATGAAGCACTGAACCGGCTACTCTATCATTTTTACAAAAACATCACCGGACCTTACTGGGATGCAGCGCGAAAATATGTTGACGAAGAATACAAATCTGTTGCCTTTGATTTTGATCCCCTTCCTTCGAAAGAATTCAGCATCACCTTGCATTGGAAAAGAGAGAATTTAGTCGGCTTCCTCCAAAGCTGGTCGGCCGTACAGCACTACATCAAGAAAAACGGAACCTCTCCTCTCGCATTGATCGAAAATGACTTGGTTTCACTCTGGCCTGCTGGAGAAATAAAGACAATCTATTTTCCGATTTTTTTAAGGATGGGAAGAATTGTGAAGTGAAGTTGCCCTTCTTCTAAAAAGTTGATGCGCAAGGTCAGGCCTGGCAATTTCTCTTCTCTTCAAATAACTCTCATCATTCTACGATGGCTGTCACATGTAGCTTTTGCCTTTTCACTTTTGACTTTATTCCTACGTGATGCGAAGTACCTTAAAGGTGCAACTGATCACACTGGTCTTGTTTAGCGTCACCGACGTGAAGCTGGCTGAGAAATTCCCTTCTATGTATTCGCCAATATTCGCTGCATAATGAGTAATGTTAATGGTTATCGAATTCACCGGGAAATAGGCATTGCCATTGGCATATATGATGCATTCCATTGTAGTGGAGCTGCCGGCGAATGGAGGAACGGAAAAAATGGCCACGAAATGTACGGAGGTGTCTTTCGATGAATTCCCGGCAATATAGACAGCTGTGTCCAGAGCTATGCTAACAAATTGATCGGAGTTCTGTGACTTAATGGAATAGGCAACATTATCAATGCTATAGTTGATGAACTGATCGCCGGCGGTACCGCAAAGCTGAATGACGGGTACATTTATGGCGGAAGTATTTACTAATACCACCTGCTGTGCGCTACGCTGTCCTGTTTGGTCCAGGGCATAAATAATGGCATTGGTGGGATCGGGACAGCGGGCCGTGGTAAAACTATAACTTCCATTAATGATAGAACTGAAATAGATCTGATTTTGAAAAAATATCTGCAATGTACCCGCGGCAAGCGGCTGTCCGCTGCAATTGGTCACTGTACCTTTGAACGTCACCACAGTTTGTGGAGTTGGATTGACAGTAATGATGCCGAGGTCCTTATCCTTGTCCAAAGCCGCAATGTCCTGTTCAAACGCGACATGTCCGCAATTGTCGAGAACTGCAATATGAAGTGGTTTGCTTAAAGGCACATTCCCGCTGACTTGTCCATTTAAATCACTATAGCCTGTGGTGGACCAGGAATCCGCACCCGTTGTATTTATTTTGACCTTGGTCATTCGCAGAGTATCGCCTGAAGTACTACGAATTGTAAAGGAAAGTTCCACAGTTGGTGTAGAAATATCGCAATTCCAGGAAGAAAAATGTGTCACATCTCCTACAAAAAAATTCCCTTGCTTGGTTGCTGTAAGATTTTCGTCCTTCCACAATCCGGTAGCTTCGTCCACCGACCAAAGTGGAATGGTAGCAGGCGCCTGTGCCAACTGCGAAGTGGGAATAGTGAATTTGACCGTCGCCTTTTTACCTGTTGCCAGTTGAAGCTGTTCTCCACCGGAACCCTGCAGTTCAATATTCATCATTCCGTACGACTGCAGCACCACACGCTGATTGTTCTTGTCCACAGCAAGAAAACTCCCCGGCACGCGATCGCCGATATCAGCGGCCGTCGGATCAATACTCACTGCATACACCGAAACAGTTCCATTGTAGGCCTGGTTCGTGGCTTTATTCACGAGGGCTCCTGCGCCGAGCGTGAGCTGCGCATTGTCGGCAAGGGTGACGGAACCACCGGAATTGCCTGGAAGCGTTCCCGCTTTTTGTTTGGCAATGAGTTTTATCCTGATGGTTTCTCGATCGTTGTTTCCGGCCGAAAAAACGCGGTAGGCTTTGAAAAAATCTGGGTGCTCGGCTATCACCACGCTGGCCTCTTTATCCAGGTGAATGGAATCGAACCGGAAATAACCCTGTGGATTAGTGATCTGAATTTTCCCCGATGCGCGTACGGTGACCCCGGTAACAGGATCATCATTCTCGTCAACGATAGTTCCAGCCACAGAGGCCAGGACAGGGTTGGGCGTATTGGGATTGTTGTAATTAGGATTACCTGGATTGCCATTAGAGGGAAGGTCGTGCTTTTTGCAGGTCGTGAAGAAGGACAAGCCGGCCAAAAAAGAAACGGCCAGGCAAAAATGCTGCAGCTTCATTTTGGTAAATTTTTACGAAGCTAGCCCTATTCTTTTTTGAAAATATGTAACGAAAGTTATAGACAGAAGAGGTGGCTGGTAACAGAAGTAGTTGGTAGAAGGGAAGGAAAGGAATGAGCGTATAGCGATCTGAAAGTAGAAAATGAATCCACGTGTGAGCCCGGTATTGCTAGCTTTTCATATTGATTTTTAAAAAGAAATTCCTCTCTTCCCTCATCTCACATCTCACATCTCTCATGTCACATCCCACATCCCTTCTCTTCCTTCCCTCCTCCCACATCTCACATCTCTCATCTCACATCCGTCCTCTACCCACCAACCACCAACTACCAACTTTCTCCAAATACATCTATTTTAGTGGCAAATCAGAAGAGTGAACTTGCGGCTTCCAATCCTTTTAATAACCTTATGTCTTACCTGTTTTTGTTCTGCGCAGAAAAAACTGGCCGCAGTGAGTGGCGATGTGATCGACGAGAATGAAAATCCGCTGGCCCATGTTTCTGTAACCATACTCGGGCAACAGAAAGGAATTCAAACCTCCGACTCGGGCAGGTTTCACCTGATGGTTCCTGCCGACAAGGCTTTTGCTCTGGTATTTTCCTTCAGCGGTTATAAATCCGTTCAACAGAATTTTTTATTGAGTGAAGGCGAAGATGAAAGGATTACCATTCGAATGGAACCAGGCGGAAATGTTTTGCAGGAAGTAACCGTCCGGGACCAACGCGACCGCACTGAAGCAGGACTTATCCGTCCCAACCCAAAATCAGTGATCAATCTTCCTTCTCCGGTGATGGGCGTGGAAGCCATGCTCAAAGTTTTTGTTGGCTCCAACAATGAACTCACCTCCCAGTATAATGTGCGTGGCGGAAGCTATGATGAGAACCTGATTTATGTAAATGATTTTGAGATCTTCCGTCCTTACCTGGTGCACAATGGCCAACAAGAAGGACTGAGTTTCATCAATCCGGAGATGGTGCGCAACATTAATTTTTATACAGGTGGATACCAGGCAAAATATGGAGACAAAATGAGCTCAGTGCTCGACATCCAGTACAATACGCCCACACGATTTGCTGGTTCTGCGTATGTAAGTTTACTGGAACAGGGATTTCATTTGGAAGGCACGGGAAACAATCATCGTCTCTCCTATATCGTTGGTCTTCGCAACCGCACCAACCGCAATTTGTTCAGCAGTCAGGAAACAGAAGGCAATTATATTCCCTCTTCCAGCGATCTTCAGGGACTGGTAACCTATCAGTTCAATCAAAAATGGAGTGCTGAATTTTTAGGGAATATCTCTCAAACAAAATTTACACTGATCCCTGAATTCAGCCAGCTCACCTCGAGTGTTTTTTCTCCTTACTTCACCGCCAACCTCGGGATCGATATTTATTTTGACGGAAGAGAAGAAGATGAATACAGAACCGGCATGGCAGGATTCTCCACCACGTATCAACCCAATAAAAAACTCCGTCTGAAATGGCTCGCTTCACGATTCGAAGATGATGAAAGCGAAAACCAGGACATTACCGGTGCCTATCTGTTCGGCGACCGCGACTTCGACAAATCGAGCTCCAGCTTCGGACTTATCGTGAATCCGCTGGGTGCGGGCCTTAACCAGAATTTTTCACGCAACCGGCTCAATATTGTTGATTACAATCTTTCACACAAAGGAAGTCTGAATGCAGGAAAACAATTGATTCAATGGGGACTTGGATATGATAAAACAAAAATTGATGACCGTCTCAATGAATGGGAATACCTGGATTCGGCCGGCTATTCTCTTCCTTACAATCCGGACGTGTTGCTGTTGAACGATGTAATTAAATCTTCCGCACATCTTGATGTCAATAAATTAAGTGGATACGTTCAGGATAATCTTGCTTTCAGTAAAAACGGCAATGCCTACACCATTCAGGCAGGACTGCGTGCGAACTACAATGACCTGAACAGGCAGACGATTGTTTCTCCAAGAATTGGTGCTTCATGGAAACCTGCCTGGAAAAAAGATATCGTGTTTCGTATTGCAGGTGGTTCTTATGACCAGCCTCCTTTTTACCGCGAACTCAGAAGGTATGATGGAAGTTTAAATACAGATGTAAAAGCACAACGAAGCTGGCAGGCTATTGCCGGAATGGATTTGAATTTCGTAGGAATGGATCGCCCGCTAAGGCTTACTTCGGAAGCATATTATAAGTACATGACCAATGTGGTGCCTTATGATATTGACAATGTGCGCATCCGCTATTTTGGAGAGAACAGTGCCAAAGCTTATGCAACCGGATTAGAACTTCGTTTATATGGAGAGTTGGTGAAAGATGCAGAGAGTTGGATCAGCCTGGGATTCATGCGCACAAAAGAAAATCTCGACAATGATTTTTATACTGTTTACCAGGTTGATTCTTTGAACAAGCCTGTCGACAGCTCTGTGGTGCAGGGAGGATGGCTGCGTCGTCCCACCGATCGTCTCATTACCTTCGGTATGTTCTTCCAGGATTATCTGGCAACCAATAAAAACTTCAAAGTTTATCTCAGTACCTTGTATGGAAGCAATCTTCCTTATAATATTCCAGGCAGTGTAAAATATCGCAATGCGCTCACCATTCCGCCTTACATCCGTGTAGATATTGGTTTCAGTGCGCTCCTGCTGGATGCAGAGAAATCAAACAGAAGAAGCCATTCGCCTTTCCGCAATTTCAATAATATCTGGGCCAGCCTCGAGGTATTTAATCTCATTGATCGAAGCAACACTATTTCCTATATGCTGGTCAAGGATTTTCAGAGCAATGTTTTTGCACTTCCCAATAGGCTTACGCCCCGGTTGGTGAACTTCAAGATTGTAGCAAGATGGTAAATGCAAGCTCCGGGCCGCGAGCTTAGAGAAGCAATGAGTGGAGTGAAGCTTGCAAACTTATTTGTTCATCACTATTGTACCTGTAACATGACTTCTCACAGTTATATGCTCTTCGCTTCTCTAAACTCCTTACTGCTCATCGCTCAAAGCTCGGAGCTCAAAGTTTCGGTTTCACTATTTTCTTTTTGAAATAAAATCCATCAGCATCTTCACTTCTTTCTCGTTGGATAAATCTGTATGATAATACTCCAAATAATCACGAATGGCTGAACTCTTTTTTGGAAAAGCTTTTTCAAGATTTTTTTTATTCAGCAGCAAATAGTGATTGTCTGAAGTTAAAAAGAAATACTGTTTTTCTTTTTTCAGAACAAGGTCCCTGTTCAAATTAAGCCGATGCTCCTGCATATCCTTAAGTGAATTCACTTTGTCAACTGTATGAGTAGAAGTAGGAATACCGTAAGCACCGATGTCCTGTTCGTCCAATACCTCAAGCCTTTGACGAAGTGCTAGGTGGTGATAGCCTGGAAGAAGCTCGAGATAATTTCCTGAGGCGTAGGCAAAGCTGTCTCTTTCCAATACTATTTGTTTGATGGGAGTATCTTCTGAAAGTTCGAGCGTGTCATTCTTTGCATTGATGAATTGCATTTTTGCCAGCACGAAATTATAGTTCATCCTGCCTCCTGCCGAATCACCATTTTCAAAATAAACTTTGCCCTTTATGAATTGAGGGAATCGGTACATCTGCTGGTACACGGAAGAAATATCCTCACCGGCCTTGATGGTAATAATGGATGAACCTTGTGCAAAAAGATGACAGGAAAAAATCATCGCTCCCCAACAACAAAGTGTTTTCATAAAAAACCTTTTTAAAAAAGGGCCGTATCACGGCCCTTGAATCCAACTAAAAATTTAAACTCCTCCTCTCACTCCTTCTCTCACCTCTTCCCCGCTCTCCATTCCCTATTCACTTCTCTCTATTCACTATTGACCATTCACTATTCACTATTCACTATTCATTATTCATTCTCTCTCATTCACCATTCACCATTCACCATTCACTATTCATTATTCACTCTCTCTCTTTTTCACCATTCACCACCTCATTCTTTTTTCATTACAATTTTGGCATTTCCAAAGCTTCCGGCTGCCACCGTATGCCGCAGCACTATACTGAATGTTCCCTGGCAGGGCGCAACAAAATCCTCCACACTCGGCACACTCTGCGCTGATATGTCACCGAACGTCCATCCCGGAGGGTAGCCGCTTCCGTAAACCTGTTTGGCTACTGAAGTGGCATTGGTATTCGGATCAACGGTAACAATAATGGGCTTGGGATTATCTGCCTTATACACAAATGAAAAATGGGTGGCATCGATCTTGGTGATGGTGGTGGTTTCTCCGGCTGCATAATCGCCCCATTCGTCAGACACCACAATAAAATTTCCCTGATACTGATTGGGATCGTATTTGCATACGGCTTCATACCGTACAAAAGTGCTGGTGCCAGGCTGCGAAGACACACCCGATGCATAGGATACACCCGTTACAGGAAATGCTTCATACTTTACTCCCTGGTTGGTGGTCACATCCACACCGATGTCAAATTTATCTCCCAGCACAATGGGTGCACCAAACAAAGTAGCGAGCTGTGTTCCTGTAACCGTAATGGTTGTTGGGAAGCTGGTGACATTGGACTGAAGGGATTTTACATTTGATTTGTCACCGTTCTTGATCACCACCACATCAAATTTTTGTGGCGGTGCATCAGTCTTAAAAAAAACATCCACTGTGAACTTTCCCGAGAAGGAACCGGGATTCTGAGCAGAAATCACCTGGTCCGTTCCAGCAACTTTGGTTACCAGCGGTGTTGGAAACCTCGTAAGCTCCGGGAGTTTTGGATTGTCGCTTTTGCGACAGGCCGCAAGCAGGAGAACCGAGGTCAGAAAACTAAATATGATTGAATTTTTCATAATTCTAAAAATTTGATTTTATCAGGGCATCCAGAATACTTTGTATGTGCTTGGTGTCTTCTGCGGAGGCGCATTGGGATTGGTTTCCAATTCTGCACTCGGCCAGGGAAGTGATAATGGATAGGCCTTGCTTAATTGAACCGGAACTGATTTTTGTGCGCCCGGAGCGATGGGATCACCATTGATTGGCGGCTGAACTCTTCCACCTGGTGCCATCGTTGGATCAAGCGGATTAAAAAGTATAGGATATCCAGTTCTCCTGTAGTCGGCGTATTGGTCAACAGCGCTTCCAACAGAAGACAACCATTTTTCCGTCATGATAAGTTCCAGCTGTCTGTTGGCATTGCCTGCATCGTAATCAGCAAGCACTTTGTTGATGTAAGTAGTTACTGCAGCAGCTCCCACCAGTGCAGGTACCGTCTGTGCAGGTTTTACATATTGCGAGATGACATAATCCACCTGCTTGAAAGATTCCTGCATGGCCGCATTAAGTTTGGCCCGGGCATCACCTACAACCACACCAGTATTGATCAACTCCGCTTCCAGGTACAGTCTGTCGGCGTAAGTGATCATTCTGTAAGGCGCTGCTCCCGTTCCACTACTTCCTGTTGCTACTGTTGCACTGCCATCATCATACTTTCCTCCAACAGGATAAATTCCAAAAAGGCTGATGGAGTTTTGCTGCGTTCTGTCGCGATCGGGACCCACGGATCCAAAATAGATGGATACAAAGGGTCCATCTCTATACTCGGTCTGGTTTCCATCGCGTGAAGCCTGCGTTGCATTCAACTGGTTATAGATATAATAAGGAATCCTTGGATCAGGATTACCGGTCATGATCTTTGGATTGTATCCTTTCAATATTTCATAAAACCATGGACTCACGTGATTGCTTCGCTGTGTTGCGATATAATCATAGAAGCCCGGGTTCCTGTCATCCGTTGCTCCATTGGCGCCATAAGGAATCAGGAAACTTTCACTGGTCTGACTAATTAATTTTCCTCCCGCGATCAATGCATTCACTTCAGCACTTACATTCTTTACCTTGCGGATCTGTGTGTACAGTTTTAGCTTGATGGTGTTGGCTGCGCGGATCCATTTGTCTACACTTCCTCCATAAATGATATCATCCGATCCGGGCTTGAGTGGATTGGTCGCCGTAGTATTATTCAGGTCGGCAATGCCCTCATCGAGCAGTGTAAAGAGTTGCGGATAAATGGTGGCATCATCATCGAATTTGGGATAGGGAATTCCCTGTTTGAGTTTATTTGCTTCCGAGAATGGAACATCGCCAAATGCATCCACCAGCACACTCATGGAATAAGCCTTCAGGATCTTTGCAATACCTGAATAGCGCGTATTGCCTGCTGTTGTTGCATGGTTGATGATGTCCTGCAGATTTTGAAGCACACCATAAGCCGGAGATGTAAGTCCTGGATTAGCCGAGGAAGAATAAAATTTTGTCCAGGGCAATGACAGCGCCACATCCGTTCCTGTTATACCATATTGATCGGGCTCTTCTCTTGTTGACATCTGGTGAGCATACACTGCCAGAATTTCTCCGAGGCTGCCATTGGCTTCATCCATCGCCAATGCGTCGCCGATGGTTCTTTCAGTAGTGGGCAACAATTTGGATACCTCAATGCTGGTTGGATTGTTTGGATCCGTATTGATGTTGAGGAAATCCTTGGTGCAGGAAGAAAAGACCAGAACCGTTGCCGGCACCATGTATTTTAATTTTCGAATCATAAAGGTTATTTGATTTTTCATTTAAAAGGTTACAGCCAGATTGAATCCAAACCTTCTGGTGGTGGGAGCTGCAGAGAGCTCAATGCCCTGAGTGGAAGTGGAACCGAATGAATTGACCTCCGGATCAAAATTCGTGTAGCGCGGCAGGTTGGGCGCTATGAACCAGAGATTGCGTCCGGTGAGACTGACATTGACGCTTCCAATCGGTAATTTTTTGAAGACAGATCTGGGAATTTCATAACCAAGGGTTACTTCACGCAGGTGATAAACAGTGGCATCATACACATTCCATTCTGTTGCCGAATTGATGGCGAATGAAGCAGAAGTGGTTCCCGAAGCAAAATACAGGTCGTTCGTTGTGATCACTGTATGGTTGGCAACTTCCTTGCCACCAACAAGAAGCGGTTGTCCTGTGTTGGCATCTCCATAAAAGCCCGGAATGATCCATGATGTTTCCCTGTCTTTTGTATCCTTGGTTACCCCGCGACCGAGTAATGAACTAACCGTTACAGAATAGATATCACCACCCTTGGTCATATCCCAAAGCACACTAAGGGTAAAATTTTTATAGTTCAAATTGTTGGTGATACCCATTTTATAATTCGGATTGGGATCTCCGATCATGCCTTGTTCGTTGGATGTAATGATCCATCCCGTTACCGGATCTATGAGCAGGTTGCCACTGGCATCTCTCGCCGATTTTGTTCCCCTCAGGTATCCGAAGGGCATTCCAGGCTCGAGATAAGGACTGACATTATCCAACACACCATTGAGCTGAATGCGATCTACTCCGCTGGTCAGCTCTGTTACGATGTTCTTGTTCTTCGTAAATATTCCTCTGACTTCCCAATTGAAATTTTTTGTTCGTATTGGACGAACAGCCAGGTCGGCTTCGATACCCTTGTTGCTGATACCTCCGAAATTGGACACCTGGAATTGATATCCGGACGATGGAGGTGTGGTGATAATGCCAATGAGGTTGGTAGACTTGCGGTCATACCATGTAAGATCGAGTTCTATTCTTCTGCTCAGGAAACTCAGTTGGGTTCCTACTTCAATTTCTTTGGTGAACTCCGGTTTCAGATTGGGATTGTTGGAAGTATAGGGAAGTGTTGCGGTAGGACGGCCCAGGAAATTTGGATTGAGCTGGTACACATCCTGTAGCTGATAAGGCTCGGCGTCTCTTCCCACCTTGGCCCAACCGGCCCTGATCTTACCATAGTCAAATACTTTTCCCTTCAGGTGCAAGGCATCCGAGAAAATAAAAGATCCCGATACAGAAGGATAGAGATAACTCCTGTTTTGTTCCGGCAGTGTGGAAGACCAGTCGTTACGCACCGTACCATTGAGAAAGGCGATGTCGCGGTAGCCGATTGTGGCATCAGCAAAGACGCCGACGATCCTTCGCTTTTCAAAATAATCGTAGGTGAATTGTTGTTGTGAGGTATTGGTAAGATTATAGATTCCTTTTGCAATGAATTTGTTTCCGGTCTGGACTACATCGGTTGTCGTTCTTTGGTTAATGTTATTTCCAAGAACAACTCTCAGGCTGAAATCCTGACGCACTTTTGGAGTAAAGGTGAGCAGCAGGTTGGATTCCACTTCCTGTTTTCTCCAATCTTCCAGCACCAGTTTTCCCAGTCCTTCAGCGGCCCTTGATCCAATTTCGGTTACTTCCCGTCTGGAAAGATTGGCCACATTGGTTCCGATATTATAATCGAATCTTGCCCAGGGTGTGATATTGAAATCGGTGTGAATGCCTGCAGTAACTCTTTCCTCTCCTGTTTTAATGGTATTGTATTTGGCCGACCAGCGTGGGTTGTCGTATCCGGTTACATTGGGTTGAAGTGGAATTCCATTAGCATCTTCAAATGGAAGGTTCATGTCCCAATTGCGTGCAAGAAAAAGTGAACGTGCAAAAAGTGAAGCCACTCCGCTCACCTGGTTCTCTCCATAAAAACCTCCGGTCTGGTTGGAACGTGAATAACTGAAATTTCCACTAAGGTTCAAACCAATTTTCAGTTTGGTAGAACCCCCCAATCCAATATTATCTCTTTTAAAAGAAGAACCCTCTACATATCCATTGTGCGTAAGATGAGAAGCTGTAAGACCAATAGAACTTTTTTCATCGCCTCCATTAAAGCCAATCGAATTTTCGTAGACCATTCCCGTGCGGAAAAGATCCTTTACATTATTAGGATAGGCTTTGTACTTAATATTAGCCGAAGGAAAAAGTTCCGGATAGGCGGTTTTGTAAGTGGGCCATGCCGGAATAGAATCCAGGTCTCTGAATGCAGGTCCCCAGGAACCATTCGCATTGGAGTAAGCAAATTGGGAGCCCGCGCCAAAGTCGTTTTGATATTCGGGAAGATTGGCAATGGTTTCTGCCGATACAGAACTTTTGAAAGTGATCTCTGTTCCTTTTGCCCTTCTTGCCGATCCGGATTTGGTGGTGATGAGAATAACGCCATTGGAAGCGCGTGATCCATAGAGTGCCGCAGCAGATGAACCCTTGAGCACATTGATGGTAGCAATATCGTTTGGATCAAGATTGGAAATGCCACTGGAATAAGCACCTCCACCGGTTAGCTGATTGGTGGTGGTTACCTGGTCATTGCTGTAAGGAATACCATCTACCACAATCAGTGGTTGGCTATTTCCGAAAAATGAATTGTTTCCCCTGATCTGGATGCGTGTAGCTGCTCCCGGAGTTCCCTGCGAACTGCGAATGTCCACGCCGGCAACTTTTCCTTCCAGACTTTTCAGAACATCGGGTTCCGATTTTTGAGTGATGGTTGCAGGATCCACTTTGGCAACAGAATATCCGAGTGCCTTATCGCTTCTGCGGATACCCAGGGCCGTAACGACCACTTCATTCATGTCCTGTGTCTGTACATCGAGCGGAATAGTGACAGTAGTTTGGTTGGTTAGTTTTAATTCTTTGGTTGCATATCCAACAACCGAAATAACGAGTGTGTTTCCGGGAGATGCTGATATGGAAAATATTCCGTCGACATTGGTTTGTGTGGCATTTTTATTTTCCTTGACCACCACATTTGCGCCGGCAATGGGTGCTCCGCGATTGTCGGTGATCTTGCCTGTTACCGTCTGAGTCTGCGCAAGCAACCGCAGCTGAACGGCAAGAAAAAGCAAGCCTAAAACAGCAAATTTTTTCATACCTCTAAGTATTGATTTGGTTATTCAAGACATTAATTTGCACCAATATGCCATAACCAGATTCTGCTTATTTAGTGAAGCATGATTTTTCCCCGGTAAAAAGTGATTTTCCGCTCCTCAGAAATTCAATGAAAAATATTTTAGCCGTTTTTCCAACGGTTTTGAGTAATCGAAAAGAGTCCCTTGCCGAAGCACCGGAACTGGTTGTGAAGTAGTATTTGCAAAAGGTAAAACCTGAAGAAGAATGCGTGAGGAAGATAATGGTATTGAGTTCGGAGTCGGCAGTTCAGAGTTCAAAGTTCGGAGTTCAGAGTTCAAAGTTCAAAGTCAGTGGACTATGGAGCGGTTGGTACTAATGGTTGGTAGGGGATTGCTTCGCTGCGCTCGCAATGACGTTTAGAGGTTTCGAAGTTTAGTTTGATTCGAGTGCTTGTCTTACGATAGGAAGTTGCCTTTAATGTGGGTGAATGCCTCCAGCTTTCTACTTTGAGATCAGTCTGAAACCTTTAGTAAGGACTTTAATTTACGTCATTGCGAGCGAAGCGAAGCAATCTCCTGCCAGCCTGCAATGCTAACCGCTCTATAGTCCACCGACTTTGAACTTTGAACTCTGAACTTTGAACTCAGAACTCCGAACTGCCGACTCCGGACTCAATACCAAAAAACAAACCGTCCCGGAAAAGCAGGACGGTTCATACAATATATTAACGAAAGAAAATTCGCTTAGGCCTGGGTATTCACCCTTTTGGTCAGCTTGCTTTTCAGGTTGGAAGCTTTGTTTCTGTGAATGATTCCGCGTTTGGCCAGCTTGTCGATCATGGAAATAACTTCGGGCAGGTCCTTTCCGGCAGCAGCCTTGTCCGACGTCTTCAGGTCGCGGATGGCATTGCGGGTAGTCTTTCCATAATATTTATTTCTTTCACGGCGTTTGGTTGATTGACGCACGTCCTTTTTTGTTGCTTTATGATTGGCCATAATTTCTGAATTTGGTCCATAACCCGGCAAAGGCTGGATTTAGGGAGGGCAAAGGTAAGGGCAGCAGGCCAAAAAGGGAAAATAAAATGGAAAAATTTTGTCAAAATATGGGATGGAGATACAATCCGTTCTGATTTTGTGATTGAAGGAATAGAATAAGGGTAATCGCCACATCCTACAACCCTTGCTCTATCCACCAGAGAAAAATTATTCCTGTTCCCTTCTGCTAAACCACTCAGGCAGCTCCAAACTAAGTTCCCTCAATCGCCAATTTTGAGCGATATTTGCTGACCCAAATTCAAAATTCCTTTAAATGAAGGACTTTTCCTATATCACCCAGTCGCACCCGGCTTATATTGAGGGACTTTACAAAGATTATATTCAGAATCCGGACAGCATTGACCCCGAATACCGGAAATTTTTCGAAGGCTTTGATTTTGCCATTTCTACTGGCACCAATGGACATGATACTGCAACCAATGGAACAGCCATTGCCGTAGATGCCAACCAGCTCACAAAAGAATTTGCCGTATATAACCTGATCCTGGCCTACCGGAAAATAGGTCACCTCATCGCCAAAACAAATCCCATTCGCGAAAGAAAAAACCGCGGCGCCAATCTTGAACTTGCGAATTTCGGGTTAACAGAAGCCGACCTGCAACAGAATTTTGCGGCGGGTCAGTTCATTGGACTTCAGAATGCCACACTCCAGCAAATTGTAACACGCCTGCAGAATGTTTACTGCGGTCATGTGGGTGTGCAATACCAGTACGTGGTGAACCAGAAAAGAATGGATTGGCTGCAAAAAGAAATTGAAACCACCCTGCAGCAACCACTCCCGCTGGCCCAGAAAAAAAGAATTCTCGACAAGCTCAATGAGGGCGTGATCTTCGAAAAATTTCTTCATACCAAATACGTCGGACAAAAAAGATTTTCACTGGAAGGTGGAGAAACCACCATACCTGCACTCGATGCCATCCTCACCGTGGCTGCAGACGACGGCGTTCAGGAAGCAGTGATTGGAATGGCCCACCGTGGCCGCCTCAACGTGCTGGCGAATATTTTGGGCAAGACCTATGAACAGATCTTCAGCGAATTTGAAGGAACAGCCATTCCCGACCAGACAATGGGAAGTGGTGACGTGAAATATCACCTGGGCTTCAGCAGTGAAGTGGAAACAGCCAATGGTAAAAAGATTCATCTCAAACTCACGCCCAACCCTTCTCACCTCGAAGCCGTGAATCCTGTGGTGCTTGGCTTTTCCCGGGCCAAGGCCGATGTGATGTATCAATCAGAATTTGATCACGTGCTTCCCATCCTCATTCATGGTGATGCCTCTGTAGCAGGACAAGGGATCGTGTACGAGATTCTTCAAATGAGCAATCTCAAAGGATATTATACAGGTGGCACCATGCATTTTGTGATCAACAACCAGATCGGGTTCACCACGGATTTTGATGATGCAAGAAGTTCGGATTACAGCACCTCCATTGCTTCTGCCATCCAGGCTCCGGTATTTCATGTAAACGGTGACGATCCCGAAGCCGTAGTTAAATGCGTACAGATCGCAACCAGATACCGGCAGGAATTCAATGCAGATATTTTTGTGGACATGGTCTGTTATCGCCGTCATGGTCACAACGAAGGTGATGATCCCAAGTTTACACAACCGCAGCTCTATGCAATGATTGAGAAACATGCCAACCCCCGCGAAGAATATGTTCAATATCTCCGGGAGCACGGCGAATCCGACGCCCAGGACCTGGCAAAAGATATGGAAAAGAAATTCTGGTCCGACCTGCAGGAGCGCCTCGATGAAGTGAAGCAGAATCCTTTGCCTTACAATTATCAGGCTCCCGAACAATGGTGGCGCAGTCTGCGTAAAGCCACAGATGCGGATTTTGAGCAATCACCTGCTACTGCCATTTCTGAATCTGAATTTAAAAGACTTTTCGATGGACTGATGAAATGGCCTTCTGATTTCAAGCCGCTGCGCAAAGTGGAAAAATTGCTGAATGATAAAGTGAAATTATTTGAAACCGAAAAGAAAATAGATTGGGCTACCGGAGAACTTCTGGCTTATTCAAGTTTGCTGGTGGAAGGAAAAGATGTTCGCATGAGCGGACAGGATGTGAAGCGCGGAACTTTTTCTCACCGTCACGCAGTGATCTATGATGAAAACAACAACAAGGAATACAATCGTCTTTCCAATTTTCAGGATAAGCAGGGACAATTCAGGATTTACAATTCACTGTTGAGTGAATATGCGGTGCTTGGATTTGAATATGGCTATGCATTGGCCAGTCCTAATTCGCTGGTGCTTTGGGAAGCGCAGTTCGGAGATTTTGCCAATGGGGCGCAAATTATCATTGACCAGTTCATTGCTTCTTCTGAAACAAAATGGTTGCGCATGAATGGTGTGGTATTGCTGCTGCCACATGGTTATGAAGGTCAGGGACCGGAACATAGCAGCGCAAGGCTCGAACGGTTTTTACAAATGTGCGCCGAACTGAATATGGTGATCGCCAATATCACTACTTCCGCCAATCTCTTTCATGTATTGCGCCGCCAACTCTCCTGGCCATTCAGAAAACCACTGGTGAATTTTTCACCGAAGGCCAATCTTCGTCACCCGGGAACATATTCGGGAGTCAATGAATTTACTTCCGGAGGATTCAAAGAAGTGATCGATGATCCGGTTGTAAAAGAACCTGCGCAGGTAAAAAAAGTTTTGTTCTGTTCGGGTAAAATATATTTTGACCTGGCGGAAAGACAGCTCAAGGAAAACAGAACTGATGTTGCTGTTGTTCGCGTTGAGCAAATCTATCCTTTGCCTTACAAACAACTCGAAGCGCTGAACAAAAAATACAAGGGCGCTACCTGGTTCTGGGTGCAGGAAGAACCGCTGAACATGGGCGCTGCTTCCTTCCTGCAAATGAATCTGAAGTCCATTAACTATGGCATCATCAGCAGGCAGCCCAGTGCGTCCACTGCCAGCGGATACAGTAAAGTGCATGCACAGGAGCAAAATGAAATAGTAGATACCGCTTTTAGTATTTAGTTGATAGCTGTCCCATCCATGCGGGAGTTAATAGTTGGTAGTAGAGAAAGAGATGACGATGAGGGCGGAGAACGATAAACTTCTGAGGTCTGAAGACTGATGACTGAGAAAGAAACTTTGTACATTCGGCTGCAGCTGCGCAGCTCAAATAAACAAACATGATCGATATCAAAGTTCCCACTGTTGGTGAGTCCATTAATGAAGTAACCTTAATCAAATGGTTAAAGAAAGACGGTGACTATGTAAACCGTGATGAAGTGATTGCAGAACTGGAAAGTGAAAAAGCCAGTTTTGAAGTGAATGCAGAAAAGGCCGGACTGCTAAAGACCATCGGCAAGGAAGGCGATACACTCAATATTGGTGATACCCTGGCACAGATAGATGAAACAGCAGCCAAACCGGAAGGCAAACCTGCTGCCGTAGCCGAAACAAAAGCTTCGGCTCCAAAGAAGGAAGAATCTGTGGCCCAATCAGGAAACGGCCGTCCTGCAGCTGCAACTCCAACAGCGGATGTTAAAGCCACACCCATTGCATCGGCCATCATTGCCGACAAAAAAGTTGATCCCAAAACCATTCAAGCCAGTGGATACAACGGAAAAATTCTTAAGGAAGATGTGCTCGAAGCCCTTTCTCATCCCGGCCGCAGGCCAGGAACAGACGGTTTCACCCGCGAAGAGAAAAAAGAAAAGATGACCAATCTGCGGAAAACCGTTTCCAGAAGATTGGTTGAAGCAAAGAACACAACTGCCATGCTTACCACTTTCAATGAAGTGGACATGAGCCAGATCATGGCTATTCGCACAGCCAACAAGGACAAATTCAAGGAAGCACATGCCGTGAACCTGGGCTTCATGAGCTTTTTTATCAAGGCTGTTTGTTTTGCATTGCAGGAGTGGCCGGCAGTTAATGCCTACATCGACGGCGATTCCATTATTTATCATCAGTACTGTGATATTTCCATTGCCGTTTCTGCTCCAAAAGGACTGGTGGTACCTGTGATCCGTAATGCAGAAAGTTTGAGCATGGCGGAAATTGAAAAGAAAGTAGTGGAGCTGGCTACCAAGGCAAGGGAAAATAAATTGAGCATAGAAGAAATGCAGGGCGGAACATTTACGATTACCAATGGCGGCGTGTTTGGGTCCCTCATGAGCACTCCTATTATAAATATTCCTCAATCAGCCATACTGGGTATGCATAAGATCCAGGAGCGGCCCGTAGTGCTGAATGGACAGATTGTAGTCAGGCCCATGATGTACCTCGCCCTGAGCTACGACCACCGTATCATTGACGGAAGGGAATCCGTTTCTTTCCTGGTTCGCGTAAAGGAATTGCTCGAAAACCCCGAGCTCCTTCTCTTTGGAAAAGATCCGGTCAAAGCGCTTTTGGAATTATAAAAGGAAAAGGCAGAAGGCTGATAGCTGTTGGCTGATAGCTGATAGCTGCGTGCTGCGAGCCGCGAGAGGATTAGAAAGATTTAATGGATGTTCGCTCGCAATCTTCTCACAGCTCGTAGCTATCAGCTAACAGCTATCGGCCAACAGCTATCAGCCTTCCCATTAACCGCTTTTTTGTTTTCCGAATATTCTTTATTTTCCGTTCATGAAACTCACCCTGGCTGCTGTCCTTGCCCTGACTATTACACTGCTCTCCTGTCAAAAAGAACCCAATGTAGATCTCGGAACCACTCCTGCTTCTGGTGGAGGAAATACAAATGGACTCCTTGTTAAAGCTGTAGCTGTTACAGGCAGCGAAACACTCACCAGTTTATATGGTTACGATAATCAGAAAAGACTCGAGACCATCACCATGGATGGAAGCTCCGGAGGCATGCAGATACACAACTATCAAAAATATGCACGCGACAATACAGGACGCATCACACAAATTATTCAGCAGGTTGACAACAACGGTATTTCATCAGATACAACAGTGAACAATATTCATTATCCTTCTGCCACCAGCATGGACTTTGATTATTCCATCAACATCATTGGTCTTTCGGGCTATTCTGTTACAGATAGTTCAGCCTATCATTATTCCGCTGGAAAGATGACGAGCATCGATTCCTATCTGTCCGCACCGCTTATTGGTACATCCGTGATGCAAAACACCCGGTACGACTTTAGTTATGATGCTTCCGGGCGGGTGTCATCGCAAAAAATCTATAATTCAACAACGCCGAGCGGTCCGATGGTCCTGGTTGCCAGTGAAACTTTTACTTATGGCAGCGTCATAGAGCCATCCTGGTATTCCACCAGTGCTTCGCAGAATTATCTGATCAATGGTCTGCCCCAGACTTCAACGAATGCTTTGTCTAGTTTGCAGGTTGTAAATGCTACCGATCCTACTGGCAATATCACCGTCAACCTTACTTACGTTCTTGGAGCAGGAAACAAGCCGGTATCTTCTACTGCAACCACCACCGGCGCACAGCCACAGGTAACGAAGTACACATATTTCTATCAGTAGATTCCGAATGAGCATTTTATTGAGCAGAACGTTTCAATTAATTGAAAGCTTGTTGACGCTAAAACTTAATATTGCAGTCAACTTCTCATGCGTTCGCAGTCACACCTGAATACATCCCTTCGCATCATTCAAACTTATGATGGAATTCTTCCGCTTTCGGCCTGGCTAAAAAATTTTTTCTCGGCAGAAAAAAAATATGGATCGAAAGACCGAAAACAAATTGCCCATTATTGCTATTGCTATTACCGGTTGGGGAAAGCTTTTGAAAACAAATCAAAAGAAGAGAAACTGATGCTGGGAGCTTTTCTTAGTTCAACCTCTCCTCCTGAATTACTGCAGGACCTAAGACCCGACTGGAATGAAAGGATCGGAGATACTTTGGCTGATAAAATAAATTTTCTTTCCGCACAGGAAGAGATGAATCAGATATTTTTTCTCACCGAAGAACTGAGTAAAGAAATTGAAAAAGAAAAATTCCAGCAGTCTTTTTTAGTTCAACCCGATCTTTTTCTTCGAATCAGACCTGGAAAAGAAAAACTGCTGAAAGAAAAATTGACTGCAGCCGGTATCGATTTTTATCAGCCCGGGCCGGATGCTCTCGGAATGTCTAATCAGACCAAACTGGAAGCCGT
>JBJMLU010000064.1:0-96345 GCA_045805145.1 Flavisolibacter sp. | reverse complement strand
GACAGAGCAGAGATGAATGTAATTAACAACATTGAAGTAAAACCTAAGGACAGAGGACGGAGAAGAGATTGACGGTAATAAATAGAAATTGAAATAAAAACCTAACAACAGATTGACCGTAATTAACAGCATTGAAATAAAACCTGATCGACTTAAATAACACATCCGCGAAATCCTTTCATCCCCTAAAACTACGATCAGTAAACGCTCTACCCTATAAACAACATAGCTCTCGCCGAAGGCTACAATCGAGTGCTAACAGCTCGCAGCTTATAGCTAGCAGCAATACCAACGAGCTATTAGCTCGCAGCTAAAAAAAGGGGCATCCCGTAAAGGACGCCCCATGATTAGAGATTCTCATGTGCATCCCTAAAAATAAATCATTTTCCCTTTATAAAATCTCTGCTGATTTCATCATACATCAATAAATAATCATTTGACTTCCCCTCGCGGTCAAAAAAGGATTCCCAGGTGCTCAGGGGCTCCCAGATAAAACTGCCCTTGCCCTTGTCGCCTGGAAGACTGAAAGCAATTTCATTGACTTCCTTTTTCAATTGCGAATATTCTGCTACCACCACATATTTGTCGTAGCGGCGGGCAAGGTCGGTGAGGTTGCTGCGAAGATCGTTGAGGGTACCATGCCATTTGGGATAATAAGATTCACCAATGATATCGAAGTAAACTCCACGCGCCATCATATTGTCAATGAAAAAAACAGATTCATCATTTTGCCCGCCCAAAGCAATGTGCATCATCATTACGATGGAAGGATCCACGCTCAACACGGCATCTGTTCCGGCTTTCAGCAACTGCGCCAGGCTATCCAGATGATTGACATGACCATCAGGCCAGAGAATACCGTGGTTGATCTCGTTGCCCACCTGCACCATGTCGGGAGCCGTGCCCTGCGATTTCAATTCAGAGATCACGCGGCGGGTAAAATTGTACACCGAGTCCTTCAAAGATTTAAAATCAATTCCCTTCCATGCTGCAGGCTTGAATTGTTTTCCCGGGTCAGCCCAGGTATCGCTGTAGTGAAAGTCAAGAAGGAATTTCATTCCGGCAGCCTTGATCCTTTTGGCCATTTGCTTGGTGTGTTCCAGGTCGCAGAACCCTTTGTGCGGCGAATAACCACTGTCCGCAGCAGGATTGTTGAAGATGCGCAGACGGATATAATTAAATCCATGGTCCTTCAATATTTCAATTGCGTCTTTTGGAACGCCACGGTCTGAAAAATGAACATTCCTTGCTTCCAGCTCGGGAAGGAAAGAAATATCAGCCCCAAGAATTTTACCAACTGGTTTTTTCACAACAGGCTTTTGAACGGTTGCCGCCGTTGCCATTCCAGGTTGAACGGAAAAAATATCTGTGGACCCCATCCAGAGTCCTTCGCTCCTTGCTTCAAACCTTATTGATCCCGCATTCTTCCCCGACTGCACAATCACCTGGCACCAACCATTGAACAAGTGCCGCTGCGCAGCCGTATCATTGTATTTATCCTGTTCATGACTACTTGGATCTCCATTTCCCACACCAATAATCCTTGCATCTCCTTTCACAGAAAAATGAATGAGGTTACTTGCCTGCGGAACTACTCTTCCCCTGCGGTCAATGGCGCTGATGTTGATCACTGAAACATCTTTTCCGTCTGCAAGCATGGTGGTCTTATAAGGTGTGACTACAACTTCAGATGGCGCATCGGTTGTTTCAACCGAAGTCGTGATCTTTCTTCCTTTTCTATATCCTACTGCTTCCAGTTTGCCAGGCTCATAATGTACGCTCCATTGAAGATGACTGTTCTTTTGCATCGCTTTTTTTCCCAGACTTTTTCCATTGAGAAAAAGCTCCACATCATCTGTATTCCCATTCACCCAAACATCAATAGGCTGGCCTTCCTTTCCCTTCCAGTTCCAGTGCGGCGAAATATGCAGCACGTCTTTATCGGACCACCACGATTGATAGTAGTAATAAATATTTTTCGGAAAGCCACAGAGGTCCATTACACCGAAGTGCGAACTAATATTAGGCCATTGAAAAGGTGTAGGCTCTCCGCGATAATCAAAACCTGTCCACACAAACCCACCCATCCAGTAAGCATTTTCCGAAGCAGGTGGCCACCACTCTTCTGCCTTTGCAGCCCACCAGGGAGCCGTGATGTCTTCATCAGGAACATACCCTCTGGCAGTATCAAGTTCATAAATGCCGCGTGTTGTCACCGTGCTTCCCATTTCAGTTCCAATGATTGGTTGTCCGGGGTGATCTCTGTGATAATCGGCTACTGATGAATCGCGGTAGTTGAAGCCACGAATAGGGATCACTTCATTGATTCCTTTAAATATATTGGCCACATCAGCGGCATAAGTGCTGGTACGTGTTGGATCCAACTGTTTTTGTTTGGCCAGAAGCGTTTGTGCAATGCGTCTTCCCACAGCCTGCGTTTGTATCCATCCTTCTTCGTTGCCGATAGACCATAGGAATACACAGGTGCGGCTTCGGTCGCGACGAAGAAGGCGTTCAAACTGGCTCATATACTCCGGACTGCTATTGAGCAGACGCTGTTCGTCAAGCACCAGCATGCCCAGGCTGTCGCAGGCATCCAGGAGTTCGGGTGCGGGTGCATTGTGTGAAGTACGAATGGCATTTGATCCAAGTTCCTTGAGTAAACGAATGCGATAGTATTGCAAATAATCGGGGAGAGCAGAGCCTACCCCAGCATGATCCTGGTGGTTGTTCGTTCCCTTGATCTTTAAAGGTTTTCCATTGAGAAAAAAACCTTGCGTGGCATCAAATCGAAAACTGCGAAGGCCCAGTCGTTGCTGAATGCTGTCAATAGTTTTACCGTTTTGTTTTACAAGTGTAATAACTCTGTAGAGATAAGGATCATCCACAGACCAAAGTCTCGGCGATGAAAGGGAGAACATTTGTTTTGTTGTGATTTCTCCATTCAGTGGAAGTGAAAGTGCTCGTTCTTTTCCTTTCGCAACGATCTTTCCGTTCCGGTCCGTGAGATAATTGGTCACAGAACATGAAGACCCATTGCCCTGGTTTTGGACTGTTGTTTCTACAGACACAGTTGCTTTGTTTCCGTTGATAGCAGAATAGGCAAATATTCCATCAGGGGCCACGTGAATATTGTTCAAGCGGTTCAGCCAGACGTGGCGATAGATTCCTGCGCCTTCATAAAACCATCCTTCATACTGACTGGCATCTACACGAACCACCAGCACATTCTCACGATCGTAATTCAGATAATCAGTGATATCATAGTTTACACCCACATAGCCGCTCAAATTATTTCCAAGATAAAATCCATTGATCCAGAAACTGGCGTTTCGAAAAACACCATCGAACTGCAATTGGAATCTTTGTCCTGAATCCTTTTTAGAAATTGTAAAATGTTTTCTGTACCATCCAATACTGGTTTCGGGAAAGAGTCCGCCGACCGGTTTGTAGCCGTGAGCCATCAGATCAAAATTGTTGATGTCTACAAATGGAAGCTCCACGGCCCAATCGTGCGGAAGGTCAAGGCTTCGCCAGTCCGCGTCATTAAACCTTGGATCAATGGCAGTACCCGGAGCTGCACCCGATTTGGAAAATATCGTGACCAGTCCATAGCGAAAATCTTTTGAAGGATCTGCCGCATGGCCCAAATGAAATTTCCATCCTTCATCAAAATTCTGATGTTGCCTTTGTGCGAAGGACGAGGAGAAAAAGAAAAAAAATGTAAGCAGACTGAGTAAATGGCTTCGCATGGTTCAATCATTTAAATTATATGGCAGGACTATGATGAATTTCACAGATACACCTGGATTTCACTGAACACCGTAATAAGAAATTTGTCCTGGTCATTATACACTGGCTCACTACAGGTTGGCAGGGGATTGCCTCGCTTGCGCCACCGCTATAGCTTTAGCCCCGCACCCTGCGGGGGTCGCTCGCAATGACGCTCTAAATGAGAATGCTTACTACAGGCCTCCGACTTGCACTTTTGTATCTCGCAAACAAAAGACATCATAATATACTATTCAATTGCCTGCGACTTTGAACTTTCAACTTTGAACTCCGAACTCCGAACTCCGAACTCCGAACTTTGAACTTTCAACTTTGAACTATGAACTCCGAACTCTAACTCCGAACTAATTCTTAAAAGCATCCAGCGCGGCCGTCGGCTTTCCGGAATTATCAAATGCCCCCAGCGGATATCCCTGCCAGTTATTATAGGCTTCCGGTTCCCAGTATAAAACGCCGATGCCCTTGTGATCATTCACCTGTCTGGTTTTAGAAATGATGTCCGACAAAAAGGATTTACTGGCCGCAGGATTATCCCAGCTCATTCCAGTTTCCACTAGCATCACTTCTTTTCCATATCTGTTCACCATGTCATTCATGTTATCAAGTGTTGCTGCATCCAGCGAGACCCAGTTGGATGGATCCGGATAGAGTGAAAGCCCGATGATGTCCCACCTTGCTCCATTATTTTTTAATCCATCAAACATCCAGCGGAACAGCGAATTATCAAATCCATTGGAGACATGCACAATCACTTTGATGGAATTGTCAACTGATTTCACAGCATCGTATCCTGCATTTACCAGTTGCGCAAAATTGTTCATGTTTACGGAAGCTTTCCCTTCGGGCCAGAGCATGCCATCATTGGTTTCATTGCCCACCTGCACCCATTGGGGAACAATGCCATTATTTTTCAATGTAGTTAATACATCTGCCATATGATTCGACACTGCGGTTTTCAAAGCAGTAAGATCATAATTGTTCCAGGCTGCAGGTTTTGACTGGTGCCCGGGGTCGGCCCAGGTATCGCTGTAATGAAAATCGATGAGGAGTCTCATGCCTGCATTCTTTGCACGAATGGCTTTGGCCAGCACATCCGATTTGTTGTTCCATCCCGCCTGTGGATTCACCCACACGCGAAGACGGATGGTATTCATTCCGAGATTTTTTAAAATAAGAAAGAGCTCTTGCTGCGTTCCGCTGCTGTTGTAAAATTTTATTCCTGACGCTTCCATTTCTGTAAGCCAGCTAACATCTGCTCCTTTTGCAAAGGAACTGTCTGTGCTTACTGGGTCTGGAGCTGGTGAAGAAGTTTTCTTACAATCTGTAAAAGCTCCCACCAGTATGATTAGCAACAATATTTTCATGAGGCCCTTCATCATTAAAAGATAGGACGAGTGCAAGAATGAAAAAAATTTATCCATAGATCAGAATACCATAAATAAAAAAACGCCCGGTGAAAGGCGTTTTCTTTTATGGATGAAAATCTATTGAATCATGTACGTGTAATAACCTGCATTGTTCAGGAATAGTGAAATAGTATGAGAGCCCGCTGTGATGTTAACATTGTCTCCATTCACTTCCAGGCTTCCATCTGCACCGGTATCACCATAGTTCAGGGCCCAGTCGTGGTTTGCCCTGAATTTAAATGCACCATTGGAAGGCACATTGATGGTTGCTTTCCAAAGTTTGTTGCCGGCATCATAAGTCATATCCGCATCACTGCTCCATCCGTTAAAATCTCCGATCAGGCTCCAGGTTGTTTTTAATACGGACCATGTTTTGGCTGAAGTGTTGGCCTTCACCTGATAAAATCCAGCTCCGGGGAAAGTAAGGTTGCCACCCGAAGTACTTAAAGAACCCGATCCACCATCACCATAAATAGTACCATTCCAGTCAGGCTGATTGGTGAGTTTGAATTCATAAGTTCCTCCAGCGGGAATGTTCACATAGGTTTCATAATTGTTGTCCGAATTAGGCGATCCAAGCGCTGGCGCATTCGCAGGATTCCATCCCTGATAGTCTCCAGGCATGTACAGAAGGCTATAGAGTTTTACCGGAACAACAGTGAATGTGCCATGTTGAAAATCCACCGTGATTTTATACAATCCGGTTTTAGAAGGACCAGGAAAATTGCTACTGAGATCAGCACCAAAACTGCCACCGGCATTAAGTCCCGCAACACTATTATCAGCAACTGAATATTTATGTGTCCAATCGCCATTCACGGGCAGCATCAAATATTCTGCTCCACCATTTAAATAAAATGTTCCCTGATAAGTAACGGAGTCGACGCGGGTGAATTTTTGCGCTGGTAAGGGAACAGGATTGCCCCAACCACCAGCTGTTGCATTTCCAACGAGGAATAAACTCTTGGAAGAAGGCGGAGTCACTTTTGGAGGAACAACGTAAGGTGTGAAGGGCATCGAAACGATATTGGAGGCAAGCCTTTCATTATTGTTGGGATAAGAAGAAACCACTCTTGCCTGTAACGTCAACGGAACATTAAAAGCATATCCTCTTCCCACCGCCCAATTATTGAGTTCTTTGGCAGTAAAGGTTGCAGTTCGTGAACCGGTAACTACCTTGGTCAGGGGCCTTGAAAAGTTTTTCCCTGTTGAATCAATTTCAATCGTGTATTTGTATTTGGCAGAATCGGTTGCATACCTCGGATTGCTCCAGAACATGGTCAGCACCGTTTTGTCAGAGTCGGCAGGCGCAGGTTGGGCGAGTCCCACACTGGTATATGAAAGTGAAGGAGCTGTGCCCGACTGATAAGAAGGAAGATTGTCGACCTTATTACAGGCCGCCCACAAAAGACCCATGCCAAGTAGCAAGAAAACATAACTGAGTTTCGTTCTCATAAAATAGTATTAGTTGTGTGTTACTGTAAATTTTCCCCTCTGGAAATCAACTTCGATCTTATAATCGCCACTGGTTGCAGGAGCCAGCAGGTCTCCGCCGTTAACTTTAAAGTCATCTCCATTTACATTGTTGGTGTTATTGGCACCAGTACCTCCGTACTTGGCATTCCAGTCGCCGTAGGCAGGAACAAAAAGATAGGATTGGCCACCGGTCAGCGTAATGTGGTTTAACCGATATAAAGTGGGACTTACCTGTGTGAATTGCTGCGCAGGAACTTCAGGATCTCCACCTGCCATCCAACCCTTGGGTGTGGCACCTCCGGTAATGAATAATTTACCAGATGCAGGCGGTGTTACTTTTGGTGGAATGGAATAAGGTGTGACGGCAAATTTCAAGACGTTTGAATACAGGGGTACAGAATTATTCGTCAGCAAAGAAGTCACACGCATTTCTATATTATGCGACACCCCTGGCTTCAGCACCAGCTGGTTCAATAAATAATCATTGAGATCATTTTGTGAGATCGTAAGATTCAGATTATTACTAATGGCAATGACTTTCCGCTGCGGATTGGTAAAATTTGAACCCGTGGTATCTATTTCGAGCTGGTAACTTACATTCTGTGAACTAACACCGGTAGTGAATTTATATTCGGGGTTGGTCCATGAAAGTCTAATCGCTTCCTGGTCTTTGGTAGTAAATGAAAGAGGAATGGAACCAGTGGGTGAAGAACTCAATACGGGTGCTGTTCCACCTTCGAGATAGTCTTTGTGTTCATCTTTCTTGCACGACCAAAGAATAAAGAACAGGAGTGCAGAAAAAAATATCGTTAGTTTATTTTTCATATACGCTCTTTAAAAATTAATAGCCGGGATTTTGTTTCAGATTTGTATTGGCATTGATATCCCTTGAAGGAATAGGATAGAGTTTGCGATACGCATCTACCCCTGTTCCTGAACTAATACCACCCTTCCATGGCCACAAATAACTGCTCTCTACAAATTTGTTGAAACGGATCAGGTCTGTTCTGCGGAATCCTTCCCAATACAATTCCCTGGCTCTTTCATCCAGAATAAAATTCAGATTCAGCTGACCTGCTGTAATGTTCCCCGAAGTGTTTCCATACGCTCTTTGCCGAAGCAGATTGATATACTGGACAGCGGTATTCACATCACCGCCTGTTCCATTTCTTAGCACTGATTCCGCGTAGATCAAATACATTTCGGCCAGGCGGAACAAAGGCATATCAATGTCAGAATAATCCTTGCTGGAACCCAGGCTGCCATCCCTTTTTACGTTTCGATACTTTGTACTTGCCAATCCATTCGTAAAATCAGTCTGGTTGGAAATCTCGGGATTCTGTCCGGCAGTATAAAATTCTGCACGCTTGTCGGCAGTACCATTTACATCAGGAAAAAGATTCACCAGATTTTTTGTAGTACGGATACCACTCCAGCCTCCCGCAACCCCTGATGCATTGGCTGGCATGGAACCGCCTACAGAGGCATGAGTAAGAAATGTAGTTCCCCCAAAGCCCTGGGTTTTCAATCCATCGTAGTTGATGGTAAAAATAAATTCAGTATTGTTCAGATTATTATCTGCTAACATCAACCATCTGTAATCGCTGAGAAGAGTATAGCCTCCATTGATCACATTCTTGGCGTAAGTGATCGCATCTGTGTAGCGTGGTGTTCCCGTATAAACTTCTGCGTTCAGATATAATCTTGCCAACAGGGCCCATACAGCACCTTTGTCGGCACGTCCATATTCATTGGAACGGGGAGCAGGCATATTGGGTTCTATAGCTTTCAGCTCTGACTCAATATAGCCAAACAACTCTGCCCTCTTTGCCTGTTGTGGAGGAGGGCCACCAATGGCACTGGACTCGGTAACAAAGGGAGGATTGCCATAGAGGTCCATCAATACCCAGTATTGAAAAGCACGGAGGTATCTTGCCTCTCTTACATATTGCCGGATATTATCTGCATCAACTCCGGAAATATTACGGCTGGCCAGTTTTTCATCCGTCGACTCACGTATGAAATCGTTGACCAGTGTGATCTGATAAAGGCTGCGATAGTATAGACCCGTGAGAAAACTATTATTGGAGCTCCAGTTCATGTTGTGAAAATCCTGGATGCCCACATCGCCCCAGGCAATCACCGCTTCATCCGTGCTCAGCTCCTGGGCCTTCCAGAAAAGACGGAAAAAATCAGAAAATCCTTCGTCGATTCCCTGCACATCACCATTGCCAGCAGGCCCCTGATTCCCGGTAAGCGCAAAGCTTCCATATATTTTTGCGAGTACCTGCTTGTATCCGGCAGGCGTGGAATACACGGTTTCAGAAGTAACATCGTTGGTCGGCCTCAGGTTGAGGTCCTTGTTGCAGGACTGCAACAGAGCCAATCCCAGGATGACAACGGTGGTTTTAAAAATCAGCTTCTTCATATAGTTATTTTAAACAATCGCAATTAAAAATTAAGGCCTACGCTAAGAACATAGTTCCTGGGTCTGGGATAAAAATTATTATCGATTCCTCCGGATACTTCCGGATCCACACCTTTGTAATTGGTGATCACAAATGCGTTCTGAACGACTACACCAATTCTCAAATCAGTCTTTTTGCTTATTAAACTTCCGGCATTGTAGCCAATATTAATATTGTCCATCCGCAGGAAAGAAGCATTCTCGATATAATAATCGGAGAGGAAATATTTGTCTCCATTGCCTGTGAAATTTGTTTCCAGCAAATTCCTCGAACCGTTGGCAAGAAATCCCAGCGGATCAATGATATTTCTCTGGACACCGGTATTGGAGAATCTGTTGTTGTACATATAATTTCCAATATTCGCGCGCAAACTAAATCCGGCATCCCAACGTTTCCAATTCACATTAGAATACGCACCCAGGTACACGGGAGGATCCGGCGATTTATATCGGTACAGGTCATCGTTATTGATGATGCCATCCCGGTTCCGGTCTTCAAACAGACCTTCAATAGGTTTGCCCGACTTGTCATACACTTGTTGGTATACGTAAAATGATTGCTTGGGGAAGCCTACGGAATTGATCTGAATGGTACTTCCCACACCACCGGCAATGCCGCCAACAAGATTACCCGGGAAAGTTGGATCGTTCACGTAAGTAAGACGGGTGATCTTATTTTTGTTAAAGGTGATATTGAAGTCCAGGTCCCAGTTCACGTTCTTGCTGCGCACGGGCTCAGTATTGATGGAAAATTCAATGCCCCGGTTTTCCATAGTGCCGATATTAGCTGTTATCTTATTGGAGAAATTAGTACCGGCAGGCTGGTCGATAGTGCTCAGGAGATTTTTGGTCTTCTTCAGATACACATCAACCGATCCGGATATGCGACCATTCAGGAAACCGTAATCCAGTCCGATATTGTAAGTAGCTGTCTCTTCCCACTGCAGCTTGGGATTATAACCGGACGGACGATACATGGAATAGTAGGTATTTCCCAGTTGATATTGGGCTTGGGCATTTGACTGGGAATACCGTGGGAGGTAGTCATAATTGTTAATCCCCTCCTGTTGTCCAGTTACTCCATAACCCAGTCTTAACTTCATATCACTGACAGTCCTCGAATTTTTCAAAAAGTTTTCATCCTTCATTCTCCAGGCAAAAGCACCTGAGGGGAAAAGTCCCCATCTGTTGTTTTCTGCAAATTTTGAAGAACCGTCCCTACGAAGAGTCCCTGTAAGAAGATATTTATTGTTGAAGGAATAATTTACTCTTCCGAAATAAGAGATCAGGATGTTCTCCGGCTTGTCGAAAGGATAGCTGGGGAAGGAGATTAACGTGCCGTCCACTGTTCGGTCGTTATAAGGATCGAAGCGTGGCGCATTGGCAATTTTTGCCGTATCCAGACTTCTATCCGGTTTTTGATACAAGATTCCGGTAGAAGAGGGATCAGCATTATAATTTGTCGTCAGAAATTTCTGATAGGAATAACCTGCAATTACATCTATATGGCTTTTGATCGATTTGATGTCCTTTACATAATTCAGATAAGTTTCCAGAAGGGTGTTTGATTTTTTTTGCAGGTATCTGTTGTTTACACCACCATGCTTGGCATCAGGCGAGCGCTTGTAAGCAGAAGCAGCGCTATCAGGAACAAAGATGGTTCCGGAACCATTGGAAACATCATATCCCAGATTCACATTCACATGGAGGTCGGGAAGAAAATGAACTTTATAATCGAACTGGATATTCCCGATGCTTCTTTTCACGTCGCTCTTATCCGTTCTTTCTTCCAGCAGGCCCACCGGATTCAGAGGAGACAAAGCCTTCAAACCTGTAACTGAATTGGGATCGAGCCACTCGAAATAGCCGCCAAAGCGGTTACTCTTCACCGTAACAGGCTGGGTAGGATCGAAACGCACCGCGTTTCCAATAGCATTCTCATTGGCAAAATGCGAGTTGGAAATAGAACCTTTCAGGTTTACATCAATCTTCAGATGATTGTCGAAAAGAACAGGGCTCAGTGAGACAGAAGCAGATTTTCTTGCCAGGCTACCGGTGGTCAACATACCGTTCTGGTTCAGATAACCCAATGACACGCGGTAAGGAAGAAAATTTTTAACTGACCCCACTACACTGAAATTATTGTCTGTCGTGAATGCATTATCGTAGATCGCATCCTGCCAGTCAGTGCTTGCAAGTCCCAATAGGGCAATGTCCTTGGCCGTGCCATGCGATTTCACATAGGCCCGGAATTCATCGGGCGAAAGCACATCGGCTTTTTTCGGAAGCGTGGATATTGTATTCTGCGTGCTGAAATTGAATTTCGCTTTTCCTGCTCTTCCTTTTTTGGTCGTGATAATGATCACGCCATTGGAAGCCCTTGATCCGTAAATGGCCGTAGCAGATGCATCCTTGAGAATATTGAAGGAGGCAATATCATTGGGATTGATCAGGGCCAGGGCATTGGCTGCACCGGCTATGCTTCCATTGGCCACAGGCACACCATCGATCACGATCAGGGGGTCATTGCTAGCGCCCAAAGAAGCGCCACCGCGAATGCGTATGGTACTTCCAGAACCAGGTGCTCCACCATTTGAAGTGATCTGTACTCCAGCTACTTTTCCAGCAATTAATTGTTCGGGAGTAACAATAGCTCCTTTGTTAAAGTCCTTTTCAGTAACGGCAGTTACTGCGCCGGTAAGGTCTTTTTTCCTTACGGTTCCATAACCGATTACCACAATGGCATTGAGGTCCGTGGCCGCCGTGGCCAGACTTACATCCACATTGTTTCTGTTAGTGATGTTCACTTCCCTGTAACCATAGCCCACCGAACTAAATACAAGTGTGCTTGCAGTGCCGGGAACAGAAACAGAATAGTTGCCATTTTCCGAAGTGGTGGTACCTCGCGACGGCTGCCCTTTCACAGAAACCGAAACGCCCCGAATACCTCTTCCCGAGGAATCCGTGACACGGCCCGATACTACTTTATCCTGAGCATAACCATGGAGGGAGAAAAACAGGAGCAGCCCAATGGAGCCAAGTAATTTTCTCAGATTCATAAGCAATCAAAATTTAATTAGTGAGTTTCCTAAACCTGGTAATGTGTATTGAGAACACAATTATAACAAGTTTTTCGATTTCCTTAAAATTTCTTTAACAATTGTTACATCAAAGCTGCGAGCTACGAGCCACGAGCAGCGAGCAAAGAATTCCAGACTCCGAATTCCGAACTCCCAACTCTGAACTTTTGACTTTGAACTTCTGACTTTGAACTTTTGACTTTGAACTTTGAACTCCGAACTCCCGCTTCCCGACCGGCTTCCTTAAGACAGCCGCAACGTCTCCTTAGCTGCCCTACACCGCGAGCTTTTGATTCTTTTGTTTCACAGTTCTTCCATTGCTTCTGAGCTGGCTCCGAAGCTTGTATAATTTTCCAGGACGGTGCGGAACATCTTCTTCCATTTCGTTGAGATCCACCAGCCAGTTCTTGAGCGTGATCCTCTTTCTGAAATTCCTCCGGTCCAGGTCCTGACCCAGTATCGCTTCATAGAGGTCCTGGAGCTCCCGCAGTGAAAATTTTTCCGGCAATAGATTAAAGATCACCGGATGCTCCAGCACTTTTTCCCGAAGCCGGTGCAGGCAGGTATCAAGGATCAATTTGTGGTCGAAGGCCAGCCGGTCTATTTCATCTACATAGTGCCAGTGCAGTTCATTATCGGTGAGCTGGAGCTTATAGCTTTTGATATTGACCAGGGAATAGTATGCTGTAGTGATGACTCTCCCCGAAGGATGCCTTCCAATGTTTCCAAATGTCTGCACCTGTTCCAGATAAACATCATGCAGTCCTGTTCTTTGCTGCAACACGCGGTAAGGCGCATCTTCCATGTGTTCATCGGGCTTTACCAGGTCTCCCAACAAAGAATACAGTCCTTCGAATTCCTTAAGGTCCGATTTGATCAGCAGCACTTTCAACCTTTTGTCTTCGTATCCGAAAATCACGCAGTCCACCGAAACTGCAATGTTGAAATATTCGAGGTGACTGCTTTTTTCAAGGGCCGCTGTTTTGAGTTCAACAGGTTTGTGCATACTTATTTATTGAAAAATGACTTGTATGGTTTTGATGGCATCCTTTGTTTCTACTTTTAAATAATACACTCCTTTGTCCAAACCGGTGCGGGCTATCGAAAGCCTGTGATCTCCCCTGGAAAGAAATCCGCCATACACCGAACCCAGATGCCTTCCGAGCACATCATACAGGTCCATATTCACCTTAGTTCCTTGCGGCAGTTGCAACAAAGCCGTAAAATTTCCATGAATCGGATTGGGATACACGCTTGCCTGCAGGCTGTTTTCATCAAAGGGTATGTTCGATACAGGTGTGGTAGAAAGATTGTTTACATTTCTGTTCACAAGCACCCTGAACTCTCCGGGTTGCAGTGTAAAACTCTGCGCACTTCCGGTAGCACTGATGGTTGTATTATTGAGGTAATCGAACCAGGTGCCCGCAACAGGAAATTGCACGGAGCCGGTTTGAGGAACCACATCGAAATTTCCGATCACCAACAGGTGAGAAGTATCGCCCGAAGAAACCCTGATCCATTTGAATGCGGATGCGAGATTTCGGTCAACCGTGCCCGTTAGGAAGGCATCTTTGTACCAGGGATGAAAGCGGAGTGCGATCAGTTTGCTGTACGTATCAAATACCTCTCTTCTTCTTGCCTGTGTATCATAATCCCATCGAATGGGTTTGGGGTCGAGGCGACAGTTGTTGTTGATGGTTCCATTGGTACAGTAGTTGATTGGATAGTCATATCCCAATTCACCAAATTGCCAGATCATCTTGGGTCCGGGAATGGTCAGGAGAAAAGCTGCAGCAAGATCCATTCTTTTCAAAGCTGTGGCTGTGTCCTTGATGTTATAGCTTCCGGATGAATTCCCAAAATTGATATTCTTATAAACAATTCTTTCTTCGTCATGACTTTCCATATACGTTACCAGGTGGGCCTTGGTCCAGTTGCGAACAGAATAAATGCCCCAGGAAAAATCCCAGTCCTGCACATAACCCATTGAAGCCTGTGAATAGTTGTAATTGAGGTTGCCCCAGAGCAGCATTCCATAATTGGACAGGTCTATTTCTTCTGAGTTGTCGGCAAAATGTTCGAGAATCGCATACGAGCCTGGCGATTTGAGCTGGAGCGAATCATAATATCCCTGCCAGATCTTTACCCTCGAACTATCGTAATTGGCCATGGCTGCTGCATTGCAATTATTTCCTGTGTTGTCGCAGGTTTGCTTTTGTGTGAATCCTTTCGAAAGGTCGAAGCGGAAACCATCTACGCGGTATTGCTGCGTCCAGTGCTCTATCACCCGGCTTACAAAATATTTTGTATCAAGGCTTTCATGGTTCATGTCGTAACCCACATTGAATGCATGTTTGGGAACAGGGTTGAACCATGGGTTATCCGGAGCGGGACGACTGTTCGTCGCGTCCCAATACAACTGCACCATGGGAGACTGGCCAAAGGAGTGATTGAGGGCAATGTCCATGATCACAGCTATGCCTTTTCGGTGACAGGAGTCAACAAAGGATTTGAGTGTATTCTTCGGACCATAATATTTATCAGGAGCCAAATAAAAATCAGGATTGTAGCCCCAGCTGTTATTGCCTTCAAATTCGTTGAGTGGCATGATCTCGATGGCATTTATTCCCAGCTTCTTCAAATAATTCAAACTGTCTCTTACCGTCTTCCAGTCATGCGCCGCTACAAAATCACGAACCAGTAACTCATAAATCACCAGTCCTTTTTTATCGGGACGGGAAAAGTTTCCATTGCTCCAGTTGTAAGAAGGTTCTGCGGTTTGCAGTACACTTACGATTCCTGTTTGTCCGGAAGGATAGGGTTTGAGGTTGGGGTAGGTAGAAGAAGGAATGGAAGGATCACCGGAGGGATCAAGAATCTTTTCTGCATAAGGATCGGCGATCCTGATGGAATTGTCCACATAATACTGGTAAGCATATTCAGTTCCTGGTTGAAGCGGGTGAAGACGGAACCAGAAAAATTTTCCATCCGAAGTTTTGTTCATGACATGGCCTGCATCCTGCGTCCAGTTATTAAAATCACCAATCAGCGTTACAATATTTTTTCCCGGCGCGCGCAATACCAGTGTCACCGAGGTATCTCCCGGTTCATAGTTGATTCCATCGCGAACACCTGCGGGCAGGGGAGCAACCGGAGAACCGGCAGGGGAAACAAAAATATCCAGCGTGTCGCGCGTGATCGTTGTTCCATCATCTGCTTCTGCTATGATCCTTTGATTCCCTAGTGCTGTTACCGTACTGGATCCTGAAACCGATGTAACGCCCGGTTGCGAAGCAATGACCGCTCCATTGTGATAGAGCGTTATTTTGGAACTGCTGCTGGCATTGGCGGTGATGGTAAAGCTGGTTCCTACAATCCATGATTGCGGCTCTGCAACAGGAATAAATTTTGGTTGCCGTGCCGGTTGGTCAATGCGCACAGCAAGTGCATTTCCATACACAGGAACATACATATCTGTTCCATCTTCATTGGCCTGTTTGAGGCTTCCGCTTCCATTGCGAAAAAGAATGGCGATCTTCTGAATGGTTTCTGTATTGTCGGTGATGCCGAAAAAAGTTCGAAGACTTCCCGAGATGGTGAAGGTCCATTTGTTGGCGCCCAGCGATGCAGCATGTGCAGCAACGGTGGTCGTGCCCCAGGTGAATGGCACGTGCTGCCAGTCGCCTGCATTGGCGCTTTTATTGGTGATCACGCCAATGTGTACATACACATCACCCACCGGTGTATAATTGAGCAGCCCGCGGTTTCCCTTTGCTGCATCCATGGTGATAACCAGGGTTTGAGATGGATCATTTTCTTTTGGAAATGGCGGCGTCCAGGTAAGCAATTGAGCTTCTGAAACAGATACAGACAGGGTTGCCAGTGCCCATAGCAGCAATCTCTTCATAGCAAGTAATTCTCGGACTAAGATACTATAATATGTACTAGGAACACATTAGTGCAGAAAATATTTAAGCCTTTATTTTTACAGTATGGCAAATGACCGGACCAGGATACTGCAACAGAAAACCACGGCTTTACTGGACAAGATAAAGAAAGAAAAGATCAGTACAAAGGACATCAATGAACTCAGGGAAGTGTTGCGTTTTCATGAGCACCGCTACTATATCCAGAACGATCCACTTGTTTCCGATTTTGAATACGACAGCTTGTACAAAGAACTCGAAGCCCTGGAAAATGAAAATCCCGACCTCATTGTTGCCGACTCTCCCACCCAACGCGTGGCAAAAGGACTCACCAAAGAATTTCCCACAGTGCCTCACCTGGTTCCCATGCTTTCGTTGGACAATTCTTACAACAGCGAAGACCTCTTCGACTTCGACCGCAGGGCCCGCGAACTCACTGATCTCACTGAAATTGAATACTGTGTTGAACCAAAGTTTGACGGCGCCAGCATTTCACTGGTTTATGAAGACGATCATCTCGTTCGCGGTGCCACAAGAGGTGACGGTGTTCAGGGCGACGACATCACACCCAACATCAAACAGATCAGGACTATTCCGCTCTCCGCAAAATTTTCCGATTATGGATTGCAAACCGTAGAAGTGCGTGGAGAAGTGTTGATCAATAAAAATAATTTCAAGAAATTCAACGAACAACTTACCGAACAGGGACTGGCTCCGCTGGCCAACCCGCGCAATGCTGCTGCCGGTACTCTTCGCATTAAAGATCCGGTTGAAGTGCGCAGAAGAAATCTCGAAGCATTTGTATATCATGTAAGCTATTACACCACCGATGAAGGAAAGAAAAGGACTGACGAAAGCAGGAAGGACAACCTCGCCGGAGGTGAAGGGCTCTATACGCATTCACAAACCCTGGAGATGCTGTGGGATCTTGGATTCAGAAGTCCGGACAAAGAAAAAAAAATACTGAAGGGCATTCAGGCAGTCATTGATTATTGCAAGGAATTTGAAAGCAGCCGCGATGATCTTCCCTATGAAATAGACGGCATGGTCATCAAGGTGAATGATTTTTCATTGCAGGACAAAATGGGCATGACTACACACCATCCGCGATGGGCCATGGCTTTTAAGTTCAAAGCCAGACAGGCCACCAGTAAATTGATTGGTGTGGAGTACCAGGTAGGAAGAACAGGCAATATTGGTCCGGTTGCCAAAATTGATCCAGTGCACATTGGAGGAGTTACCGTGCGTTCTGTTTCTCTTTTCAATGAAGACCTGATCAAAGAAAAAGATATTCGCATCGGAGATACGGTATTGGTGGAGCGTGCAGGTGATGTGATCCCCTACATTGTAAAATCACTGGTTGAACTGCGGAAAGGAGATGAGAAGCCAATCCGCTTTCCAAAGGTTTGTCCTTCCTGCGGTGAGCCACTGTTCCGTTCGCAGGACGAAGCGGCCTGGCGTTGTGTCAACATCAATTGTCCCGCACAGGTGCTGGAAAGACTGATGCATTTTGCAAGCAAGGATGCCATGGACATCCGGGGACTGGGTGAAGCGATCATTGAAAAATTTTATACGCTCGGCCTGCTTACCTCCATTCCGCAGATCTATCAATTGGACTTTGAAGCGATTGGACAGCTCGAAGGATTTGGAAAAAAATCCATTGACAATCTCAGGACAGCCATCGAGAATTCCAGAAAGCAACCCCTGCACCGCCTGATCTATGCGCTGGGCATTCGCTATGTGGGAGAAACTATGGCGAAAACCCTCGCGCACGCAATTGACCATCTGCTCGATCTACAAAAATTTGATGAAGAAGCGCTACAAAATTTGGAAGACGTTGGTCCCAAGGTTGCGGGGAGTGTGGTGCAGTTTTTCAGCAATCACGAGAATATAGAATTGATCCGAGCGCTGGAAAGTTTGGGCCTGCAATTGCAAAATGAAAAAAAGCAAATGAGCGCTGGAGGTAACCTTGATGGACAAACGTTTCTTTTTACAGGAACGCTTTCCAGGCTAAAGCGCAGTGATGCCGAAGAGACTGTAGAGAAGAATGGAGGCAAGATACTCGCGGGTGTTAGCAGCAAGCTCAATTACCTGGTGGTAGGAGAAGACGCAGGAAGCAAACTCGAAAAAGCAAAAAAAATCAGTTCCATCAAAATAATTTCTGAAGACCAGTTCCTCAAAATGGTCTCATCATTGTGATCAGACGATCATTTAAAAACCAGATCCTGTCTCAAAAAAAATCTCATGAAAAGGCGGCACAAGTTTTTTATGTGTCTGATTGCCATGACCGTTCTCTGATGCCTTCGTCTCCGAAAATTCAAAATCATGATCAAAAAGTTGCCTGGTGAAACTTGGAAACCGCTTGTCTTCAGCGGAAGCAGAGAATTGCGCAACCGCTATGCCGTGTCATCGATGGGACGGATCGCGAGTTATAAAGAAGACGTCATCAATGACGGCAAATTATTGAACGGGTCGCTAACTACGGGTTATCGTACATTGAATCTGCACCGTCCCGGACACAAGGGAACGTTGTATGTTCACCGTGAGCTGGCAAAATTATTTTTGAAAAAGCCCAGCCCGCGGCACAAATTTGTCATTCATAAAAATCACAACAAACTCGACAACTCTGTCAAAAATCTTTCCTGGGCCACACTGGAAGATATGATCCGCCACCAGCAGAAAAGTCCCGCCAAGGTGGCTTACAAAAAACGTCAGGCCAACCGTCAGACCGGGCTGAAATTAACGGCTACGCAGGTCCGAAAAATCAAGGACATGTTGACCAGCAAATCCCGAAGTGTTACCATCAAGCAACTCGCCAACCGTTACGACGTCAGTGAGATGACCATGTACCGCATCAAGAGCGGGGAGAATTGGGGGAGGATATAGAGGGAGGATGTGGGAGGTGAGATGTGGGATGTGGGATGTGAGCTGCGAGCGGTGAGCTGTTAGCTGCTAGCTTCATTGTTGTAGCCTGCGGCACGACGATTTGTATTTAGTGTGAAGGTGTGAGATGTTTTTATGGAGTTAGATTTTTAGAGTTGGTTTTTTTGACGCTTGTTTTTTAAGGCGTGCTTTTTTAAGGCGTGCTTTTTTCTAAAGTCTTTAATTGGTTGAGGTGTTTCATAGTCATGGTCTATTTTCGGTTGGTAGATGTTGAAATATGGAGTCGTTGAGCGTGTTGTTTTTTTTGTTGGAAGGTTTGCTTAGGGTTTTTTGGAAAGTATTACTTGCTTTTGTCTGAACTAAGAGGCAGTCTTAGGCCTGATGCTCGCTTCGCTCGCAAGGAGATTGCCGCGCTGCGCTCGCAATGACTTCAAACGGAAAATGCGCTACTGATTACAATTAGCTTCATGGGGTGACGGCGTATGAGGGCATCCGATTATGAGGGCACTTCGATTATCATATGAGTGCATCCGATTATCATATGAGTGCACTCCGATTATCATATGAGTGCACTCCGATTATCGTATGAGGGCACTCCGATTATTGTATGAGGCCATTCCGATTATATGGCCAGTTCGAAACTTGTAGTGAGCTCCCTGGTTTAAACGTCATTGCGAGCGCAGCGCGGCAATCTCCTTGCGAGCGAAGCGAGCATCAGGCCCAAGACTGCCTCTTAGTTCAGACAAAAACAAGTAGTACTTCCCAAAAACAATAAGCAAACCTTCCAACAAAAAAAACAACACGCTCGACGACTCCATCTCTCAACATCTACCATCTACCAACTAAACTACCAACTACCATCTACCATCTACCAACTATCAACTATTTGACTAATTTCATTTCATGTTGGAGCCACAGACCCTCAAATTTTTAAAGCAGTTAAAAAAAAACAACAATAAACCCTGGTTTGACGCGCACAGGGCGCAATATGAAGCGGCAAGGATTGACTTTTCCAATTTCATCCAGCTGGTGATTGAAGCGGTTCAGAAAACTGATACCACTATTGCCGGACTTACGGCCAGGGACTGCATGTTCCGTATCAACCGCGACATCCGCTTTTCAAAGGACAAGTCGCCCTACAAAACTAATTTTGGCGCAATCATCAAACCCGGTGGCCGCAATTCAATTTATGCCGGATATTATTTTCATTGCGCTCCCGGAAACAGTTTTGCAGGAGGAGGACTGTGGATGCCCGATGCACCGGAGCTGAAAAAGATAAGACAGGAAATAGACTACAATACCGAAGATTTTTATTCCATCATCAGAGAAAAAAAATTCAAAAAAATTTACGGCGATTTGTTTCAGGATTCGGAGGTAAAACTCAGCACCATGCCCAAGGGATACGATAAAAGCCATCCAGCGATCGAATACCTTAAACTCAAAAGCTTTATTGCAGAAGCCACATTCTCGGATGAAGAGCTCACCGTTTCTTCCCTGCACAAAAAAACGGTCACAGCTTTCGAGGCATTGCAACCGCTTCTTCGATTCATCAATGGAGCCTTGGGGATGGAAGGATGAGGACGTGAATCGTGAATGATCAATGGTCAATGGTGAATGGTGAATGCCTGCCCACCGAAGCTTGCGCCACTGCTATAGCTTTAGTGCACGCAGTTAGCGAAGGTGGGGTGAATGTGGGAGTGAATCATGAATAGTGAATACTGAATAATGAATGGGGGTTAGTGGATGGGGGTTAGGTTTAGAGTTAGAAGTAGAATTATAAGCTGGTTTTGTATGAAATGCTTTCCGGTGATTTTTCTTTTGATTTTAATCTTTCCTTCTTGCATCAGAGGGCAGATTCCGGTGGTGAGGAATCTCGTGTTCGAAGGTGGGGGCATCAGGGGCATTGCATATTCGGGAGCGGTGAGAGGATTGGAAGAAAGAGGATTGCTGCAGCAGGTGCAAAGGTTTGGAGGAACTTCGGCGGGCGCCATCACTGCACTATTGCTGTCGCTGGGATATTCCGCTAAGGAGATGACCAGCATTGTGGGCAACACATCGTTTGAAAAATTCAATGATGGAAAATTTTTTCTTTTTGGCGGCATCAACCGCGTGAAGAAATACTATGGCTGGTACCGCGGAATCCGTTTTGAAGAATGGCTCGAAAAGATCATCAGGCAAAAGACTGCAAACCCGAATATCAGTTTTGCAGAAATGCACGCCAGAGGATTCAAAGATCTTTATGTAACCGGAACTTGTTTGAACAAACAATCGCTCGTGGTATTTTCCTACGAGACTTATCCGTTAATGAAAATAAAGGACGCGGTGCGCATCTCGATGAGCATCCCTTTTTATTTCGAAGCTGTATTCGTGAACGCATCCGGCACTATCTTCTTTCATCCGAAAAATAAAACCGGTCTCGATGTATTTGCCGACGGCGGGTTCATCGCCAATTTCCCCATCCGCATCTTCGACAGCACACGCTACGTACATCCAGAACAAAGGAATTCTTATACCAGCAATTTCGAAACGCTCGGCTTCCGCATCGACAGGCAGGAACAGATCGATTACGATACATCAGGAAAAGGACTGGCTGAAATTCCTATTGTCTCAGTAAACGACTATGTACTGGCCTTTTACAACATGATACTCGAAAGTCTGAACCGCCAGACGCTCACTTCTGAAGACTGGAAGCGCACGGTTTCCATCAGTGATGGAAACATTTCTCCCCGCATACGAAAGCTTCAAAAAGAAGAAATAAACATCCTGGTAGACAATGGATATTCCGCTACCAAATATTTTCTCGATCATCATCTCACTTCAGATAAAAAGAAATGATACAAGGCTAACTGTGCGCAGGAGTAGAAAGATCCTTCCGGTAATAATTCATGCGCATCCTTGTAAAAAAGAATATGGCAATCAATCCCGCGACGCCCAGTGCAATAAAAAGAAGATTGGAATTGCTGGATGAAGACTTCATCACAACGCCACAGCTGGTCCAACGGATGCCGCCAGTGACAAAAACCTTTGCGGGTTTACCTCCGCTCGTATTGTTGCAGATCTCATTGCCCGCGGCCCAGCTATTCACCTGTTTACCGAGATAAATATTTTCTTTATTGGCAGCCTTTCCCATTACATTGTTTCTGATGATGACCGAAGTGCTGTCCACCGGAATTGTTTCTCTGGTATCAACCAGGATGTTCCAGGGCCAGGCCAGGGACTTGCCTTCGAGGTATCCGCTGCTATCAATATTATTATTTTCAATGCGCGTGAAGGAACCAAAGCTCATGATGCCATCGGTGTAGGTATTTCGGATCTTGTTGTGATGAATATACACACGCGAGTAAGAGCCAATGCCGATACCGTTGCCCTGCCAGTCGTTGAACTGCCTGCCGCAATGATTTACATGATTATTAAAAATCTCGCTCAGTCCAACCGACGCATTGGAAAGCTGAATGCCGGAGCGGCCCGTGCTGTCAATATAATTGTTGTAAATGCGGATATGTCCGAGTCTTGATGGCCGCGGATGTGTTTCTTTTCCGTTGCAACTGATGGGACGGTCACCGTTTGGCGCCGTGGTGCCTGCATAAAAAGCCTGGCTGTTCATGTTACGGAAATAGCAGTCGTGCACAGAAATGCTGTCGAGTACCCAGTTGTTCACTGTGTTGTCGCAATCAGCTTCGTTCTTGATCCAGAATCCATATCCGGCATTGGTGATGGACACATTGTTGACCTCTACATTTTTCGATTTTTTGGCGATATTGATTGAAGAACCCGCCGATGTCTCACCTGCACCTTTGATCTGAAACCCGTACTGGTCGCGGCTTCCCGTGCCTGTGATGTGAACGTACTGGCAGTTCTCCAAAGAAAATCCGGCCGTCATATGAACTGGCCCGCCTTCATTGATGACGATGATGGGATGAGCCAGCGTTCCAACGAGTCCTGGCATGTACACATAACTGAAAGGGCTATCGGAAGCGCGCAATGCAACCGTATCTCCCGCACTGAGGGCGGAACCATTTACCCATGCTCCATTATCGGAACCTTTGGACACATAAATTTTTTTGTTTTTGGACTGTGCCTGAGAAAAAAGGAGCGCGAAAGAAAAAAACAGCAGGAGACAGAATTGCTTCATAGCCCAATTTAAGGCGTTTTAAAGTTAGGAGGTTCTTTTGCATTCGGAGATTATTTAAGAGCAGCTGCTAGCTGTTAGCTACGAGCTGTTAGTTCTGGATTTTAAAGGGGATCTATTTTCATTTGTTGGCGAATGTCAGAGATGCGGTATGCAGATATGCTTTCTTAAAGCCCAGATCAATGTAGAATAACGCCAGACGTTGTGAGCTCTTGTATTTCGTTGCTCCGTTGAGCTTAATCAGTAAAAATCTTTTCAGGATTTTTTGACCTTCATCAAAATTAATTTTGCAAGGGGATAGATCAAAACAAAATGGCCGGGCATTTGTTAGCTTGTTCAAAACAATCACTATGTCAAAAATATGGTTCATCACAGGAGCATCGAGTGGATTCGGAAAAGAGCTGTCCAGGGCCGTTATGGACAGTGGCGACAAAGTGGCTGCCAGCTTTCGCAAAACAGAACTGGCGGAAGAATTTTCAGCTTCGAATAAGGATAAAGCTTTGGGAATTGTGTTGGACGTGACGAAGCCTGAGCAGGTAAAGGAAGCTGTTCAAAAAGTCATCAAAGGATTTGGAAAAATTGATGTGCTGGTGAACAATGCCGGGTATGGAACCATTGGCGCCATTGAAGAATTTAGCATGGAAGAAGTTCGTCAGCAGATGGAAACCAATTTTTTTGGAGCAATGGCCGTGACCAAGGAAGTATTGCCACTGATGCGTGAGCAGCGCTCGGGACATATCGTTCAAATTTCTTCGCAGGCCGGGTTCAGGGCCGCTGCAGGATTTGGCTTGTACAATGCCAGCAAGTTTGCACTCGAAGGTTTTAGCGAAGCGCTCGCACAAGAAGTTTCTTCATTTGGCATCAGGGTAGTGTTGGTAGAGCCAGGTCCGTTCCGTACAAAATTTTTAGGCAGCTCTATGAAGACTGCGAAAAAAAGGATCCCTGTTTATGAAGACACGGGTGTGGGACAGATGTACCAGTACATGGAAAGAATGAATGGCAAACAGGAAGGCGACCCCGTAAAAGCAGCGAGGGCCATCGTTGAATATGTACACCAGAACAGTCCGCATCTTCGCCTGCCTTTGGGAAAACTTTCTGTGCAGGGGATCAGGGCCAAGTTGGCTTCGGTAGAGAAGGATCTTGCTGCAAATGAAGCCATTGCCGTAAGTACGGTTTTCGAATAGGCATGAAAGTTAGAGCGAAATAGAAGAGGGTAGAGCGAAGATACTCTTGTCTTTACCCGCACACCTCTCTTCGCTCTGTGTTAGCCCTTTGCATTTCCCCAACAATAGAAAATGTTAAGGCGCTATGAGAATAGCGCCTTATTTTTTACTTTGTGTGAGACAAAACTGATGCTATGAAAACTAATCTACTCCTGAAAACGGTCTTCTGTTTTATGATGCTCGTGCTCGTTACCTCCTGTGCGAGCCATAAATATTATACCTCCAGTTATTTTGATCAGAAAACAGCGAATCACCGGATCATTGCCATTCTTCCTGCTGAAATGATCTTTACTGGCGTTCAGCCAAAGAATATCAGTCCTGAAGACATTACAAAGATGGAAGAAGTGGAGAGCCGCAGCTTCCAGGTCTCTTTGGCCAACGGAATTCTTCGCTATGCCAATACCAAAAATTATTATACTTCGGTAGGGGTGCAGGATGTAAGCACCACGCAAAAATTGCTGGAAGAAAATCACATTTCCGTTCGTGGTTCCTGGACTGAGGACGATCGCAAGCTGGCCAAATTATTGGGAGTGGATGCTGTGGTTCGAATGAGGATCCAGAAAAAAAGATACATGAGTGATCTTGCCTCCATGGGTGTTGGTATGGGAAGAGAAGTGCTGGAACAGATTGGTACTGTTGCACGTTTCCCGGTTCCTTATGTTTCCAATAGGACCAATGATATCTATGCGTCCTGCAATATTGTTTGCGACAACCAGACCTTGTGGAATGACCACTATCAAAGGGGCGCGGATTATAACAATCCTTCAGAAGAAGTGATTGACGAGATCACCAACAACTTCGGAAGGCATTTTCCATACAGGAAGAGAAGGTGAGATGGTGAATGGTGAATGGTCAATGGTGAATAATGAATAGTGAATAGTGAATGGGTTGGAGTTTTAAAATAGGGAGGACCTTATAGGTCTTTTAAAGGTAACTATAACGAGTTGGGACTAACCCAAACTTTAAACAGTAAAATTTAGCTTATTTTATGAGCAGCAGGGTTTGTTTAATTGAATTGGTGGACACTTTACAGAACCGTAGCTACAAAATACACAACAGTCTCCAGCTTTGGGCTTAATAATAGTCGCACAATTTGTACACTGGTAAAAGAACATACATGCATCTGTAGGCATTGTTTCTTCTTTTCTAAAACCGCAATCAGGGCAAATTATAACTGACTGAAGTATTAAAGTTGTTTCCATTATTTAAGATTATCTACTGAAATTACTTTGTAACCAATGTTGTTTACAATATTGGTAATACTGTCTATTGATACTTTGTTCCTATCATATTTAACGATAGCTGTTGCTTTCTTAAACGATGTATTAGTTTCAAATACCCCCTTTACTTTAGACAATTCACCATTGATATGAGCAGTACAACCTTCACAATCCATTCCGCTTATTTTATTGCGACAGTATGAATATCCATTTTACCCGTTGGCAGAATTGCCATCTGTTTTGGTGCCGGGTAAAATATTTTTGCGTAGTAAGGGAAGGCTATTAGTAAAGCTGATAGGAGGGTTATAATAGCCAAAAACTTCTTTGTTTTCCAAAATGATGTTGTTTCTTCTCCTTCACAATCACAATCATTTTGTTTCTGTGCTTTAATTTTCTGATACCAGGCAAAGGCAAATATAAATATGGTTGCACTTATGAAATAAGGCCTGTAAGGTTCAATCCATGCTAAAGAGGTAGCAAGCCCACCAATACCACCTAAAAATGCAAGGGCGGGAGTTATACAGCATAAGGAAGCCGATAAAGCAGCGAACACACCAAATATTAACTTCCTATTTTTCGCCATCGGATTTTTTTCTGCATACTTATTAACTGACCTGGCAATCAACTGATCAAAGGATAGATCAGTCTTTACTTTAGGTTCGTAGTGGTCTGCACGTTTCTTTGCAGCTTTCTTCTTGGTAACTTTTTTTGCTATTGCCGTGATGTGAAGATACAAAAATAGGCAAGGGTTACTTGCCTATGGGTTGATTGTATTTTAAACGTCCTTCACTATTCTTTACGGCAACTTCAAACCTTCGTTATCGGCACTCTTCCTTGTATTGTAACGGGATGCAAACTGGTCGCAACAGCACTTTAAACGATTCGAGCTGACTTGATGGTAAATTTTCATAGATGTCTCTTTTCAGGATAGACCAATAACCCTCCATATCGTTCGTGTGCCACGCGCGTTCGGTTGTATGGACAAATGGAACTTTCTTAATGAGTGATTAAAACCTTCGCTTAACAAACTTCCAGATGATGTCTTTTAAGCCTATAAGGTTGATTTTTTATTCCTTCACAAATTTGATCAGTCGTTTCCATCCATTTCCATTCAGCACTAGATTATACGTTCCCTTTGATAAAGATGAAACATTGATTGGCATCTCATTATTTCCGGTTTGCAGGTTTAGACTTGCTGCTTGTATTTCTCTTCCCGAAACATCCAGGATCCTGTACTGCATTTTCTGCGCTGAAGCTGTGTTGATAATAAGGTTGGCGCTTGTTGTAGCTGGATTGGGATACATCAGAACAATGGTTTCCCTGCTATTGATATTTACCACTGCAATCTTTGAATAATTGAATTTTCCATCCTGATCCACCTGTTTCAAACGATAATAACTGATGCCCTGCCGGGGAGAAAGATCCGTGAACTGATAGGTATGCAAAGCAGTACTGTTTCCTGCTGCGCGAACGTTTCCAATAGCAGAATAATTTCGTGCATTGCTGCTTCTTTCTATCACATAATAATCACTGTTGCTTTCTGAAGCTGTGGTCCAACTAAGATTCACTTTCCAATTATTCTGATCATGCACTGCTCTTGCATCGAAACTGAGTAAATGGACAGGAAGTGGCGCATCAGCGGGCGCCAGGAGCGCCGCAAAATTTGAGCGCGCCTGTCCTGCGATATTGGTAAATCCTCCACCTACAAAGACAGTGTCGCCGGCAACCAGAACTTTTTCAAGACCACCATCGATGCTTACATTCCATGATCCGGCAGAACCGTTCATTGAATCGATCGCCGCAATGGATCGCCTGGCCTTCCCTGCGATCGAATCATAACTTCCGGCCACAATAATGTTCGATCTCCACTGTGCCAGCGAGGATACTGTATTATTTGCGCTGGGATCCCAGGAATTGGCCATTCCGGATACAGGATCCAGTGCAGCAATGTACCTCCTGTTTTGGCCGCCAATAAAAGAATGCAATCCCCCTGTGTATATAAGGTTTCCGAGAGGAAGCATATCCAAAACCAGCCTGTCAGCTGCCGGCGCCCAGGGTAATAAATCTCCTGACTTCAGGTCAATAGCAGCAAGCCTGGTTCTTGTTACTGCTGGATTCATCCACGAAGTAAATTCACCCCCCACATACAATGTGTTATCCCGAATGGAAAGTCTCCTTACCTGTCCGTTCACACCACCTGCACAGGACGTCGCCGCGCCCGTTGCTGTATCAAGAGCAGCCAGGTGATAGCGGCTGGCTCCGCCAATGGAATTGGGTCCTTCGAAATCGCCGCCTGCGTACACGACATTGTCTTTTACGGCAATGGCATATACTGCATCGGTGGCATTGGGATTAAATGGCGTGGCAAGGCCCGTGGTGGCACTCACTGCGGCAAGGTTATTTCTGCTTGCTCCTCCTGCCGATAAAAACAAGCCACCTATATAAACCGTGTTTCCCTGAATGGTGATAGCGCTGACAAAAGGATTACCTGAATTGACGATGCCATTGTTGATTCTGGGATTCCATGGCAGCAATTCTCCTGTTGCTGCATTCAATGCGGCAATCCCCATCCTTTGCCCTCCGCCTCCAATGGTTGTAAAATCTCCGCCGGCATAAATCCTGCTTCCATTAGAAGAGAGGGTCAATACCCGCGCATCTGCATTGGGATTCCATGAATTGAGTGCTCCGGTTGTCAGGTCTACGGAAGCGATATGATTTCTGTGTACACCGGATATCGTTGTGAAACTTCCTCCCAGATAGACTGAATCTCCTTTACGTTCTAATGCATAAACGCGATCATTTGCATCCGGGTTCCAGGGATTAACAGCTCCGCTGGTGGCGTCAACTGCACCTGTATATTGCCTGCTTTGTCCGCCGATAGAAGTGAAGCTTCCTCCCAGATAAACAGTATTTCCATTGCTTAAAATGGAAAAAACCTGTCCATCCGGGTTGGGATTCCATGTAGTTGGTATTGCTGTATTGATATCAATGGCAGCAAGGTTATTACGTGATACTCCATTTACAGATGAAAAATAGCCGCCAGCGTACAGCGTAGTGCCACTGAGTGCGAGGGTCTGAACAAAATAAGCCCCGCCCAGATGGGGATCCCAGGACAGTAGACTTCCTGAAGTTGCGTCGATTGCTGCCAGCGCATTTCTGATTTGACCACCAACGAACGCAAAATATCCACCAGCAAAGACGGTGTTATTGTAGATGATCATTGCATATACAGAGCTGTTGGCATCAGGATTCCAGGGAGTAAGACTACCTGTAGTTGCATTAATTGCAGCGAGGTGATTCCGGGTTTGTCCATCAACTGTAAAAAAATCTCCTCCTATATAAACCGTATTGTTTGCCACGGCTATAGAGTATACAGTACCGCCCACACTTGCATTCCAGGAATTAAGACTACCGTCTGAATTAATCCGGGCGATGTTTGATCTGCTTTGACCGCCCACCAGGCTAAATGTTCCGCCAATAAACCATCCTCCTGTACCGTCGGGAACAGCTGTGTTTACGGTACCATTGACAGATGCTGAGGGATTGAGAGGAAGCCCGTTGTTGTCCAACACGGCTCCATGTGGCACGTCGGAAAAAGGACCGACATAACTGAATGTTCCACCCAGGTAAATGGTGTCATGGGTTTTAGCCATGGTGAATACACGACCATTGACCGATGGAAACTGTGGTAAAAGCGTTTGTGCATGAAGGTGAGAAAAGAAAAAGCTGAAGGTGAAGACAACAGCATTGATTAATGAGTAAAATTTCCTCATAAAGGTTAAGGGTTTAAATACTTAAGGTTTATGAAGAAGGATGGTGTGTTTTTAAAGATAAAAAAATAATTGAATCGTAATGCTCAGATTCTTATAGGAGCGAGCCCGTCCAAAAAAAACAACCTTATAGGTCTTATAAACCTATAAGGTTGTTTTTTCTTTTTGAAACCTCATTCAGTTTCAATGCTATTCGCGGAAAAAGATTTTTCAGCAGGATGGCACATTATACATATAATGTACATTACTATAGCAATAAAACCTATAAGGTCCTTTTTTTCGATCAGCAAACTTGCAATGACCCAACTGCCTCTCCACCAGGGCATTTTAAAGCGAAAGGAGCATTATACATATAATGTACACTATAGTAATAATGAAACCTTATAGGTCTTATAAACCTATAAGGTCTCTCACACCCTCACAACATTTTTTTCGATAGCAAATACTCCGCGATCTGCACGGCATTGGTGGCTGCACCCTTGCGCAGATTATCACTGACGATCCACATGTTTAAAGTGTTTGGCTGCGTTTCATCCCTTCGGATCCTTCCTACAAATACTTCATCTTTTTCGTGTGCCCAGAGCGGCATGGGATAGATCTGCTTTGAAGGATCATCCTGTACCACCACCCCCGGCGCTTCCTTCAACACCTGCCTTAATTCATTCAGCTCGAAATCTTTTTCAAACTCCACATTTACACTCTCACTATGGCCACCCATTACCGGAATGCGTACCGTAGTAGACGTCACCTTGATGGAATCATCCTGCATGATTTTTCTGGTTTCATTCACCATCTTCATTTCTTCCTTGGTATAACCATTGTCTAAAAAAACATCAATCTGCGGAAGCGCATTCAGATCGATCTGGTATTTATAGGCCATCTCTCCTTGCTTTCCAGAGCGTTCATTGAACAACTGGTCCACTGCCTTCTTGCCCGTTCCTGTTACACTCTGGTAGGTTGAAACCACCACTCTTTTGATCCTGTATTTCTTGTGAAGCGGTTGCAAAGCCACTACCATCTGAATGGTAGAACAATTGGGATTGGCAATGATCTTGTCTTTCGCCGTAAGCACGCAGGCATTTACTTCCGGAACCACAAGCGGCTTGGTTGGATCCATTCTCCAGGCAGATGAATTGTCGATCACGGTGATGCCTGCTTCCGCAAATTTCGGCGCCCATTCCAATGAAGTGCTGCCGCCTGCAGAAAAAATTGCCACGGCGGGTTTTGCAGCGATGGCATCCTGCATGCTCACGACCTTATATTTCTTTCCCTTGAATTCAATTTCCTTTCCAACCGATTTTTCAGAGGCAACAGGAATGAGATCATCCACGGGAAAATTTCTTTCTGCCAGCACTTGCAACATTTTTGTGCCTACCAGTCCGGTAGCGCCGACCACTGCGACTTTCATGAGTTTTTTTTAGTTTATAGTTGAATAAAAAAAGCCTCCCGATCCGGAAGGCCTGTAATTATTTCTGAACATACCAACGTTACACACCTTCCTTATGAAGTATCTGTTTCTTGTTACGTTTTGTATGTTTATTTTTTTGCATCGCGGGCGAAAGTAATTCGAAAAGTTTTTTCTACCAAAACTTTGTGGTTTTACCCCTGTTTCCCCGACGCTGTGATATTAGCTTGCTTCATGCTTCGCTTGCAAATCATTTCCTTTCTTTTTGTATCGCACCTGTGCTCCTTCTCCCAGGTGCAGGAAGATTTCAGCGACGGAGATTTTACCAGCAACCCTTCCTGGACCGGCTCCATTCACGATTTCACGATTACTGCATCCGGCCTTCTTCAAAGCACCAATACTGCCACGAACAGCATTTTCTACCTCAGCACCGCAAATCATTTATCCCTGATGACACAGTGGGATTTTCTCGTTCGGCTCAATTTCAATCCTTCTTCCGTGAACTATGTGGATGTTTTCCTCACTGCTTCGGACAGCGATCTTACGCTGACGGGCACCACCGGTTATTTTGTCCGAATCGGAAATACCCTGGATGAAGTATCGCTCTTTCGCAAAGATCCCGGCGGCATCGTCAAAATCATTGACGGCCTGGATGGCGTCACGAACGCTTCCGACAACCTGCTTCGTATCCGGGTAACACGAACGGCCAATAATATCTTCGCACTCTTTGATGACCCAACGGGAACCGGCAATCAATACACAAAAGAAGGAAGCATTGCCGACAGCATCTATACCAGTTCTTCTTTTTTTGGAATCCTCATTCACCAAAGCAGTTCTTCTTTTTTCGCAAAACATTATTTGGGAATGATCCAAATTCAGCCCTGGCAACCCGATACTCTTCCTCCTTCAGTAAAAAAATTAACGGTCGTTTCATCCTCGCAGCTTGATGTTTTGTTTTCGGAAACGCTGGAAAAAAATTCAGCCGAGAACCCTTTGCATTACAATATAGACACATCATTACCTATTTCTGCTCAAGTCGATCCATCCAATGCAGCCCTTGTCCATCTTCTGTTCAGGAATCATTTTCCCGAAGGATGGAGCACACTGTTGCTACAAGAGGTTTCCGACCAGCAGGGAAATGTCCTGGGCCATGCTTCTGCAGGATTTTACTTTTATATGCCTCACCGCTTCAACCTGCTCATCGACGAGATCATGGCCGATCCATCTCCTCCTCAAGGGCTGCCAGAAGCAGAATACATCGAAATAAAAAATACAAGTGATCATACCATTGATCTTTGGGGTTGGCGACTGCGCTCTGGTACCACAACCAGTGCAGGATTTCCTGCTGATAGTATCGAAGCGGATAGTTTACTGATTGTCACTTCCACTTCCAACCGCAATCTTTTTCTTGCTTATGGAAAAACGATGGGGGTCAGCGGATTTCCTTCGCTGAACAACGATGGCGATATAGTTTCACTGATCTCCAGTGAAGGATTGAACATTCATGCCGTGAATTATTCAGCATCCTGGTTTGATGTTGTAAAAAAAACGGGTGGATGGAGCCTTGAAATGATGGACACACAAAATCCGTGTACAGGAGAAAAAAATTGGAAACCCAGCACGGATTCAAGAGGAGGAAGTCCCGGAAAAACAAATCCGGTAAATGGAATCAATGACGATTCCTCACCACCTCAACTGGTCCGCACTTATGCAGCTGACAGTCTTAGCCTGATTGCCGTCTTTGATGAACCACTGGATAGCTTTTCTGCATCACGTCCTGAAAATTTTCTGTTGAGCCGTTCACTTACAGTTTCTTCAGCCATTCCGCTTGCTCCTTTATTTTCCCAGGTATTGGTTATTCTTTCATCTCCACTGCAGAATAAAACAGATACATTAACGGTAACCCATGTGAAAGACTGCAGGGGAAACGAAATTGCCGCAAACAACAAAGCCAAAGCCGGAATATCTGTTGACCCGCTTCACCTGGATATCATCATCAATGAAATCCTCTTCAACCCGCGGCCTGGTGCATCAGATTATATAGAACTGTTTAACCGGTCGAATAAAATTGTTGATGCTTCACAACTATACATTGCCAACCGAGTGAGTGGTGCAGTGAGCTCCGTGCAACGGTTATGCGCATCGCCTTTTTATATTTTTCCAAAAGAATACATGGTCCTTACCACCGACGCATCTTCTCTGCATAAAGAATATTTTGTTGCCGACGCTTCGCGGATTCTTGAAATGAGTTCTCTGCCTTCATTTCCCGATGATAGCGGCGCTGTAGTGCTCACCAATGCCCAGGGCAAGATCATTGACGAAGTAGATTATTCAGATCACTGGCATTTTGCCTTGCTCGGACAAACGGAAGGAATATCATTAGAAAGATTGGTTCCCGACGGACCTTCGCAATCCAGCAGCAACTGGCATTCGGCGGCATCCACTGCGGGATATGGAACGCCGGGATATAAAAATTCTCAGTTCCATCCTCCGCCGGATACGCAGTTAGAAATTTTGTTGACTCCTAAAATTTTTTCGCCGGACAATGATGGCATCGATGACCTCGAGACCATCTATTACCAGTTTGATGAACCGGGATGGGTGGTCAGCATTTCTATTTTCGATGCATCAGGCAGACCGGTACGAAGGTTGGTTAAAAATGAGCTTGCAGGGATTAAGGGAAGCTGGACCTGGAATGGACTGGATGAAAACAATCAACAGCTCCGTCCGGGATGGTATGTCATTTGCACCCAGGTGTTCAACTTGCAGGGGAAAACCAAAACATTCACTCATGCCATTGCGTTAGCGAAAAGACTATGAATGGCCAGTGAGAAGAAACAGGGCAAGAAGCGGAGAAACAGAGCAGAGAAACAGTGAGGAGAGCGAAGCGAAAGAACAGGAAACGTCGCCCTTCGATCTGCGCACTTCGCTCTCTCGTTATCCGAGTTCAATTTCAAAATTCACCAGCTCTCTAAACTGAGTCAGCCTCCGGTCAATATCTGATTTGTTGATCTCTCTCAATCTATCGGTTCCGAATTTTTCGACGCAGAAACTGGCCATGGCCGATCCTACGATGATGGCCGTCTTCATGTTTTCAAATGAAATATCTTTTGTCTTGGCAAGATGTCCAATAAATCCGCCTGCAAATGTGTCGCCGGCCCCGGTAGGATCGAATACATCCTCGAGAGGAAGCGCCGGCGCAAAAAACACCTGGTCGCCGTGGAAAAGCAAAGCGCCGTGTTCTCCTTTTTTGATGATAAGATAACGCGGTCCCATAGTCATGATCTTTCTCGCTGCCCTTACGATTGAATGTTCATGACTCAATTCTCGGGCTTCGCTGTCATTTACCAGCAGCACGTCAATCATTCCCAGCACTTCCTTGAGATCATCCAACGCGGTTTCCATCCAGAAGTTCATGGTATCAAGAACAATGAGCCTGGGTCTTTTCCTGAGTTGTGTGATCACGGCTTTCTGAATGCGTGGCATCAGGTTTCCAAGCATCAGAAATTCAGAGCCCTGGTAGGAATCAGGGATCTGAGGATTGAAATCAGCCAGTACATTCAGGTCGGTGACCAGCGTGTCGCGGGTGTTCATGTCCATATGATACTTCCCTGCCCAGAAAAATGATTTTTTGTCCTTGATGATTTCTACGCCTTCTGTGGCAACGCCCCTTCTTTTGAGCTCTTCAAGTTCGGCCTGAGGGAAATCGTATCCAACAATGGACACTTGCTGCACTGGTCGAACAAAATTGCTGGCCGCAAAGGCTACATAGGTTGCCGATCCACCAATGATCCGGTCAGCTTTTCCAAAAGGTGTTTCTATGGAATCGAAGGCCATGGTGCCCACCACAATCAAAGACATATCATATAATATTTGAAGTAATTGCAGAAAGCAGCGGTGCCCTATCGCGGGTCCTGCTTCAAATCGGCGTGCAAACCTAAATTATTTTTAATCACGAACAGTGATTACCTGGATTGATTGGATGGAGAGACCAGGATTGATAGACTTCCGTGTTCGCGCGGATTTATTTACCAGAGATCATATTCGGTGGATCGCGATACCCAACACCAGTAGGAACCTCGGCGTCTTTCAAAAGAACCTCCTCGCATCAGTGCCTCCGGGGCGGTTAATTCCTTGCGCCTTCAAAACCTTTGTGTCCCCTCATTGTTAGGACAGGGTTTGGATGAAACCGGCTTTGCGAAACCTCCGCGCCCTCCCTTCCCCGCCTTCGCTAGGTTTCGGCCGCAAGTCAGCGGTTCAATCTCTATCGCACTCAATAAACTCTTCGATCTAAACAACCACATATAGAAACCATAAACTGGAAACTCCTCTATCTTTGGCCATTCCTATGATCCATTTTCATTCGCTCCGCGTAAAAAAGGTTGAAAAAGAAACCGACGATTGCGTTTCCATTTATTTTGATGTTCCTGAAGAATTAAAGGATGTGTTTCGGTTTACACAAGGACAAAGCCTTACCATGCGCCGTAAATTGAATGGTGAAGAAGTGCGACGCACCTATTCCATCTGCAGTTCTCCATTCGACAACCAGCTTCGCGTGGCGGTGAAGAAAGTGGAAGGAGGAATATTTTCTACCTGGGCCAACGAATCACTCAGAGCCGGTGATACGCTCGACGTCATGCCTCCGGTAGGAAATTTTTACACCGAGCTTCATCCTTCCAATAAAAAAAATTATGTGGCATTTGCTGCCGGCAGCGGTATCACACCCGTTCTTTCCATCATCAAGACCACCCTTCGATCCGAGCCTGGTAGCCGCTTCACGCTGGTCTATGGCAACCGCACAAAAAATTCCATCATCTTCAAAGAAGAAATAGAAGCACTAAAAGATCAATATATCGACCGCTTCCGGGTGTATCATATCCTTAGCCGCGAAAAATCGGATATTCCACTGCAGAACGGAAGGATTGATCCGGACAAACTGAATTTTTTATTCAACAAGCTCATTAGCCTGCGCCATTCCGATGAATTTTTTCTATGCGGTCCTGAAGAACTGATCTTCTGCATTAAAAATTATCTTATAGAAAAAGGAATTCCCTCGGGAAAAATCCATTTTGAACTCTTCACCATTCCAGGACAAAAAAAATCAGTTGCTGAAAACCATTCACATCCCACTGAAAAGCAGGCGCCCTCTGCACAACTGCATGTGAAGCTCGATGGAATAGTTTTCGATTTCGAACTTTCTTATGAAGGTGAAAGCATTCTGGATGCGGCACTAAAACAGGGCGCCGACCTGCCCTATGCCTGTAAGGGCGGTGTATGCACGACCTGCAAGGCAAAACTCACGGAAGGAAAAGTACACATGGATGTGAACTGGGGACTGGAACCGGAAGAAGTAGAAAAGGGCTATATCCTCACCTGCCAATCGCATCCCCTAACAAAGACCGTGAGCGTAGACTTCGATTCAAAATAAAGAGCTGCTAGCCGCACAGAAAGTAGCACGCAGAAAGAGTGTTTCACGCCAGCCTGCCTGCCGGCAGGCAGGGACGCAAAGGAATTTTATTTGCTTTAGCTTAAATAAATCCCACAGGATATTGACCCGTCTTACTTAGTTTTTGGATTATAATAAAACTCGCTGCCTGTAAGAATGACACAATTAAGGGAATAAAAACTCTTTGCGCCTTCAACTCTTTGCGTCCCTGCCTGCCGGCAGGCAGGTTGGCGTGAAACGCTCTCTCTGCGGTTCGCGATTTTAACCTGGTCTATTTTCTTTCCGGGCCTTTGTTTTGTAGATTTGCCTTATGTCTGTACAGGAATTAGAAAAAATATTTCAGGATAAAGTTGAAGAGGAAATACGCATTGAGCCGAAGGATTGGATGCCGGAAAAATACCGTCAGACCCTCATCAGGCAAATTAGTCAGCACGCACATAGTGAAATTGTAGGAATGCTACCTGAAGGCAACTGGATCAGTCGTGCTCCTTCTTTAAAAAGAAAACAGATCCTCATTGCCAAGGTGCAGGACGAAGCCGGGCATGGGCTCTACCTTTATTCTGCTGCAGAAACGCTGGGCATTTCACGCGATGAAATGATTGAGCAGCTGCACAGCGGCAAGGCAAAATATTCTTCCATCTTTAATTATCCCACCCTCAGTTGGGCCGACATGGGTGCTATTGGCTGGCTTGTTGATGGTGCAGCCATCATGAACCAGGTTCCTCTTTGTCGCGCCTCGTATGGTCCTTACAGTCGCGCAATGATCCGTGTATGCAAGGAAGAAAGTTTTCACCAGCGCCAGGGTTTTGAAATTCTTTTGGTGCTGAGTCGGGGAAGTGAAGAGCAAAGAGCCATGTGCCAGGACGCGATCAACCGGTGGTGGTGGCCCAGCCTGATGATGTTTGGTCCGCACGATACTGAATCGCAGCACAGTGAGCAAAGCATGAAGTGGAAGATCAAAAGATTCAGCAACGATGAACTGCGTCAGCGCTTCGTGGACATGATTGCCGAACAGGCAAAGGTTCTTGATATGGAGCTTCCTGACCCGGACCTCAAATGGAATGAATCGCGTGGTCATTATGATTTTGGAAAGATCAATTGGGAAGAATTCTGGAATGTAGTAAGTGGGAATGGTCCCTGCAACAGGGAGCGACTCGAAGCAAGAAAAAAAGCCTGGGAAGAAGGTGCATGGGTGAGAGAAGCAGCAAAAGCACATGCTGAAAAGAGAGCTGCTAAAAACAATCAAAAGGCGGCATAACGAAGCTCCGAACGGGAGTACTGTTTACTCGAAGCTTCTCATGGCTCTCGGCTCGCAAGTTTTCAACTATCTCTTTTCGGTACCGCATAAATTCTATACGATGTCAATTGAATCAAGAAAATTTTTTTACGGAGATATTCCCGGCGACAATGCGAGCGGAGGAAAATCGGAGCCAGAAAAAGAATGGCCGCTCTGGGAAGTTTTTATTCGAAGCAAGCAGGGACTTGATCACAAGCACGTAGGCTCGCTGCATGCCACCGATGCGCAGATGGCCATTGAAAATGCAAGAGACGTGTACACCAGAAGGCAGGAAGGGGTAAGCATCTGGGTAGTCGAAAGCAAATACATCCACGCTTCCAATCCCGACGAAGCAGAAAGCTTTTACGAGCCCGCCAATGATAAGGTGTACCGCCATCCCACTTTTTATGATCTTCCGGAGGAGTTAAATCATATGTGAGGAATTTCTCAGTTATTCGGAGTTTTCTTCACCGGAATTAGGAATTGGGAATTGGTAGTTTGTGCACAAATCATTTTTTATGGCACAAGCTTCATTGTATAAAGGATTCAAGGAATTGGATTGCTGGAAAAAAGGAAGAGAATTAAGAATTAAAGTTTCCGATCTCGTAAAATTTTTCCCTCACGAAGAAAAATATATGTTGGCGCAACAAATCAGGCGATCAGCGCGATCGGTAACCAACAATATTGCAGAAGGTTATGGCAGATTTACTTTTACGGATACAAAGCATTTTTTTATTCAGGCAAGGGGATCGGTTACCGAAACTCTGGATCATTTGATGATCGCCCTTGAAGAAAACTATATTGGTAAAGAAAAATTTGACGAGATGGAAAATCTTTGCGAAACCTTATTCAGGTTAATCAATGGATACATCCATTATCTTGACAAAAAAAATGGCTTAATCACCAAAGCTAGCACTCATTAAATATGCAGATGATCGTCAAAATCCGGTTCAGAAATCTATTCAATTAAAAGATGCGACCATTGATAATTTCATAGTATATAAGATGAACCTAATTCCAAATTCCAAATTCCTAATTCCTAATTCCTAATTCCCAATTCCCAATTCCATAACATGTTCCCTTACGCCCTCCATCTCGCCGACAACGCACTCATACTGGCTCAAAGAAACAGCGAATGGACCGGGCATGGACCTGTGTTGGAGCAGGATATCGCCATCACCAATATTGCACTAGACCTGTTGGGACAGGCAAGGAATTTTTATCAGTATGCAGCCGGAAAATACAATGAGATGAATGCAACTGATAAAAAGGATGTAGAACGACTTGTGCCGCAACCCTGGAAAAAATATAACCGCGAACTGCAGGAAGATGACCTGGCTTTTTTGCGTACAGAACCTCAATACCTGAATAACCTGATCTGCGAGTTGCCTAAGGGTGATTGGGCGTTTAGCATCTTGCGACAATTCTTTTTTAGCAGCTTCCAGTTTTACCAGTATGCAGCTCTTCAAAATTCTACTGAAGCTCCGCTTGCCGGCATTGCAGAAAAATCAATCAAGGAAGTGAGCTATCATTTGCGATGGAGCAGCGAGTGGGTGATACGACTGGCAGATGGAACTGCAGAAAGCAAAGGAAGAATCGAATCTGCACTTTCTGAACTCTGGCCCTTTACCGGTGAACTTTTTAAGTCATCGGAATTTGAAGCGATGGCCGTAAAAGAAGGCGCTGGTGTTGATCCTGCTTCATTGAAAGAAGACTGGTTAAATAAGATACAGTCGGTTTTTTCGGAAGCCGGACTCGAAATTCCTGTCGCAACATGGATACAATCAGGTGGAAAACAAGGAAGGCATACAGAGCACCTGGGCTATGTACTGAGCGAAATGCAATATCTTCAAAGAACCTATCCTGACCTGAGCTGGTGATTGAAAAAGAAGCGATATGGCAATTTTTGGAGGAAGTAAAAGACCCTGAGATCCCGGTAATTTCTGTGATCGACCTGGGCATTGTACGTTCGGTGGATACTTCGGGCGAAGAAATAAAGATCGTTATCACTCCAACATATTCCGGTTGTCCTGCCATGGATGTGATCCGAATGGACATACGTTTGAAGCTGATGGAAAAGGGTTTCAAAAATGTATCAATCGAGCAACAGCTTTCTCCTGCATGGACCACGGACTGGATGAGCGAAGAAGGAAAAAAGAAACTGCAGGACTATGGTATTGCTCCTCCCAATCCGCGCCAACAATTCTGCACTTCAGAAATGTTTCGCGAAGAAGCCGTGTCCTGCCCGCGTTGTCATTCTTTCCATACACAACTCATCTCTCAATTTTCATCCACAGCCTGCAAGGCACTCTATCGCTGTCTCGATTGCCAGGAAAGTTTTGATTATTTTAAATGCCACTGAGAAAAGCAATCAGCACATAGTCAATGAGAAATAAGAAGACGGTACGAGGACGGATAGCAGTTATTTTTATGAGCATCACTAAAATCATCATAAATATTTGGATTTTTCTGGCTTCAGGATGTTGTGCCTTTGCATATTATTTGTCTAAACACGAAAAAGATTCATTTGCCACGGTCAATTTTGTTTCATCTGGTTGCTTCAATTATGTTTCATACCGGCTTACCCTAACCCATGAGAGAGGTTCGATTATTGCCAGTTTGGATTCATCCGGTCGTTTTTTGACAAGGACTTCCATTTCCAGAAAACAACTTGAGACTTTTTATGTTTTCGTTGAGCAACTTGAACATATTAAAAACAAAGGCAGCTGTTTAACAACCGACTACTATAAATTAAATTTAAATGAAGACATTATTGAAAGAACGGACTGGAGCTGTAATTGGCTTGGATTCAGGAACCTAATAAGGTGCTTCTTTAAAAAATTTTCGAATGAAAGCCCCTATTTTTAAGCATCAATATCACCAGGCCTTGAAAAACTATCTACCCTCAATGAAGAAATTTTCCGATTACATCGCCTGTAGCCGTGCCTTTCACAGAGACCGCTTCTAAACGACCATAACATATTTGCAGACGAGGTGAAATAAAAATTAACATGCAGCCCGGTAATAACCTTAACGAAAGACAGACTCTTAAAATCTCCATTTAGCTACATTTCCCTTCCCTGAACTCTTTATCAATTACTCTTTGCGTCTCCCGCATTGGCGGGACAGGTTTGCGCGAAACAACATTTGAATTCCATAATTTCAATTCTCAAAACCATTCAATATGGACCTGATAGCGCAACTGGATGCTGTTGATCAGCAGGCGAGGCAGAATTTTGGACTGCTCTCTTCGGAGCAACTCAATTGGAAACAATCGCCCGAGAAATGGAGCATCGCTCAATGCCTTGACCACCTGGTGGTTTCCAACTCCACTTATTTTCCCGTTTTCGACCGGATGATCCAGGGCAGCTATCAACCTTCTCTTGGTGTACGCGTCAATCCACTGAAAAAATTCTTTGGAAGAATGGGAATCAAAACCCTCGGACCTACGCCGACTAAAAAATTCAAGAACCCACAAATATTCGAACCTTCCTCAAGCAATATTCCACCTACTATTGTACAACAGTTCACCCATCATCAGGATACCCTGAAATTCTATTTCAAACAACTTCAGAATCTGAATACAGAAAAAATATTCATGGCCTCACCTGTTAGTCCTATCATCAGCTATAGCCTGAAAGATGCGATGAACATACTCGCCGGTCATGAACAACGGCACATCAATCAGGCCATGGAAGTATTGCATCATCCAAATTTTCCAAAATGAGTTCCATCTTATTTGAAATAAAGGAAAACGTCGCCTGGATCAAATTGAACCGGCCCGACAAATACAATGCATTCAACCGTGAGATGTCACTACTTCTGCAAGAGAAGCTCGATGCCTGTTCAGAAAAAAAACTACGGTGCGTGGTGATCACCGGCATCGGCAAGGCATTTTCTTCCGGACAGGATCTTGATGAAGCCATGGATCCAAATGGTCCAGGGGTAACCGTGATCCTCCAGGAACATTACAATCCCATTATCAGGAGGATCAGAAAACTGGAGAAGCCCGTAATTGCTGCAGTCAACGGTGTAGCTGCCGGTGCAGGCGCCAACATTGCTCTTTGTTGCGACATTGTGGTGGCTGCACGTTCTGCCTCTTTCCTGCAGGCCTTTTCGCGAATCGGGCTCGTGCCCGACAGCGGCGGCAGCTATTTTCTTCCGCGTTTAATTGGATGGCAAAAGGCAACAGCGCTGATGATGCTCGCAGAAAAAGTTCCGGCCGAGGAAGCCGAGAGAATGAATATGGTGTACAAGGTCTTTCCGGATGAATCATTTGAAGAAGAAGTAAAAAAAATTGCTTCAGTACTCTCACAAATGCCCACCAGGGGACTTGCACTCACCAAGCTGGCACTGAATAATTCTTTGATCAATAATTACGAAGACCAGCTGCACGATGAAGAACTGCTCCAGGAAAGAGCATCGTCCACTCACGATTACCAGGAAGGCGTGAAGGCCTTTTTGGAAAAACGCAAACCAACTTTTAAGGGCGAGTGATTTGTTTCACGCAAAGACGCAAAGAGAAAAAGAGCGGGTTTCATTACAAGGCGGTCTTTTCTCGTGCTTATTTGATGGTTCCTAAATTTGAAGATTCACTCGAAAATGATTTGTTGGAGGAGAATTTTAAACGCAAAGGACGCACGGGACGCAAAGAACGCAAGCAATGAAGGCAAAGTACCTGGATTGCACAGAATATAAACCCTTGCGTTCCTCTGCGTTCTTTGCGCTCTTTGCGTTTAGTAAATCTTTCTAAATTTTCGCTTCTTTCGAAAACCTTATCATCCCACAATTATGAGGCTTGTCAATCCAATTCAAACAAAATTTTGAATTTTAAAAAGCAATAAATAGAATGTAAGTAAGGACTGCCCTGTAGTTAACCCGCTTTTCGCTCTGTTTCTCCGCTCTCTTTCTTCGCTGATTCGCCAGCAGAAGAACGATTAAAATAGGCGCTTATTTTATTGTGAAGGTCTTCGGGACGAAAGGGCTTTTGGATAAAGTCATCAAATCCTTTCTTCGAAAGATATTCCTTCATGTTGGGAAGAACAGCCGCGGTGAAAGCAATTGCAGGTACGGTGCCCTTGATCTTTTTCATCTCCTGCAAGGCTTCGTATCCATCCATCAATGGCATATCCAAATCAATGAGCATGAGATCAAATTCGTGACTGCGGAAAGAATCAAGCGCCTCCAGCCCATTTTTCGCTTCATACAAAGACACTTCCCAACGCTGCAGGAATTTGCGTGTGATCATCATGTTTACTTCACTGTCTTCTGCCACCAGCACACGGAATCCTTTTAGACTCTCCAGACTTCCTACTTTCTTTTCATTGACAAAAGTGGTGGTACTGACTTGTGCCAGAGGCATAGTGAGCCTGAAATAAAAATTACTTCCTTTATTTTCTTCACTACTCAGCTGCAACTCGCTTCCGAACATGGACACAATTTTATTGCTGATGGTCAGTCCAAGACCCGTTCCTCCATATCTGCGCGTCGTAGATGATTCGCCCTGGTCGAAAGCATTGAACACCAACTTTTGTTTTTGCAGGCTCATACCGATGCCTGTATCCTGAACAGAAAAAAGAATTTCTGCATCACGGCTGCTGGCCGAAACCAGTTTTGCCTGGCAAAGTACATGACCCGAGTTGGTAAATTTTAAAGCGTTGCCAAGCAGATTGGTGATCACCTGAATCAGCTTGGTCTCATCAAATTCAAAATCCCGGTCGAGACCACCGTCCACCTGTAGCTCAAAGCGAATATTTTTTTCATCAAATCTTTTTTTGAATACCACGTATAGTTTGTTCAGGGAGTTTTTGAGGTTGAACACTTCTTTTATGAGTTCAATTTTTCCTGCTTCCATTTTGTTGAAATCAAGGATGTCGTTGATCAGTCCCAGCATGTGCTCTGAAGAATACTTGAGTACTTTATAGTGTTGTCCCTGTTCTGGCATGCAGGGTTCCTGTAAAAGAAGATTCACAGTGCCGATGATGCCATTCAGTGGCGTGCGCAATTCATGACTCATGTTGGAGAGGAATCGCGACTTTGCCTGCGCAGCCGATTCTGCTTTTTGTTTGGCGTCGGATAGTTCAAGCTTTTGCTTTTCTGCTTCCTGCCATACATCTACGAGGGTGCGGCCGGTCTTGTTGATATGTTGAACGATGAAGAAAATAAAATTCAGACTGGTGGCGAGTGCCAGAAAATAATTGAGCACGTGAATCAGGCCCGACCATTTTGCATCAAGGTTCACCGCCAACAGAAGCTGGTGAGGCAGTACAAATGCAGCAATGGAGCAAGCAATGGAAATAGTGAGGTTCACCAATCCGGGCACAACATCTCTTTGCAGGTCATAGTACAGAGCATAGGAGATAAAGGTTGGAAAATAAAAGACCAGAAAAAATTCGCCCATGTTCAGGCTATTGCACACAAACAGCAAGATGATGCAAAAGGAAGAGGTGAACATAGACCTCGCCAGTGTGTATTTTCTGATATGATTAAACCACAGACCCATGCACCCTGCCACAAGTAAGGCAAGAGAAGTGAGTATTACGAAGGTCGATTGAAGGTAAACGCCAAGCAGCAGGTAAAACAGGTAGAAGAACTGCGAAAAGAGTTCCAGGAAATTGGAAAATTTTACACGATGAAACTCGTGGATCGGCATGTCATCATGAATGCCCAGGTTCAATATGGATTGATAAATTTTTTTCATGGTATCGGGATGATATCAATGCAGGCGCGAAGCCAGAACCGGTGAATCCTGGTGTGGTTTGTGAGCAACAGGAATACATGACAAAAGGGAAGTTGAAAAATGAAGGGTTATGGCTTTCATCGGATGCTGGATTTTTTGAATAGGACGCTTAAAAGTACTCTGAGGTTTTCATATTTCACAGGGGTATTCGGCAAACGGCACACCGCAGACGCCAGATGGGAGAGGGCGGCAGCGGTGAGATGCCAGACATCAGAGCGAGGCAAACAGCAAGAGGTGGAAACAACGGAATAGAATAGCCGAAAATAGTAAGAGTAAGTTAGAACCGGTAAATAGCCCCCGGCATGATCGCACCCTCCCACTTCGGCTTTGCATTCCCCTTCCTGTCCGTTAACCTGTGGCTTTTCTACCGCTTTCTCCCTCTGTCCTCCGAAGTCTGGACGTCTGCGGTGTTCTCCCGGGCTTGCATCATCAGTGAAGAATAACTATATTGGAACTCAAATCCATATAGTACTTAAAGATTTCTTATTAATCCTATGGGAAAAAATGTTTTTGAAGCCGACACAGGGCTGGACAAAGCCTTCCTCGATGCTGTTTATGAAAATGATACCCAAACAGCAGCGGCTATATTCGAGCAATACCTGATCGACCTTCCTTCCGATCTGGCATCTATCCATAATTGTTTTTCCAGCGGCGACCGTGAGCAGTTCCGTTCATTGATCCACAAAAAGAAAGTGGGCTTCAGTTATGTAGGACTGACTGCGGTTACCGCCGACCTCAGTGAATTGGAGAACAAATGCAGTGCCGGAGCAGACCTGAAGGAATGCCAGCAGCAGGTAGAATCTGTTTTAAAAAGAATCAATGAATCAACCGAAGCAGTGCGTCAGGTTCTCAAACGCCTGCAACAACACGAAGACCAATGAAGATGAAAACCGTAATAGTTGAAGACGAAAACCTTTCGCGCAAACTCCTGGAAACCTATTGCGAGAAATGCGGGCTAACAAAGCTTTGCGGCAGTTTTGAAACAGCTAATGAAGCGCTTGAATTCCTTAATGGAGATGAGATCCAGCTTCTTTTTCTCGACGTGGAAATGCCGGGCATCAATGGCTTTGAGCTGCTGGATCGCATGTCGTACATGCCGAAAGTTATTCTCACTACTTCCAAGACCGAATATGCCTATACTGCATTTCAGTATGACGTGGTTGATTTTTTGAAAAAGCCCATTCAGTATAATCGGTTTCTTGCAGCACTGAACAAGATCAGGCAATTGAATAATGAATTACAGTCCACGCCGGAAGAGGATTTTTATATCAAGAGCTCAGGCAAATTTGTGAAGCTTCGTTACAGTGATATTCTGTTCATCGAAAGCCTGGGTGATTATGTAAAATATGTTACGGAAGACAAGGCTTATGTCACACACAGCACACTGAAGATGGTAGAAGAAAAAATGAGCAGCGGTCCGTTCATGAAAGTGCACCGTTCCTTTATTGTGAATCTTCAGAAGGTGAAGGACATCAAATATTATACACTGGCTATTGCCGATAAGACCATCCCCATTAGTAAAACCCTCAAGAGTGAAGTGTTAAAACGACTCAAGATCGTAGAGTAGATCTACCTTTCCGTTCGTCGAAAATCTCCGATAGTTGATCGAATGCAGTATCAAGGGAAAAATTGTTTTACCATCTTTGTTCTGTCATCGGAATAAAACGTTTTTGATCCAGATCCAGAAAAACCAAAAAGATCCAAATCCAAAAAACCAAAACGATCCAGATCCAGAAAAACCAGAAAGTCCAAATCCAAAGAAAAAACCAGCAACCAAAACAAACCAAAACCAAATCCAATCCCTGAAAAAACCAACGATCCTGGAAAACCAAGTTTGAGTCCAAACCCAGAAGACTACACAACCTCCATCTCAAACTTATTGAAAAGTCGGCTCTGCCGGCTTTTTCTATTTTAAATTTTTCACCCTGGAGAAAGCAGGATGCGGAGATGTTCGCTGACTGTTCTGAGGTGGTTCACGCAAACCTGCCTGCCGGCAGGCAGGGACGCAAAGCTCCAAAGTTGTGAAGCGTTCGTTTCAATCAGTTGGATTCTTAAAGGCGTCAGTATTTGGCGGCGTTAACCAGGTAAATTATGATTTGCTGTTTCTACTTTCCGGAATAATATTATTTCATCTGATACTATAAAAATATTTCAGTGAGCGCAGGCAATCTTCATGACTTGACTTCTCTGCGTCCCTGCCTGCCGGCAGGCAGGTTTGCGTGAAACCGTTCTGGCCAGGGTCAAAGGCTTCTCTATCTCGCAACTCACAGGTTGTAGCGTTTATTTTAGAACTTTCTTTTTTGCATTTGAAATTTTCTTCCTTGCAGGAACTGTTTTCTTTTTTTCAGGAACGAGCTTCTTCTTAGAAGGATCGGCGGGTGTATTGTCTTTATGGTGCCAGAGATGCAGGCAGGCATAGGTTCTGTAAGGAGACCATTTGGAAGAAATCTTCAGCATTTTTTCACGCAATTCTTTTTTGCTACTGTCATTCAGCCCGTAGATTTTTTTCATGGCCATCTGTATGCCGTAGTCATCTACAGAAAATATATCCTCCCGTCCAAGTGTAAACATCAGCAGCATTTCAACGGTCCATTTTCCCACACCCTTGATTTGAGTAAGCAGCTCTGTGATCTTTTCGTCACTCATTTTTTTGAGTTTGCTATCGGATAGTTCATGGTCAATGGCAAACTGCGCCACATTCAATATGTACTGTGTCTTGGCATTGGACATTCCGATGGCTCTCAATTTTTCAAATGGCGTTACCACTATTTGTTGCGGGGTTGGCTCCTGGCCTCCATACAATTCCAAAAACCTTCGATGCAGTACTTGTGCCACTTTGGTAGAAAGTTGCTGGCTCATGATGGAAGCGCAAAGCCTCAGGCAGATGTTCTGGTGAAATTTTAACTCGAATGGCTCGTGATTGGAAATGAGCTTTGCAAGCTTCTTGTCTTTGGAAAGGTGGGAGATGTAGTCCATTCAGTAAATGTAAGGAGAGAAGCTGTTAGCTTTTAGCTGTTGGTTCATTCAGGCCAGCATTTCTCTTTAGCCATCCTGCATTGATTATTTTTCAGGTCGTTTAGATAAAGCAGCCTGATGTCGACCAAAAAAACAATCATTGTAATATTTCAATTCTTCGCTAATATTATTATTGGTTAGCCGATATTATATGTACTGCCGTTTGAAAATATAACCGGCAGGAATAGACCTTATGATATTCCACACTCATTAATTACTGGCATTGGTTGGCATATCTTCTTTATCGCGCTGTTTGCATTATCCTCCTTGCTCCTGCTAATAAAACTCTTTTTCAAAGGCCTGCTTTCCAAATTATCCAGTTAGGTAACAAGCTTTTGTTTTCGGTAGGTCCGCTCACATCTCACATCTCACATCTCACATCTCCCATCCGCGAAGCCTCATTGAGACCTGTAGTTCTGACCTTAGTTTGGTTCGTCATTGCGAGCGCAGCGAAGCAATCTCCTTGATTGATTCACGTAAAAGTTTTGTTCATGCAGCAACTCGCTGTCACTCGCTTGAGCGATGCCTTGCTCAATAGAATTACTGAAAGTACAAGGGAGTGACACAACATAAGCTGAACTTAGATCTGCCGCTGGCAAAATTATTATTCTAATAACCCCCAACAGGAAATGAATAGTAAAAGGCAAAGTGAAAAACCCGGGGTACGATCAACCATACCCACTGTGTTTTATGTAATCATTCATTTAAAGATGATTATTGAATCAGCTGCAATTCTCTTATCAGCTTTTGTTGTGTCACTCCCTTGTACTTCCGGTAATTTTATTCAGCAGGACATTTGTAAACGAGATTCAAAATACACTACATGAACATAACCTTAGCTGAATCATTCAAGGAGATTGCTTCGCTTCGCTCGCAATGACGAACTAAATTAAAGCCAGAACTACGGGTCTCAATGAGCCTTCGTGGATGAGATGTGAGATGTGAGAGGACGGAGGAAGGTATACCAATAATTTGATGTAAAGGGTCGCATAAGCTCCCTTCATTTCAAAATTTTAATCCGGTCGGATTAGTCATTTTCTTGGCAGGTCCCTATAATTTGTAAAGGGACTTTGCCAGGAAAATAATTATTAAAGAAATTTGGACGATGGGTTTGCACGTGCACTGCACTTTCGGAAGGTCAAATACTAACTATTACAGCTTGCACGAGTTGCACCAGTTGTAGCAAGACAATTCTTTTCACCTTTTTCCTTTGCGTCTCCCGCATTGGCGGGACAGGTTGGCGTGAAACCAATTCCGCTCGGACCAAAACTTAAGCAACGGTCCAACTAATATTTCCATCCTTTTCATCCTTGAGCTGGATGCCGATCTCCGCCAGTTGATTTCTGATCTTGTCTGAAGTCAACCAATCTTTTTTTGAACGGGCTTCCTTTCTGAGATCGATGAGTACTTGCATGACGCCTTTGAGCTTGTTGGCTTCTCCGACCGATTCTGACCTCAGTCCCAGAATGTCTTCCACATACAATTTCATTTTTTCCCGGAGTAGCTGGTGCGTTTCTGCAGTGAGCTCGGTTGGAGCAATGGAATGATCTTTCAGAGAATTGATCACATGAACCAACTCGAACATATTGGCCAAAATCTTGGCCGTGCTGAAATCATCGTTGATGAAATCTTCAAATTCATAGACCAACCGCTGAACTTTTTCATTCAGCCCCGGATTTGATTTACCCTTGTCAACGTGCACTCCATTCATCGGCGATTGGCGCAACCACTCATAGGCCTCCATCAATCGCTTCAGTCCTTTTTCCGCAGCCTGCAATGCTTCATTGCTGAAATCAAGGGTGCTTCGGTAGTGCGTTTGAAGAATAAAAAACCGGACAGTCATTGGAGCATAAGCTTTTTCCAACAAAGGATGATCACCTGAAAAAAGTTCGGTGAGCCTGATCACGTTGTTATAGCTCTTTCCCATCTTCCGTCCGTTGATGGTAATCATATTGTTGTGGATCCAGTAACGTGCCGGCGTTACTCCATTGCAGATGGTGCTTTGTGCGATCTCGCTTTCATGATGAGGAAACAACAGGTCCATACCACCGCCATGAATATCGAACTGAGTGCCCAGATATTTTGTACTCATAGCGGAGCATTCAATGTGCCATCCCGGGAAACCCTCACCCCATGGGCTTTTCCATCGCATGATGTGTTCGGGCGGAGCCGACTTCCAAAGAGCGAAATCAACCTTATTCCTTTTTTCATTTTGTCCTTCCAGGTCTCTTGTTGTTTCCAGGAGGTCTTCCACCACACGTCCACTGAGCTTTCCATAGTCATGTCCTTCTGCATATTTTTTTACATCAAAATATACGCTTCCATTTACCTCGTAGGCAAAGCCTGCCCTGATCAGCTCTTCGATCATGCCAATCTGTTCTACAATGTGCCCGGTTGCTGTGGGTTCAATGCTGGGAGGAAGGCAGTTGAATTGATCCATGGCCCAATGAAAAAGGTTGGTGTATTTCTGAACCAGCTCCATGGGCTCGAGTTTTTCAATCACGGCTTTCGTGGAGATCTTGTCTACAGCTGCTCGTCCCTCTTCTTCAAAATGTCCTGCATCTGTGATATTGCGCACATATCGAACCTTGTTGCCAAGGGAAAGAAAATATCGGTAGATGACATCAAAAGTGATATAGGGCCGTGCATGTCCCAGATGACTTTCACCGCTCACCGTGGGTCCGCACACATACATGCCTACATGACCGGGAACAAGAGAAACAAAATCTTCCTTGTCCCTGATATAGGAATTATACACTCTTAGCCTGCTCATAATTGCAAAGAAAGGGAAAAGAGAGAAGCTATTAGCTAATGGCTAATGGCTGTTGGCTGTTGGCCAATAGCCGTTTATAGTTTTATGGTTTATACTTTGTGGTTCTTTAGAGGCGGTCTGATTGAGTGTTGGTCAGAGATTACCGCAGAAAAAGGAGGATGCAGATGTTTTTCGCAGAGAGAGCGTCTCTCCCCAATTCCCAATTTCCAATTCCACCTTAATACCTTACTACCTTAGTACCTCAATACCCCTTCCCCCCCACCATCAAGTCCGCAACAAGCATGTAGTGATCGGAATAATTTTTAATAATGCGGTTGAACTGCTTCACCTCTAATTGCGGGGTGGTGAACATATAATCGATGCGAAGCGTGGGTGCGATATAGGAAAAAGTTTTGCCCACGCCCAATCCTGTTTGCAGAAATGCATCCTTAAGGTCCTCGCCACGGATCGTGAAATAAGTATAGGAGTTGGGCACATCATTGAAATCGCCTGTTAAAACAAAGGGATGAGGGGAAGAACTGATTTCTTTTTTCACCAGGTCGGCCTGGCTGCATCGAAGCACGACACCTCTTTTGAGCTTTGAAAAAATATTCTTTGAATTTTCCACAATTCCATCATCCGTATTCTTGATGCTTTCGATCTCTTCAAATTCTTTTCTCCTGAACTGCACCGATTGCAAATGCGTGGTGTAAACCCGGATGGTATCGCCCTGGAGCGCCACATCCACGTGGACCAGGGTTTCCGGCATGCTGGGTTTTGGAAAGCGGATCATGCCGCTATCAAGGATCGGAAGTCTGGAAAAAATAACCTGTCCGCCCCATTGCCTGGGTCCTTCCGAATCCCTTGCAAAAAAATAATAAGGATAGGCGAGCTCCTTGCTGATGTAAGAAAGATTATTGTAATAATCAGGATCGGTAGAACTGAAGAATTCCTGGAAGCAAAGAATGTCGGCGTTCTGCGCTTTGATCTGGTCCATCATCTTCAGTCTGGTCTGGCTGCCCTTATTGTTATTTCTTTTCCATTCGGTAAATCTTGCCACATTCCAATGGGCGATGCGAAGTGCATTTGCCTTTTTGTTGTAGTCGAATTTGTGGGGCGTGTGAAAAGCGAAAAACACCATGATGCTTTTCCATCCAATGATCATTGGAACAATCGAAATGGGCACATAGCGCGCCTTGAACACGAGCCAGAAAAAAATAAATGCAATGAGGGTAACAATGACGAAGGCAAATCCCAGCCCGATCAGTGAAATGAACCACCATTTTTTTGGATTGAGATAGGGGGCCAGGCAGGCAAGAAGGAAGGCCACAGAGGCGGTCACATTCAGTACCAGGAAAAAAATTTTGGTGAAGCGCCGGTAGCTGGGCATGAGGAGTTATTGGTTGTTAGTTGGTGGTTGATGGTAATTTCCTCTTGATCGAATTGTATTACTGGTCTTCAGTTTTTAAAAGCAATCTATAAAAAAATAGTTGATAGTTGATAGTTCGTAGTTGATAGGAGATGCCTTGTGGCGGGCAGTATTGGTAAGGAACACAGGACCGATATTAATATTGAATCTGGCTTAAGCAGAAATCTTAAATGAAATTAAATCACATAAATGCCGCGGTATCGTATCATTCTTCCCTCCTATCAACTATCAACTACCAACTATCAACTCCTCTCAAATATCTTCCTTACTCGCTCTTTTCAGGACTTCCTTTTCGTCTTCGGTGAGGGAATGATAGCCGCGCTGGTTGATCTTGTCCAGGATCTCGTCAATTTTTTGTTGGGTAACGGTAGGAGTTCTTTTGAAGGGTTGAACACCGGCCTTATAAAACAGTTGAGAACGGACTGACCTTCCTTTTTTGGGTTTGTCGGGATTGAAAAGATCATTGGCCCAGTCGTACAGATTGTTCATCCATGCACCCATGTCTTTTCCGCGCTGCAGCAGGGCAATGAATACAAATCCCACCAGCCCTCCTGCAAGGTGACCGATATGTCCGCCCGGATTATTTTCCGGGATCATGGCCAGGTCAAGTATTAAATAAACCACAGTGATGACCCAGATAGGAATCCCTCCATTCAGCATGGTAAAGATCCGGTAGTTGGGTGCGAGCGTGGTAGTAGCAATGGCGATAGCCATGATACCAGCCGATGCACCAAAGGCCTGCGCGGTAGGAAGTGATTCTTTCAAAGGACCGATCAGATTAAAAGCAAGCATGTAGGCAATGGCTCCTCCAAGAGCACCGTATAAAAAAACGGGAATGAGTTTTCTGTTCCCTGTAAGGTCCTGGAAGATATAGCCGAAAGCCCAGAGCCAGAGCAGGTTTCCCAGGATGTGCCATACATTTCTTGTATCATGAACGAACATATGGGTAATGAGGGTCCATGGCCGCGTAAGAAATCGATCAAGGTCGGCGGGCAGGGTAACCCAGTCAAAAAATCCACGGTAAAAAACAGAAAGCCCCTGATCTGCTTCACTGAAATAATAAACTACTTTAATAAAAGCCAGTATCACAAAAACAATGAGGTTGATGGCGATCAGCATGGTTAGTGAATTGCCATCCTGGCCTACGGAAAGTCGATGTCTGTTCTGTTGCTGATAGTAACTCATGGTGTTATTGAAAGCTGCAATTTATCGGCCAAGGAATGAATGGTGTATGGGGAATGGTCAATGCTGAATGGTGAATGATTCGATCCTTCAAAGGTCCTAAGATTATTAAGATTTATTGCTACTCCTTATTGGTTTTCCCTTACTTTCCCTTCACTATTCACTATTCACTATTCACCATTCACTAATAAAACCTCTTGCGGCTGGTCCTGTTCCAAATTAGTACAATTATAAATCCCGTGATCGCTCCTCCCAGGTGTGCAAAATGCGCAACATTGTCGCCGTTGATGCTGGCCACACCTCCAAACAGATCGATGGCCGCCATTCCCAGCACCGCCCATTTGGCTTTGATGGGAATAGGAATGAACATGATGTATAATTCTGTATTGGGAAAGAGATAGGCAAACGCTGCCAGCACGCCCATTATTGCACCTGATGCGCCCAATGCCGGAGCCGCCGCTCCAATCATTGTAGCAATCTTCGGATCATCCGGATTGGCAAGGATGATATTGAGCAATTGCTCGCAGCGCAAATACTGAATAATGAGGTGGCAGGCTGCTGCACCTACTCCGCACATGAGATAAAAAAGCAAAAATCTTTTTCCGCCCCAAACATTCTCCAGGATCCTTCCAAACATCCAAAGGGCAAACATATTGAACAGGATATGATAAATGGCTGGAAGCGGCGCATGCGAAAACATATGCGTGGCGATCTGGTAGGGATAGAATTGTTCGTACTCCTCATATATTTTATTTTCCACCAGTATCCGTCGAAGCTGTTCAGGCATGATCGGGTAAAGCGAAAGTTTTTGGGTGAGGTGATAATTCGCATCCAGGATATTCTGCGCTATCCATACCAGAACATTAATGATCACGAGGTTTTTAATCACAGGGGGAAACGCGTCCGGTCTTGTGTATCTGAAATTGCTCATCTGTTTATTTGCGTTTTAACTGAACAACATTTTCTATATGATGGGTATGCGGAAACATATCCACGGGCTGTACTTTTCTGACTTCGTATTTTTCATCCAGCAGCGAAAGGTCCCTTGCCTGGGTGGCTGGATTACAGCTCACATACACTACAAGCGGCGCTTCCATCTCGAGGATCTTGCGTACCAGTTTTTCATGCATGCCTGCACGGGGCGGATCAGTGATGATGACATCGGGTCTGCCCTGCTCTTCAAAAAATCCCTGATTGCAAATATCGATGACATCACCACAAACAAAATGACTGTGACCGATGCCATTGTGCAATGCATTTTCCCTTGCATCCCGGATAGCTGCATCCACCAATTCTACGCCCACAATCTTTTTTGCGCCGCGGCTGCAGAAAATGCCAATGCTTCCCGTGCCGCAATAAAGATCATACAACACCTGATTCCCATCAAGCTCCGCAAAATCGCGCGTGATTTCATAAAGCTTTTCTGCCTGCTTCGTGTTGGTTTGAAAAAAAGATTTGGGACCGATCTTAAACTGGAATTCTCCGAGTTGCTCCATCACAAAGCCCTTACCCAAAAACGTTACCGGTTCCAGGTCGCTGATAGAATCATTCCTCTTCGTATTGACGGTATAGACCAGTGTTGTGATTTGCGGAAATTTTTCTGAAAGGAAATGAAGCAGTGCCTCTGTTTTTTGCGGACGGTCTTCTCCAAACACGACATTGACCATTACTTCACCGGTAGTACAACTCCGAAGTTGAAGGTTGCGAAGGAAACCGCGGTGCTCGCGGTAGTCGTAAAAGCTTAATTTTTTCGCAAACGCATATTCGCGCAAGGTATTTCTAATATCATTATTGGGCTCGGGCATGAGCCAGCATTTACGAATGTCAACCACCTTGTCAAAAAATCCTTTGGCGTGAAAACCCAGCACGTCGTGCTCGGATTTCTCTTTGTCGGTCTTGTCAAATCTTCCTGGCTCAATGTATTCCCTGGTGCTGAAAGTATATTCCAGTTTGTTTCGATAGAAGCGGTCTTCCGGGGCGCCTGCAATGGGCATCATCTCCGGAAGCGGGATCTTTCCAATGCGTGTGAGGTGATCCAGCACCTGCTGCTGTTTGTACTGGAGTTGTTTCTCATAAGGCAGCATCTGCCATTGGCATCCGCCACAAATACCGAAGTGTTGGCAGAATGGTTCTACTCTTTCTTTCGAATAAGACCGGAACTGAACGGGATAGCCTTCGGCCCAGTCCTTTTTGTTTTTGGAAAGTCGTATGTCCACCACATCACCGGGCACCACATTTTCGATAAAGATCACTTTGCCATCTCTTTTCGCCAGCGATTTTCCTTCAGCTGCATAGTTCTCTACCAGCACTTCATCCAGTACAATATGCTTGTTTTTTCCCACGCGGTAAAAATAGTTCAAAGTTCAAAGTTCAAAGTTCAAAGTCGAAAGCTCAAATTCGGTTCGGAGTCGGGAGTCGGGAGTTTGGTTTCACGCAAAGACGCAAAGGGTTGAAGGCGCAGAGGGCTCGCTTCGCTCGCAAAGAGGTAAAGCTTACTAGTGTATAGTGAGTATTCAATGGCAGTCTGATGACTGATGCTCGCTTCGCTTGCAAGGAGATTGCCGCGCTACGCTCGCAATGACGTTCATGGGTTTCGAGGTCGTTTATAATTCCTGCCTCGTGTTATGCTTTGAGCATGGATAAACTTCGAATTAATAGTATACTTCGGTATACTTCTTCAGCTATCAGTGACCATGAACCAGTAAACGTCATTGCGAGCGAAGCGACCGTGTACGCCGCAGCTTTAGCGAAGGCGTAAGCAATCCCCTGCCAACCTGCAGTACCAACCGCTCCGTAGTTCACCGACTTTGAACTCTGAACTCCGAACTTTGAACTCTGAACTCCGAACTCCGAACTCTGAACTCCGAACTCCCGGCTCCGAACCGAATTTGAGCTTTCGACTTTGAACTTTGAATTTTGAACTTTGAACTCTTCTTTGCAACTCTTTAACCAAGTTCTCCTTCTTTATTCTGGCTCTTTGCCGGCTTTTATAATATTTTTATGGCCATAACAGTCTTATGAAATATCTCTCCACCGTCCTTTTCACCCTGGCTGCCTCTGTTTGTTTTGCCCAGGGCTATGAAATAAAACTTACACTCAAGCCCTTCAAGAACCAATATGTTTACCTGGGCTACTATTATGGCAAGCAGATGCCCATCATCGATTCGGCCCGACTCAACGACCGGAGCGAAGCTGTATTCAAGGGACCCAAGAAACTGGGAGGAGGTATCTATCTAATAGGCTATCCCGACCGGGCCCACAATTTTGAGATCCTGATTGATCAGAATCAAAAATTTTCCATCATTGCCGACACTTCGCACATCAATCAGGTGAGCTTTCTGAATTCTCCCGACAATTCCGGATTCAAAGCCTACCAACAATTCATGATGGTGAACGGAAGAGCCGCTGACTCGCTCAATAAACTCAGGAGCGCTTCTTCCAAATCCGATTCGGTAAAGATCACCGCGCAAATAGAATCCATCAATAAAAAGATCAAGGCCTATCGCAACGACATCATTACCAAACAGCCCAATAGTCTCATGGCAACACTTCTGAAGGCCATGAAAGAACCTGAAGTGCCCACCAATGATCCGGCGGCAAAAAAGGATTCAATGTTTGCCTATCATTATTTTAAAAACCATTATTGGGATGGGGTTAGTTTTTATGATGACCGTCTGGCGAGGACACCATTTTTTGAAAACCGTATCGACAAATATTTTGAACAGCTGGTATACCCTTCGGCTGATTCTGTAAACAAGGAACTCGATTATATGCTGGGATATGCCAGTATCAATGAGGAAATGCAGCGCTTTCTGCTGGTCAAATTCGTGAACCGTTACCTCAATCAGAAATACATGTGGGAGGACGCGGTATTCGTTCATCTCTTTGAAAGATATTTCTCGCAAAAAAATTATCCCTGGCTCACGGCAGCCGGAAAGAAAACCATCTCCGATCGGGCCTACAGCCTCATGGCCAACATCATGGGCACTCCTGCAGCCGATGTGGAGCTTCCCGACACCGCAGGCCGCAAGGCAAGCCTGTACAGCATTTCAGCGCCTTACGTCCTTGTAACCATCTGGGATCCTACCTGCAGTCATTGCAAGGAAATTGTTCCCAAACTAGATAGTGCCTATCATGCCAAATGGAAATCGATGGGACTCCAGCTTTTTGGAATGGCCAGGGAAACCGATGGAAAAAAATCGGACTGGATGTCTTTTATTCACGAACACCATCTCAGCGACTGGACGCATGTGTATTATTCGAAGGAAGACGACCAGGCAAGGATCAATGCCGGAATTCCCAGCTATGCACAGTTGTACGATGTGCAAAGTTTTCCTACTTTGTATCTCCTTGATAAAGACAAACGCATCATCGCTAAAAAATTGACCCTGGAGCAGGTAGATGAAATTCTGGCCCACAGGGAGAAAAACCAATAAAGACTATGAAGAAACTGGCACTTGCTTTTTTTGTGCTCCTGTCCCTTTCTCTTTCAGCACAAACCATTTTCTATTACGGTAACGACTCGGTTTCCACCAAAGAATTTCTCAAGGCCTGGCAAAAAAATAATACCGGCCTGAAAACGGAAAAATCATTTCGCGACTACCTTGACCTGTATATTGCTTCCCGACTCAAGATCAGGGAAGCAAAGGATCGTGGTTATGACACCCTGCCGCAAATGATCGCCGACCTGGAAAACCTTCGTCAGCAAATCATGCCCTCTTATGTCAACGACAAGGAAAGCGTAGACCGGTTGGTAGATGAAGCCTTCACACGCTCGCAGAAAGACATTCACCTGGCCCACATATTTATTTCTCTTTTTCCAAATGGAGTTCCAGATTCTATTGCTGCCCTGAAAAAACTCGGTGAAGCACAAAGGAAACTGGACGCGAATGTACCGTTTGCAGACGTGGCGCGCCAATATTCAGATGATCCTTCTGCAAAAACCAATGGTGGTGATCTCAATTGGATCACCGTCTTCAGCCTTCCATATGAACTGGAGAATCTCGCATATACAACACCGGTAGGAAAGACTTCTGTTTACCGGTCCAAAGCAGGCTACCATATTTTCAAAAACCTGGGTGAAAGGAAAGATCCCGGGAAAATTAAAGCATCACAGATATTGATCGCTTTTCCTCCGGGCTCCAACGAGGAAACGAAAAGCGCTGCAAAGAAACTAGCCGATTCTTTATACGACCGCGTTATAAAGGGAGATGATTTTGGAAATCTTGCCGCGCGGTTCAGCAACGACATGGTTTCTTCCGCCGCCAATGGACAGATGCAGCTTTTTGGAACCGGCCAGTTCGATCCTGATTTTGAACAATCGGTATTTGCACTGCCCCGCGACGGAGCCGTGAGCAAGCCCATTCTAACTTCATTTGGTTACCACATCGTCAAACGCACGGCAAGAGTTCCGCTTGTAGAAAGCCGAAGCGATACAAAGAACATGGAATCGCTTCGCGACAAAGTGGAACAGAGCGACCGCATGGCAACAACAAGAGCGGCACTGGCAGACAGGGTCATTAAAAATGCCGGATTTAAAAAAACGAACTTCAGCACGCAGGAGCTCTGGGCGCTTTCTGATAGCGTGATCAATTACCAGCCTGCAAAAATGCAGCTCCATCTCAATAACAATTCTCCACTGTTTCAATTAGGTAATAAAACAGTTACCGTTGCGGATTGGATCAATTATACTCAGACGTTTCGTTACAAACCCGATGGAAGCGGTGTAAAACCCTATCCACAGATCTGGGATGAATTTGTTCGGGCCATGGCTATTGAATATTATCAGAACCACCTGGAGCAATTCAACGAAAATTTTCGCCAGCAGATAAATGAATTCAAAGAAGGAAATCTGTTTTTCGAGATCATGCAGCGCGAAGTATGGGGGCCTGCGCAAATGGATAGTGCTGCCTTATTGAATTATTATAATCTTCACAAGTCGAAATACAACTGGAAGCAAAGTGCCGATGCCGTGATCTTTTATGCAAATGATGCCGGCACTGCAAAAACTTTTGCAGACCAGGTAAAAAAATCTCCGAAGTCCTGGCATGAGCTGGTCACCAGTTTTGGAGAAAAGCTCGCAGCTGACTCTTCCCGCTTCGAACTGCAACAGATTCCCAATGCTGCAAAAGCAACACTGCGTCCAGGCATGTTCACTTCGCCTGTTACCAACAAAGCAGATAAGACGGTTTCTTTTGCCTATATCGTCCGCGTGTACAGCAAGCCCGCTCCGCGCAGTTTCTCCGAAGCCCGTGGACTCGTGATCAACGATTATCAGGCGCAACTGGAAAAAGACTGGGTAGCTGATTTGAAAAAGAAATACCCGGTAAGGGTGAATGAGAACGTGGTAAATAGATTATTGAGAGAGAGAAGCTACTAAAGAGAGAAGCTGTTGGCTAATGGCTGATGGCTGTTCGTTGGAGCGTTTACTGTTTGTGAGTGTACTACGAGGCAGTCTGATGACTGATGCTCGCTTCGCTTGCAAGGAGATTGCCGCGCTACGCTCGCAATGACGCCTAAGCTACAATGCTCACTACAGGTTTCAACCTTGCCTTATAACTTGAGGTGTTACTTTATAATTTGAAGGTGTTACTTATGCAATAACTTAAAAGGTATTACTTACGCAATAGCTCAAAAGGTGTTACTTACGCAATAACTTAAGAAGTATAATCGAAACAGTAATGCATTTTCGATTTGGCGTCATTGCGAGCGAAGCGCGGCAATCTCCTTGCAAGCGAAGCGAGCACCAGTCATCAGACAGTCTTGTCTTAAAAGCAGCAATAAAACCCCGTAGTGAGCACCGTAGTTTAGGCGTCATTGCGAGCGCAGCGCGGCAATCTCCTTGCAAGCGAAGCGAGCATCAGTCATCAGGACCGCTTCGTAGTACACTCACGAACAGTAAAACGCTCCAACAAACAGCCAACAGCCATCAGCCAACAGCTTCTCTCTTATAATAACCCTTTCATCACATTGCAGATCATCGCAGGTTTTCCAAGCGTATAATAATGCAAACAAGGAACTCCTGATTTTTTCAGCTCTTTTGATTGTTGCAGCAGCCATTCAGTGCCTACTACCTCCACATCCGCATCCGTTTTGCAGCGAAGGATCTGTGTCGATAATTCTTCTGGAACATCTACATGAAAAGTTCTGGGGATCACCGTGAGTTGTTTTTTGGTGCTGATCGGTTTGAGCCCGGGAACAACAGGAACGTTGATGCCGGCTTCACGGCAGGCTTTTACGAAGTCGAAATATTTTTTGTTGTCGAAAAACATTTGGGTGGTAATGTATTCGGCCCCTGCGTCCACCTTGGCTTTGAGGTACTGCAGATCGTTCTGCATGTTCGGCGCTTCAAAATGTTTTTCAGGATAGCCGGCCACACCGATGCAAAAATTTGTCTTCACTGCATTTTTCAAATCTTCTTCGATGTAAATACCATTGTTCATATTGGTTACCTGACGAAGCAGTTCAATGGCATAGCGGTGACCACCTGGCTCGGGCTCAAACGCAGTTTCATTCTTTGGAGCATCACCACGAAGCACCAGTACATTGTCAATGCCCAGGAAGTTGAGGTCGATGAGGGCATCTTCTGTTTCCTGCCGGCTGAATCCACCGCAGATGAGGTGAGCCACCGCATCTACTTTGTAACGGTTCATGATGGCTGCGCAAATTCCAACTGTTCCTGGCCTCTTTCTCACTTCCACCTTGTCGAAGGTGCCGTCCGGTTTTTTCTTGAACATGCTTTCGCTGCGGTGATAAGTAACATTAATGAAGCCAGGCTTGAATTCAATTAAGGGGTCCAGGTGTTCCCAAAGCGCATTGATGCCCTTGCCTTTGAGTGGCGGAAGAATTTCAAAAGAAACAAGCGATCCTTTCCCCTGCTGAATATGTTCCGTTACTTTCATGAGGCTGCAAACATAGCAAGCAGTTAACGAAATACAAAAGCAATCGTCCAAATCATTATTCCACGGCGGTTTCCCTTTATTTTTACGAAAATTTCAGGTGAGCATTGCCATCCATACAACAGACCTTGTCAAGAAGTACCGCGCACGCACGGTGGTGAACAAGGTGTCTATTGAAGTGAAACAGGGAGAGATTGTTGGATTGCTGGGTCCCAACGGAGCTGGAAAAACCACCACGTTTTACATGACGGTGGGACTAATCCGCCCGGACAGCGGAGAAGTTTACCTGAATAACCAGAACATCACCAAGCTCCCGATGTATAAAAGAGCCAAGATGGGCATTGGCTATCTTCCGCAGGAAGCTTCAGTGTTCAGAAAGCTTAGTGTGGAAGATAATATTACTGCGGTTCTGGAGATGACCGACCTGCCCAGGCAAGAACAAAAGGACCGACTGGAATCGCTCATTGACGAATTCCGGCTTCAGCATGTACGACGCAGTAATGGCGATGTACTGAGCGGAGGCGAAAGAAGAAGAACAGAAATTGCCCGGGCCCTTGCAGTAGATCCGAAATTTATTCTCCTGGATGAACCCTTTGCAGGCATTGACCCCATTGCCGTGGAAGACATTCAGAGCATTGTGGCCAAACTCAAATTCAGAAATATCGGGATCCTCATCACCGATCATAATGTTACCGAAACACTTTCCATCTGCGACCGCGCCTATCTGCTCATTGAAGGAAAAATTTTCAAACATGGAACTGCTGAAGAACTGGCGATGGACGACCAGGTCAAAAAATTGTACCTCGGAAAAAATTTCGAACTGAAAAGAAAAGATTTCATTTACGAAGAAAACCTCAATCCCGAACAGGCTACTATCGAAGCCATCATCCGCAGTCTCGAGTGGGGCATTCACCAGCTCACCAAGATGGAGCAATCTGAAGGATTCAGAACGAGGTTCCTACCCAAAACCGCAGGCGCACAAAAACAATACAGGGAACAACTCGAAGACTATAACCGTAGGATGTCTGACACCTTTCAGTTCATCGTAAACTACAGCGAACAATCGTCCGACGAAAGTTTCCGCCAGCGAATTGAAATGCTGCTGACCGGTGGCATGGAAAGAAAAGGTACGCTTCAGAACCTGATCGACTATCTCAAAAACTATAAGGACGCCATCGTGTCCTGATGCTGCTAAAATTTTTTCGAAGAAATTTGTCCATCGTAGTTTTGGACCTGACGATTTAAAAATATGAACATGAGAAAAATTTTTATCACGCTTGCCTTGGTGCTCACCGTATGCCGCAGTTTTGCAGATGAAGGCATGTGGCTTCCTCTTTTGCTGGGACAACAGGTGTACAACGACATGGTGAAAAAAGGACTGAAGCTCTCGAAAGATCAGTTGTACAGCATCAACAAGGCTTCACTGAAAGATGCCATTGTGATCTTTGGTACGGGTTGCACCGGTGAGCTGGTAAGTCCGCAGGGACTGATCTTCACCAATCACCATTGTGGTTATGCCGTGATTGCCGGAGCCAGCACCATCGAACATAATTTTCTTCGAGATGGTTTTTATGCACGAAATAATGGCGAAGAAATTCCTGGTGGATCGCTGTCCGTCCGGTTTCTTCTACGCATTGATGATGTAACTTCTCTGGTTCTTGATTCCCTGAAAGGATTATCGGGACAGGAACGCGGATCAAGGCAGGCAGAAATTATTAAAGCCATCAATGCACGAATGAGTGATCCTTCTAAAAGCATTGAAACTTTAGTAAGTCCTCTGTTCAAAGGAAACCAGTTCCTCGCGTTTGTTTACCAACGATACACCGATGTGCGCCTCGTGGGTGCGCCACCCGAAGCACTCGGAAAATTTGGTGGCGATACGGACAATTGGGAATGGCCCCGCCACACAGCGGATTATTCCATCTTCCGCGTGTATGCAGCTAAAGATGGAAGTCCCGCCTCCTTTAGCAATTCCAATGTTCCGCTGAAGCCCAAATGGTATCTTCCTGTTTCACTCAAGGGTGTCAAGGAAGGTGACTTCACCATGATCTATGGTTATCCCGGAAGCACCAACCGTTATGAGTCTTCACTGGGTGTTCAGATGGAAACAGAGATCCTCAATCCAACACTGGTGAAGCTCCGCGACATGAGGCTTAAATACATGTTCGAGGAGATGAAAAAAGATCCTTCCACCAGATTGCAACTGGCTTCTGATTATGCTGGCATTGCTAATTACTGGAAATTTTATAAGGGTGAGACGGAAGAATTACTGAAGTATGATGTGTATGGACAGAAGAAGAAAGATGAAGAGAAATTTATTCAGTGGGCAAAGAACAAACCTGAATACCAGAATATTTTTAATGACCTCAGCACCGCTTATGCTGCCTGGAGGCCTTATGCCATGCATCGTCAGTACATCAATGAAGGCATATTTGGTTCACCCCTTCTTGCTTTTGCTTCAACCCTGATGCAGGTAGAGAATTTGCTGGTCAAACCCGGAACGCCTACTGATACCATTAGAAGGGCAGTAGAAAGTGCCAGCCGTCAAAGACAGGCATTTTTGAAATCGGAAAATAAACCATCCGACATGAACATTGTAGCTGCGGTGCTTCAGATGTATTACAAGGATATTCCTCCAGACCAGCAGCCACAGGGTTTGTATACCGCCATCCGCAATCAATATGGAGCACTTGACAAACCAGCTAGTTTCCAGAAATATGCAGAAGCGATTTTTTCCAACACCATGATCTTTGATGATGCCAGGTGGAATGCGTTTGTGCACAACCCCGATGCAAACGCGCTGCAGCAGGATCTTGCTTACAACCTCGCGAACACTTTTGTGCGCAACTGGCAGGGAAAATATCTTCCGATTTACCAGCAATTCCTGACCAGGAACAGCGACTGGGGAAGGCTTTATCTGAAAGGTGTGATGGAAATGAATCCCGGAAAGGTCATGTATCCTGATGCTACATTCACCATGAGGGTAAGCTATGGAAAAGTTGCTTCGTATAATCCAAGAGACGCGGTTCATTACGATTATGTAACCACGATGAGGGGCATGCTGGCAAAATATATTCCGGGCGATTATGAATTCGATCTTCCCGACAATTTCCTGAAAGCCGCCAGGGCCGGGGATTTCGGAAGGTACAAGGATGCGCGCAAGAATGACCTTGTTACCTGTTTTATTACAACCAATGACATTACGGGCGGTAATTCCGGATCACCAGTAATCAATGCAAACGGCGAATTGCTTGGGTTAGCATTCGATGGCAACTATGAAGCGCTGAGTCACAAGATTGCTTTCGACAAAGACCTGAACCGCACTATCTGTGTGGACATCCGTTTTGTTCTGTGGTGCATCGACAAACTGGGTGGGGCGCAGAATGTGATCAGGGAATTGACGATAAAGTAGTTTGTTCTTTCACCGCAAACTATCTTTACACAAACCCCGTTCTTGAAACCTATTCTGATCTGTTTTCTTTTATTAACCGGACTCACCGCAGAATCACAGATCCGTTTCAGTGTGAGAACAGATCTGAGCCTCGCTCACAATTTTAGCCCGGACCAACAGTTCTGGGCTATTGGTCAAACATTTCAGGGCGATTTTCATTTTAGTAAAAAAGAAACAGGATACATCTGGTTCAATTATTACCGAAATGGAAAGTTCAGGAATGATGTTACCGCCGAAGCAAAGTCGCCACAGACCACTCCATCAACTTACACTTACCCGCTTCAAAGCCGTTGGCAGGGTACAGAATTTTCCGTTGGGTGGCGACATTATTTTAAAGGTTCCTTCGATGAAGAAATTACATGGAGCCTTTATGGACTTGGTGGATTAGGAGTTTCAGTTTTCAGGGTTGAGAACAATATCATGACCACGATGGATACCTCGCTGTATGATCTTCCTCCGCCCACTGTGGGAAAAGGACAGTTTCGCCGTCTGATTCTCGACCTGGGTGTAGGCGCCGAATATCCTGCTTCCGGAAATATTTATCTCTATGGCGATATCCGAACCTGGCTTCCCGCTTCAGACTATCCTTCTTCCTACATGTACAGCAACAAAAACGTACCGCTTCTGTTTTCATTAAGCGGAGGAATCAAGATTTTATTTGGAGATTGAAAGAGAGAGAAGCTGTTAGCTGTTAGCTGCGAGCTGTGAGTTTTTTGCAATGATGTAATGGATGATCGAGGGTTCATTGTTTGAAGCGTCTTACTGTTTATGAGTGTACTAGCGAGGCGGTCTTGGGACTGGTGCTCGCTTCGCTTGCAAGGAGATTGCCGCGCTGCGCTCGCAATGACGCCTATACTAAGATGCTCACTACGGGGTTCAACCATCCCTTATAATTTGAGGTGTTACTTTATAATTTGAGTTGTTACTTTATAATTTGAAGGTGTTACTTACGCAATAACTTAAGAAGTATGATCGAAACAGTAAAGCATTTTCGATTTGGCGTCATTGCGAGCGTAGCGCGGCAATCTCCTTGCAAGCGAAGCAAGCACCAAGTCCGAGACTGTCTTGTCTTAAAGGCAGCAATAAAACCGGTAATGAGCATCGTAGTTTAGGCGTCATTGCGAGCGCAGCGCGGCAATCTCCTTGCAAGCGAAGCGAGCACCAGTCACAAGATCGCCTCGTAGTACACTCACAAAAAGTAAGACGCTCCAAAACAATGAACCATCGATCATCCATTACATCATTGCAAAAAACTCACAGCTGGCGGCTAACAGCTTCCCTCTAGCGATGTACATTTTTTCTCTGCGATTCAGCAAAGCAGCTAATAACTCTCATGCATCTGCTCACAGCTAACAGCTATCAGCCAGAAGCTTCTCTCTATTATCTTTGCCGCAAATTTTACCATGGATACTTCCATCCGGTCAGTGGAGATCTACAAGCTTTTTATTTCCCTGAAAGAACCTTTCATCATTTCTCTCGGACCAATACACCAGGTTCAGAATATAGTGGTGATCCTGCGCACCGCCGACGGTTGCGCGGGATATGGTGAATGCAGTCCTTACATGACAATTAATGGAGAAAGTGTAGACACCTGTTTTATCGTGGGACAATATTTTGCGCAGGTATTAAAAGGAAAGGATGCTCTAGATATCGCCGCCTGCACGGAATTGATGGATAAAACCATCTACGCCAATACCAGCATCAAGAGTGCCTTCGATATTGCCCTCCATGATATTGCATCGCAACACGCAGGAATTCCATTGTACCGGATGCTCGGCGGAAGTAAAAACAAAATTCTGGAGACCGACATGACGGTAAGCATGTCCGATCCTGAAAAAATGCGTGCCGATGCCGAGCGGTTTAAACAGGAAGGCTTTCCGGTTATCAAGGTGAAACTGGGTGAGAATAAAGAAAAAGATGTTGAAAGGATCAAAGCCATTCGCGAAGGAATTGGAATGGATCATCCACTTCGCATTGATGCCAACCAGGGATGGCAAACTGCAGCAAATGCAGCACAAGTGTTGAAGGCACTGGCTCCTTATCATATTGAACACTGCGAAGAGCCCATACTGCGGCATCGCTTCATGGAACTCGGAAAGCTCTCTGCCGCATCACCCATTCCCATCATGGCCGATGAATCCTGCGGAGATGAACACGATGCAGAACGACTCATTGAATTAAAAGCCTGCCAGATGTTCAACATCAAGCTGGGAAAATCTTCAGGCTTTTACAAAGCATCACTAATTGCGAAACTTGGGGCAGCCGCCAATATGCATATGCAAGTGGGAGGATTCATGGAATCAAGACTGGGTATGACTGCTGCTGCGCATCTGGCACTATCCAACGACCATATTGTTCATTGCGATTTTGATACGCCACTCATGTTCACGGAAGATCCCGTGATCGGAGGCATACGTTATCTCGATAAAGGCGTGATTGATCTTCCTGAAGTGCCCGGACTTGGTGCAGTCATAGATGAATCTTTCCTGGAACGTGCGGAAAAAATTATTTTTTGATATAGGAAGAAAGATGAACCGCAAAGAGCGCAGAGGGTACGCAAAGAGCCGCAAGTCCTGATCGAAAACAATTATTATTTTCCTTTGCGGTCCTTTGCGTTCTTTGCGTTTAAATCACTCAGTGAGCGAAGCGTCCCGCACCTGCGGGATTGCGTCTTCAATACTTCGCGTCCTGGCGTGAAACCCCGTAGCGCCACCGAGCCCTTAGTAGATCCACGAGTGCTTTCCCGTAAAACTCCGCGTATGTTATCAGCCAATCATATATTATTTTGTGGCCTCCAATCCTGGTAGAGTGAAAAACTAAAGCTATGTTGAAAAAAATCCTGTTGAGAAGCCTCCTTGTCCTTGCAGTTCTTATTGGTCTTCTACTCCTCGCACCGTTTCTGTTTAAAAAACAAATACTCGAAGCTGTAAAAAAGGAAGTGAATAGCAATCTTCGCGCAAAACTGGATTTCACTGACGTGAATATTTCCTTCTTCCGCAGCTTTCCAAAAATTTCTGTGGCCCTCGATAACCTCCAACTCTGTGGAGTGGATGATTTTTCTGGCGACACTTTGATCAGCGCAAAAAGAATTGATGCTGCGCTCAACTTCATGAGTGTGATCAGAGGATCATCATATAAAATTTATTCCATCGAAATTGAGGAACCGCACATCTATGCGCACGTGCTGAAAAACGGAAAAGCAAATTGGGACATTACGATTCCCGATACCACAAAGGCTCAAATTCCATCGAAGCCGGGTTCTTTTCAGATGAACCTGGAAAAATATTCTATTCATAAAGGATACATCCTGTATAAAGATGAAAGCAGTGGAATGGGAACAGAAATCGTCAACCTCGAGCATGAAGGCAAGGGTGATTTTACTGCCGACCTCTTTACACTCAATACAAAAACCACTGCCGACCAATTCAGTTTTATTTATGGCGGCATTGCTTATCTCTCCAAAGTGAAGGCACGCATCGATGCATCATTCGATATGGATAATAAATCCAGCAAATACAGTTGGAAGTTGGACAAGGTCTTCATCAATGACATGAAATTGAATACAGAAGGTTTCTTCCAGATGCCCAATGACAGCACCTACAACATGGACATCAAATTCAATGCACCATCAACTGATTTTAAAAATATTCTTTCACTCATTCCTTCTATCTATCAAAAGGATTTTGCTTCCATCAAAACCAGCGGCAGCGCTGTACTCAATGGATTCATCAAGGGCATTTATTCTTCTACCCAAATGCCTGCCTATGCACTGAACCTTGATGTGAAGAATGGATTCTTCCAGTATCCCGACCTTCCAAAACCAGTAAAGAATATAAACCTTGAAATGAAGATCAACAATCCGGATGGTGTTACAGATCATACTGTGATTGATATTCCCAAAGCACATGTGGAAATGGACAATGATCCTTTCGACTTTCATCTGCTGGTGCAAAATCCGGTATCAGACATGATGATTGATGCAGGTGCAAAAGGAAAACTGGACCTGTCGAAGATGGCTCAATTGATAAAACTGGATAAGGATACCAGGCTGAATGGTCTGTTGCAAGCCGACGTGCAGGTAAAAGGTGCAGTCAGCGCCATGCAAAAGCAGGACTTCAATCATTTCGCCGCTGCAGGCATGGTGAACCTGGATCATTTCTTTTATGCTTCAAAAGATTATCCGGATGGAGTGAAGCTCAATACAGTTAAGGCCAGCTTCAATCCAAAAAATATTACGATTAGCCAGCTCGATGGCGAATACCTGAAAACAAATTTTTCTGCCAACGGAAGCGTAGATAACCTTCTTGCCTACGTGCTCAAAAATCAGCCCCTCAGCGGTCGTCTTCATCTGAAAGCAGATCAAATGAATCTGAATGACTGGATGAGCACTTCTGCTGATATAAGCAGCTCAACTGCCACATCAACTCAAGCATCAGGGCCCTTCCTGGTCCCGGCCAATCTTGACTTTGAAATAGAATCGGAGATCGAAAAAGTAAAATACGATAAAGTGGACCTCGATCATCTCACCGGATCGATGAATATAAAAGATGAAACAGTCTGGTTGAAAGACATCCATGCCAATGCGCTGGATGGCACCATGAATATCAATGGAAGTTATTCTACCAAAACAGACAAGAAGAAACCAGATATCAGTCTTACCTATGATGTAGAGGGGCTGGATGTACAAAAAACATTTTATGCTTTCAACACCGTACAGAAGTTAATGCCCGTGGGACAGTTCATTGCAGGAAAAATGAGTTCGAAACTGACCGTGAATGGAAAGCTCGGTGACAACATGATGCCCGATTTGAATACCCTCAGTGGAAATGGCAATCTATTCCTGATTGAAGGATTTTTGAAAAAATTTGCACCGGTCGACAAGCTGGCTTCGGCACTCAACGTGCAGCAACTGGAAGAAATTTCACTCAAAGACGTAAAGAACTATATCGAATTCACCAATGGAAAAGTGCTGGTGAAGCCATTCAACATTAAAGTAAAGGATATCGATATGGAAATTGGCGGCACTCACGGTCTCGACCAGTCGCTCGATTATGTCATCAACCTCAAGCTTCCCCGGGCTTTGATGGGTACGCAGGGAAATAAAATGGTGGACAATCTTATTTCGCAAGCCAACAGCAAGGGTATTCCTGTGAAGGCAAGTGATGTAGTGAACCTGAAAGTAAATATGGGCGGATTCATCACCAATCCACAAATTCATACCAACCTAAAAGAGTCTGCTTCTTCACTGGCTGCCGATCTGAAACAACAGGCCACTGATTTTGCCAAAGCAAAAATTGACAGCTCTAAAAAAATGGTGAAGGATAGTGTAACAGCCCTGAAAACACAGTTGATGGCCAGCGCCAAAGAAGAACTGATGAAAAAACTTAGCGGAAGCAAGGATACTACGCAGTCAACTGCAGCTCCTCTTAATGCTGAAGCACTAAAGAAACAAGCAGAAGGCACAGGAAAAGCATTGCTGAAAAATATTTTTGGAAAGAAACAGAAGAAGGATAGTTTATAGTTCGGAGTTCGGAATTCAGAGTTCGGAATTCAGAGTTCAGAGTTGAAATTTTTAATGGGAAGCAACGATCTCACAGCTCACAGCTCTGAGCTCGAAACTATTCATTATACAGTTTTCGTCCTGTTCTGAAGCAAGTTCCCTTGAACAAGGCTACCTGGTGGCCATGTTGATTGGTTACGGTAATTAAATAGAGGCCGGTATTTTTTCCATTGTGCAATTCCCTGGCTTCGGCGGTTAATTGATCGCCAGGCATAGTGGGCCTCGTAAAATTAATGCTGGTATCGAGTGCGAGGGAGAGATTATTGCGACTATTACACGCAAAAGCAAAGGCACTATCGGCCAGTGAAAAACAGATGCCGCCGTGAATCACGCCCAATCCATTCATCATCTCCGGCCGTACGGTCATTTCAATTTTGCTATAACCTTCAGCTGTCTCCAGAATTTGTATTCCCAACCACTGGCTGAATAAATCTTTTTCCATCATCTTTCGGACAACCTTTCCGGATAATTCTTTATTCATTTTTTTATTTGATGGCTGTGAAGTTAGGGTTTCGCGCCAAGCTGTCCCAAGAATCGGGAGACGAAAGAGAAGAGTGGGGAAAGAGAAAGAGAGCGAATTTTTGTAAGTTCCGATCAAGCTTTGTTCTTTTTCGGATAGTAAAAAAATTTAGCAGAGACAGCTTAAACACAAGGGCGCGAGCCCGTAAGGGATTTCACAAAAAATCTTTGCGTTCCTTGCGCTCTTTGCGTTTAATCCTTCCAAATGATAATGCTGGTTGGTTTTAAATAGTTTCCACCTTCTCTTCGTTGAGTGCCTTCCAAAGAAGGTCTTTCAGTTCCTGTATATTTCTTTGTGTGACGGAAGAAATAAAAATATGTGGAATATTCTCGGGCAGTTCTTTTTCAATTTCATTCACCAGCTCTTCGTCCAACATATCGCTCTTGCTGATGGCGATGATGAATTGCTTGTGCAAAAGTTCAGGATTGAATTCATCCAGTTCATTCACCAGCACTTCAAATTCTTTTTTATGATCCTTACTATCGGCAGGAATTAAAAACAGGAGAATGGAGTTCCTTTCAATATGTCGCAGGAAACGGTGGCCAAGTCCTTTTCCTTCAGCAGCACCTTCAATGATTCCAGGAAGATCGGCGATACAGAAGCTGAGTCCATCACGGTATTCAACCATGCCCAATTGTGGTGTGAGCGTGGTAAATGCATAATCAGCGATCTTGGGCCTTGCAGCGGTGATCACCGACAGCAGTGTAGATTTGCCGGCATTTGGAAACCCTACCAGTCCTACGTCTGCAAGCACTTTTAGTTCAAGGATTTTCCAACCTTCCTGTCCGGGAAGTCCGGGCTGTGCATATTCGGGAGCCTGGTTGGTGGGTGTTTTAAAATTGGTATTGCCCAATCCACCTTTACCGCCGGGAAGCCAGATTTTTTCTTCTCCATCTAAAAGTATCTCTACTTCTTTTTCACCGGTTTCTTCATTTCGGGCGATGGTACCCAGGGGCACTTCCACAATGACATCTTTTCCATTGCGGCCGGTACGGTTGTTATCGCTGCCTTTTTCACCATCTTCAGCAAGCAGGTTTTTATGATAGCGTAAATGAAGCAGGGTCCAGAGGTTACGGTTGCCTTTCAGAATGATATGACCTCCTCGTCCGCCGTCACCTCCATCAGGTCCGCCAAATGCAGTAAGCTTATCGCGCCGGAAATGTTTGATTCCTGCTCCTCCGTGTCCGCTTCTGCAAAACACCCTGATCTGATCTACAAAGTTTGATTTCTCCACTATTCAAAAATAAGGAGTAGTTGGTAGTTGGTGGAAGAGAGATCCAGGGAAAAAAATTGGGGTGCTGGAACAATGATTGCGGGGGGTAACCTTATAGGTCTTTTAAACCTATAAGGTTACCCCCCGAAAGAATCGTACCAGCCGCCATCCGGAGTACAAAACCCCTTCATCTATGATGATATTAAATCCTTCAAATCATTATAATCAATCCCCGCCCGTACCGAACGGTACGTTCGGGCGGGTGTGAAATCCTCTCTCAATCCGTGAACATCCGTGATAAAAGAAACGCCGGCTTACGGGCCAGCGTTCTGTCGGAGGGCTCAGAGGTTTACTGAACCACCAGCTTTTGGCTGAATACAGATGAATTATCCGCGTCGAATACCTTCACCATATATATGCCCTTTGCATTATTTTGAGCCAGATCGAAGGTTTGAGTTTCGGTTGATGCACGTACCGCAATTTTTCTTTGCATCAGGCTGCGGCCCAGAATATCACGCAACTCCATCATATAATTTCCAGGTGGAATATTGTTGAACTGAATCGTGATCTGACTTGTAGTAACCGGGTTGGGATAAATGGAAATGAGCTTTGCAAATTTATCTTTCGGTTCAATCATCTTCCTGATTTCTTTCTCGGTATATCCGTTAGACTTAGAAGTAAGAAAATTACTGTTGGCCAGGTCGGAGCTTCTGAAAATTCCTCCGGAAGCAGGATAGGGTTTTGCACTCCAGTCTTTCGGACTTACCACGAAATAAGTATTTCCATCCACAGCGCTGCTCACCAGAAGGTCTCCATTTCCATCTACAACCGCTCCATTCACTGTGAAATTGGGAGACAGGCCGCTAATGCTTCCCAGGTGTGTAGCCACCTTTGTTTGTGTATTGACTTTGAAGACATGATTTCTGGCAGAGAGAATAAAAAGATCGCCCCTGTCGTCGCTCACCATATCACCACCAAAACTGCTGCAACGATTGTGAATAGAAATGCCCTTGTTGGAAGCATCGTCCACCAGTGGACCCATTTGTTCAATCTTAATTTTTTTGCCGGTACTGAAACGGATCATGGAATTACCATCATTAGTGATGGCATAGCCGGTACCATCGGGTGTGATGGCCATTCGTGTCACAATCTTTGCTTCATCGTTCTGCATGTTGCCAAACTGCGTAAAAGCTTCGCCTGTGACGTAGTACACTTTCATTGTTTTCAGATCAATATACCGGAGCTGGTCAATGAACATGGGTGTGTAATACAACCTTTTATTTTTTCTGTCGTAGGCGGCAGCAGCAACGCCGGTGCTGAAAGGTGCCTGTAATAAAGTGCCGAAGCGGGCGTCGTTCTGTTGCACCAGTTGCTTGTGTGAAGCAGCATCATACACAGTTGTTTTCAGGTCGGTTCCATTCAGAAGAACCTCACTGTATGCACCGGTTTGAAGGTCCAGTCTTCGAAGGGCATTCCAACCCGAACCATCTTTAGTAAGGTCTGTAATGGCATAAGCAAATCGATCGTATTGGGCATGCAGGTTAGCGGAGAAGACGAGAGCCAATGCGGAGATCAGCGGGAGTAGAGCTCTTCTCATAAAAATTATTTTACGCGTTAATTGGACACTTAAGTTACTAAATTTTAATGCGTCAAAATTGTTTTTTATGAGGGACTGCCATCATTTTTTTTAAAAGGACGATAGTCTATTTCAAAATGCGGTGTCTGTTCGTTGAACTCTTTCAATGGCTCACAGGCTAGTAGTGAATTCCGGCATTGACCTGCAAGCTGTTGATAGAGTTTTGTCCCTTCATGCTTCCACTTCATCATCTCATCGCTGATCTGCCGAACAATGCGGCCCGGATTGCCTACAACCAGTGAGCGCCGGGGAATTTGCTCTCCCTGGCCAATAAAACAAAGAGCGCCTACAATGCATTCATCGCCCAGGTTTACTTCGTCCATGATCACTGCATTCATTCCCACCAGACAGTTTCGTCCAATAGTTGCTCCATGAATGATGGCTCCATGACCTATATGCGCTTCTTCTTTAAGCAAAACAGTAACTCCTGGAAACATATGCACCGTACAATTTTCCTGAACATTGCATCCATCGGAAATGATGATCCTGCCCCAATCACCACGAAGCGCGCATCCTGGACCGATATAAACATTTTTTCCAATCACCACATTTCCGGTAACCACTGCCTGAGGATGAACGAATGCCGATTCATCCACACAAGGCCTGATGCCGTTGAATTCGTAAAACATGGAATAAAGATAGTTGGTAGTTGATAGTTAGTAGTTGGTAGTGTTGGCCTTAAATGGAATTGGAATTGGGAATTGGGAGAGAACAAGTTTTTATGACAAGGTGAATATCCAACTGTTGGTCAATGGCATCGATCCTCAATTGTTATCACAAATAATGAAGTACGATCATTCGTGCATCACTGTTTTACCGAAAGGATTCGGATTTATTTTCAACTAAGGTTAGCTATATGCTCACTGAGATAAGTATTTTTAACGCAAAGGGCGCAAGGAACGCAAAGAGGGCAACGCAAAGACTACTGTCCTTTGCGTATTCTTTTTGCGTTCCTTGCGCCCTTTGCGTTAAAACCTTTTGATCCCTGAGGTAAAGAGTTTCTTTTCAAATACAATAATAGAAACGATCAACTGCCGGCGGCATTTTTCATATTCTCCGAAACGCTTTGGGTGCAGAGAACTAAAAATCGCTGCGCCAGTGCTTGCAGCTCAGAAAAAATAAGAGGCCTGGTGATGAAGCGTGCCCCAGCTTTCTGCAAAATTTCGGTCGGCAGCACTGGAAGATGTAGTAAATAAAACAGTAGGAATGTGCTTATAGTTTTCGGAGTGAATTCCTTTGCAAAGCCTGCTCTTCGGGTCGCCTGGCCTGCGGTTCGTATAGGCTACAATGTTTTTAAATGATAGGCTTTTGCTTTTGTGAATGCCCTGAGACCCGTATGCGAAAGCGTAGAACCGATCCCTGAATTCTTCCTTCCACTCCAGGGAAGCGCTGCACTCACGCGGTCGCAACAATTCCAGTATCCTGTTCCGGCATCAATTTTTTTGAGGATAGATTCTGCACGAGACTGATTACTCGAATAAACAGAAGCGGTAAGGCCATAATCGGTGTCCTGCATCAGGCGAATCGCTTCTTCATCATCTTTCACCTTCATGATACCAATCAAGGGACCAAAACTTTCTTCACGCATCACCATCATGTCATGATTCACATTTGCGAGCACGGTAGGCTCAAAATAAAATCCCTTTTCAGACCTTCTCTTTCCTCCAGTAAGAATTTGGGCACCCTTGTTCACTGCATCGGCAACCTGTTGCTCCATCCATTCCAGTTGTGCCTTGCGGGTGAGCGGACCAATATAAACTCCTTCTTCGAGCGGCGATCCTGTTTTCCATGACTGCACTTCCTTTACAAATGCATCGAGGTACTGGTCGTAACATTTTTCATGAACGTAGATCCTTTCCACCGCGCAACAGCTTTGTCCATTATTGTAAAAAGCACCGTCAGCAGTGGAAGCCGCCACCGATGTGATATCGCTGATGTCGTCGGTTACATAGAGCGGATCTTTCCCTCCAAGCTCACACTGGCAGGTAACCATTCGTGAAGCCAGCTTCTCATAAATCGATTTTCCCGTGCGGTAACTTCCGGTAAAGAAAAATCCATCGAAAGGAATTTCCAGCAGCGCTTTTCCTGTTTCTCTCGCACCAATTGCAGTGAGAAAAAGGTTGTCGGGCAGTCCCGCATTTTTAAAAAGAGAAGCAACTTCCAGTCCGGTTAATGATGCAAATTCTGATGGCTTATAGCAAACGGCATTCCCGGCCATTAGTGCCGGCACATACACATTCACACCAACAAGCCAGGGATAATTCCACGCAGAAATATTGCAGACCACACCAAGCGGCTCATACACTATTTTTTCTTCGGGATTGCTTCCTGTGCTCATCCACTCGTCCGATAAATATTTTTCCGCGTTTTCCGTGAGCCACTTAATCCTCGTTCTTGCACCAGCCAGTTCATTACGGGACTGCTGCAGGGGTTTTCCTACTTCGCTGGTTAAAATTTTCGCGAGCCGCTCTTCTTCTTTTTCCAGTAAGCGCGAAAAATTCCGGATCACTTCTATCCGGTTTGTCAACGGAACTTCCTGCCAGGAAGGTTGCGCTTCTTTCAATTTCAGAAATTTTTCATTCAGCGATGAACGGTTGTCTTCCTTTAATTCGGTAATCAATTCTTCAGTAGCAGGGTTAATGATCTTCATGGATTGTTTTTTTATTGATCTCCCGGATAAAAAGCTCACGCAGTGATTTGGAAAGTACTGCGTCTTGCAGCATCATCGTATGCATACGTTCTGGATGCCACTGCACGCAAAGAAGAAAAGTTTTTTTATCATCTTTCCATTCCACACCTTCTACAGTTCCTTCATCGGATGTGCAGTTGACTTTCAGTCCTTCGGCAATTTTTCCGAGTGCCTGGTGATGCGCGCTATTGACTACGGCCCGAGGACTTCCCACCAGTTCAAACAGCCTTGTTCCTTTTTTCAGGTTTACGGCATGTGCCTTGTCCTTTTCTTCATCGCGGTGCACTATGTTCCATTCACCGAGGTCCTGTTGTAGATCGCCACCAAGTGCACAGTTCACGAGTTGCATGCCCCTGCAGATGCCCAACACAGGTTTGTTTAGTTGCAATGCAAGATGAAAAGCATTTATTTCAAAAGCATCCCTGTCCTCCCGAAAATTTTTTGGCGCATGCGGGTAGTTTGTGTTCTTTCCATAAAACTTCGGATGCACATCCACTCCTCCCGACAAAACCAATCCATCGCAGTCATTTAATTGTTCGAGATTATTTTTTTCAGCGGAAAGTTCAATGATGTCAATATTGTCTTTTCCTTTCAGCCATCGCTGATAAAAACTGTTTCTTTCATCAGACCCCGGAAAACTCAGACCGATCTTCATACAGTCAAATTTAGGCAGCTCCAAATAAGAAATGAGAAACAGAGTGGAGAACGAGGATTTTCCAGAATTTCCTTCACACATCTCTCATCTCCCATTCCACATCTTCCCTCAAATCGCTTTCCGGTAAAGAGACCGGAAGTCGGCCCGGCTCACGGGTTTTGGGTTGTTGGGATGGGCAAAATCTGCCACTGCAAGGTCAGACAGGGTTTCAATATGCGCTTCGGTAACACCGATATCGCGAAGATGATGTGGTATTCCAATTTTTGCATTCAGCTCAAATAAATAATTCGTCACGTCTCTTCCTCTGCCTCCGGGAACTTCCAGTGCTTGTGCCATGCGGTTGAATTTTTCTTCACATCCATCATAGTTGAATTGCATTCCATACGGAATATTCACGGCATTTGCCAATCCGTGGTGCGTGTCGAGTAAAGAAGAAAGCGGATGTGCCAGTGAATGCACCACACCGAGTCCTTTTTGAAAAGCTACAGCTCCCATGAGCGAAGCAATCAGCATGCGGCTTCTCGATTCCAGGTCGGGTGCATTGACTGCTTTTTCCAGCGACTTGCTAATGAGGTGCATGCCTTCCAGTGCGATGCCTTCACAAAGAGGATGCGGCATTTTTGCGAGATAGGCTTCCATGTTGTGAGTGAGTGCATCCATCCCGGTGGCTGCAGTGATGAAAGGAGGAAGCTCCATGGTGAGCAAAGGATCTGCAAACACCATTTTTGGCAACAGCTTCGGGGAGAAAAGAATTTTTTTCTGGTGGGTTTCATCATCAGCAATAATGGCGCTTCTTCCCACTTCACTTCCTGTGCCGGCGGTAGTGGGAATGGTAATGAAATGCGGAACATCGTTGGTCACATACACATCGCCACCCACAAGGTCATCATATTTAAAAAGGTCTTCGCGGTGATGCACCCTCAGCACGATGGCTCGTGCTACATCCAGAGCAGCGCCTCCTCCAATTCCAATCACCGCATCTCTTTTTGTTTCATCAAAAACATCGGTTCCCTTGTACACATCCGATTTTACAGGGTTCTTATGAATGTCAGAAAAGACTTCTACCGAAATATCTTTATTCTGCAGCGCGCTAACGATCTCCTTGAAAAAAGAAAGTTGCGACACAGTAGGATCCGTTACCAACAATGGTTTTGCAATCCCGTTTTTTTTCAGGTAGTCGCCCAATTCCTGAACCGCACCGGCACCAAAGCGGATGGTTGTTGGAAAATTATATTGATAAATAGAGTTCAAAGTTGATAGTTCAAAGTTCGTAGTTCAAAGTCGTCAATCCCCAGACATCGGATAATCACGGATTTCATATCACGGATTTCACGCCCGCCCGAACGTACCGTTCGATACGGGCGGGGATTAAGTTTGGATTTCACGAATTGATTAAAAGGATTACTAGATTGATGATTTCATAGAAACCTGCTCTCCCCCAATTCCCAATTCCAAATTCCCAATTCCCAATTCCAAATACCTCAATACCTCAATACCTCCTCACATCTCCCATCTCCCATCCCACATCTACTGAATCGGCGGATAATCTTTAAACATATTCACCTTCGTTCCTTCCACTTCCTTGCGGTAATCAGTCCAGTGAGTGGAATAAAACTGGTTGATCCGTTTTACAGCAGCATTGATCATGTCCTCTGCATTTTTTACCAGTTGCTCTTCCTGCGTACCAGGTGCAACAGTCTTGGCCATGATGTATTGTTGCGCCTGTTGCATGGTGCTCATCACTGTGATCTGCGGAGGTCTTGAAAGTCCCTGACGGTCGGAGTTTCTTCCATTGATGAATTCACGAATGGTCTTGATAGAATCGCGAAGTGCAGTTGTGCTCTTGCGCAGCGAGTCCACATCTTTTCCCTGCAAGCCTGCAAGTTCAGTGGTTACTTTATTTAATACTTCTTCCGATTCAGTAAGCCGGTCCATTCCGGTTACCAGTTTGTCGGAGGACTGGCGCAGGCGGTCAAGCATTTTTCGTTGCGCTGTTTTTACGGCTTCGGTTTTATTTAGCCTTGGATCATCCTTGATCGTGATCATTGTTGAATCGGATTCCCTTGCATAACTGAGGATCACTTTATAGGTACCGGGAAATACCTGGAGCCCGCCAGGCTCTGTTTCGCCGCTACCACCCCCTCCTCTTCTTCCTCCGCCAGTGCCACCAGCGCGCGCTGATCCGGGTTGTCTGAACCCTCGTTCTTCCATGCCCCACCACTGGCGGTTCAGTCCACTATCGGCTTTCCAGCGAAGGCTGCGGATCAATTCATTTTTGTCGTTGTATACGCGCACCTGCAATGAATCGCTTTTGCGCACTGAAGTATCCTTTACAGGAATTACGAAATAAGAAATAGCAGCACCCCTTCTCCTGTTCTCTGCATCCCAAAGTCCGTACGTGCTCCATTCATAACCAGGTGCTGACCGATAGGTAGACTGGTATGCTGGCGGTGCTTCAAATACCGTGATCTTTTTATTGAATGCTTTTCCGCTTTGCGCTGCGATTTTTCTCAGTGGACGAATATCATCCATCACCCATACGGCGCGGCCAAAACTAGCGATCACAAGGTCTGATTCTCTTTCCTGTTCTGCCAGATCAAATGTAGACACCGCAGGAAAATCCTCGGTCTTCCAATGCTGAAAACTTGCACCATTGTCCAAACTTATCCAGAGACCATGTTCTGATCCCACAAAAATCAGGTTGGGTTCTACAGGGTCCTGCAACATGCAAAGCGCATAACCATCAATGTTTTTATTGGCAAGAAGGTTAGTCCATGTCTTTCCATAATCTGTAGTATGAAAAATATAGGGTTTGAAGTCGCCGCGACGATAATCATTCGCAACAACAAAAGCTTCGCCTCCATTGTAACGTGAAGCCCTGATCTGGGGGATCCAGCAACCCACCGGCATTCCGGGAATCTTTCCCCTGAAATTCGTCCAGGTCTGTCCTCCATCTCTTGTGAGTTGCACATTGCCATCGTCGGTACCCGTCCAGATCACATTTTTTTCTTTGGCTGATGGTTCAATCGAAATGATGGTGCAATAATTTTCCGCACCTGTGATATCCAAAGTGAGTCCTCCATTCTCCGACTGGTCGATCTTCACCGGATCGTTGGTGGTCAAATCAGGAGAGATGATTTGCCAGCTGGCACCTTTATCGGTACTCTTGTGCACAAACTGGCTTCCATAATAAATGGTGGCGTGTTCAAATGGATCCTGTGCAATGGCAGAATTCCAGTTGAAGCGAAGTTTTTTTGTTGTATCGAGTTCTGGTGGTTTGATGAACCAGCGTTCACCGGTTTTGTAATTGAGTCTTTGCAAACTTCCGCCCTGGCTCATGGAATAAACCCAATCGGAATTATCTGCATCGGGCATTGCATCGAATCCATCACCACCACCGATATTATCCCAGTAATAATTTCTGATGCCACTATTGGTCCAGGTGTACGCAGGTCCATGCCAGCTTCCGTTGTCCTGAAGTCCACCCATCACATTGTAAGGAATTTCATTGTCTACATTGATGTGATAGAATTGTCCCACAGGAAGGTTCTCATTAAAGTTCCAGCTCTTGCCGCGGTCGCGCGTGATGCCCATGCCTCCGTCGTTTCCATCGAGAATAAAATTGGGATCTGTGGGTGAGATCCACCAGGCATGATGATCGGGATGAATTCCACCGTAGGGAAGAAGGGTGCGAAAAGTTTTTCCTCCGTCTTCACTGATGTCAATTACATCATGAATGCTGTATAATCGATTTTCGTTTTTGGTATCAACGGCAATGTCCTGAAAATAAAATGGCCTGTTGGTCACCCATTGCGGATCGCTGTTCACAAGCTCCCATGTGAATCCTCCATCATCACTTCGATAAAGTCCATTTTTAGTTGCTTCTATCATTGCGTAAACCCGCGAGGGCATGCTGTGTGAAAAGGCAATTCCGATACGTCCATAATTTCCTGTGGGCAGTCCGTCATCCTTGCCCAGCTTTTTCCAGTTCTTTCCTCCGTCAACGGTAATATAAAGTCCGCTTCCGGGTCCGCCGCTTTTAAAGCTCCAGGGTGTTCGACGGTGTTGCCACATATTGGCAATGAGTTTATTTGGGTTTGAAGGATCCATTGCCAGGTCGGCACAGCCGCTGGTATCATTGGTATGAAGAACGAGATTCCATGTTTCGCCACCATCGGTGGTTTTGTATACACCACGCTCAGGATGTTCTGCATAGGGGTTTCCTATCGCTGCTGCATAGACGATATTGGGATTGGTTGGATCGATGATGATGCGGTGAAGGTTCCGGGTTTTTTCCAGTCCCATTCGCTTCCAGGTTTTTCCGCCGTCCATGCTTTTAAAAATTCCATCCCCGATATTGAGTGAGTTGCGCGGATTGCCTTCACCGGTTCCGGCCCAGACCACACTGGGATTGCTTTGCTGAATGGCGATAGAGCCCATGTTGAGGGTGGGTTGTTCATCAAATATGGGTGACCAGCTGGCACCTGCATTGGTGGTTTTCCATACGCCTCCCGAGGCGGAACAAACGTACCAGATATCCTGGTTGCTGTTAACCACATCGATGGCGGTAATTCGTCCGCTCATTCCGGCCGGACCGATATTTCTGGGTTTGAGTGCTTTCAACTGGCTGACGGAAATATTTTGCGCAGAAAGAGAAAGAAAAAGAAAAAGAAAAGAGCTGGCAAAGAGGGCTTTCATTTATACAGTTTTGTGGGGGCTAACTTACTGATAAGTTCGGAAACTGGTCACCGGATTTTTACCGCAGAGAAAGAAGAACACGGAGGATTTTTCGAAGAGAGGGTTTCAATTCGCAAAATGCCGGGTAAAGATATTTTTATTGCGGTTTGGTTTTCTCTTGTCTTGTTTATGTTCTTTGCATTTGGTTCAACACGCAAAGTAAACTTGCTTTTGAAGAAAATTTTATCAGTTCAATCAGGAAGAAAACGCATAACGCTTCCGCTCTTCGCTTTATTTCTCTGTCCTTTTCGTTTTAAACTTTTGCATTTCAAACTTTGCGTCTCCAGGCATGCGGCGGGACAGGTTTGCGTGAAACCAACCAGGACAGGAAATTTTCTTAACTTTCCTTTATGATCAAAGGATTCAACATCATTCCCATGTGCCTTGAAAAAACAGGCAATGAATTATGGGGTCGCGTCAACATCAACGACAATCCCATCATCGATCATGCCGACACCATCGACAAACTGAAGGAACAGCTCAAATCACTGGTCTACATCTTCGAGGGCATACAGGTCGATAACTTCGAGATTGAAACAACTAATGTGCAGGCAGGCTAACCTAGGAGGCCTTTTTCGCCGGCGCTTTCAAACTGGCCTTTAGTTTTTGCATGAGGTCTTCGGTAGTATTGCTGTGAACCACCTTCATTTGTTTTACTGTTGCTGTTTTACCCTTGGCTTTGGATTCAATGACCTTCAATAGTTTTTCGGAAAATTCATCCTTGAACAGTTCGGGCTTGAAAGGTTTGGTGAGTTGGTTGATGAGGAGTGAAGCCATTTTCAATTCTTCATTTTTTACCTCCGTCTTCGGAATCACCAGTCCCTCTGCTCCCCGGATCTCCTGGGCAAAGCGAAGCCGGTGAAGAACCAGCACGTCACCAAGTGGCTTGACCAGACAAACCCATTCTCTTTTGTGATAGACCAGTGGTCCAAGTGCAGCCTTTCCTTCTTTCTTTAGAGCATCACGCAACAAGGCATAGGCGCGGGCCCCGGATTTTTCAGGTTCGAGATAATAGGGTTTCTCGAAATACACTGCATCGATATCTTTTTCGGCAACAAATTGTACAATCTCGAGGTGATCATATTTCTCCGGCGTGGCCCTCTGAAAATCTTCTTCCTCGACAATCACATATCCTTCGCCCATCTTATACCCCTTCACAAGATCACCTTCCTTTACATCCTTTCCGGTTGATTCATTTACTTTCTTATAACGGATACGGGCATGATTGCTCCGGTCAAGGGTAATAAAAGGCAGGTTACTTTCTTCTGTAGCACTATACAGCTTCACCGGAATGTTCACCAGTCCAAAGCCGATCGATCCTTTCCAAATTGAGCGCATGTTGTTTGTTTGTTAGAATAAGAATTCCAAAGCGCGTTCCCTTTGTGTCATGAACTGACGGGAATGCCCAACCAATTATCCACATAGATATTAACAGGATGCTGTTGGCTACTGGCTGATAGCTGATGGGGGATGGCCGATGACTGAATCTCTATCATGGATTTCACTTATGAAGATTGGATTTCACAGATTCCTGAGATCGCAGATTGCTACTGTGGTTTGCTTTCAAAGGCAAAGTGAAAACCCGTAGTGAACATCATAATGCAGAACGTCATTGCGAGCGAAGCGACCCCCGCAAGGTGCGGGGCTAAAGCTATAGCGGTGGCGCAAGCAATCTCCTGTCTGTACCAGCTTACAGTTTTATTCAAGTAATGACGACTGATCATCGCTATAAATTGCCCAGCTGAATAGAATTACAGGAAGTACAAGTGTGCGACGCAACAGAAGCTGATCGAAGTACTTCAGCTCACCCCATAATCATCTTAGTGCTTTGTCAATTCATAAAACTCCAGGGTCGGCCGGTGATAATGGATCTCAGCTTAATCTTTAAGGACCATCCTAAATAATAAAAAAAATAATGTGCCCACCTTCACCTCACGATTCACCTTCTGTTGCGTCGCACACTTGTACTTCCTGCAATTCTATTCAGCCGGGCAATTTATAGCGATGATCAGTCGTCATTACTTGAATAAAACTGTAAGCTGGTACAGACAGGAGATTGCTTCGCTTCGCTCGCAATGACGTCCTAAAACTAAAGTGCGCGCCTACAGGTGGCGGGGGTCGCTTCGCTCGCAATGACGTTCTACGTTACTTTCTTCACTACAGGTTTCAGTAATACACAATAACATCAATCATATGCCATCGGATCTCTCGAAGCTCGGAGCTCAGAGCTTCCTGTTCTATTCGTAAATGCTGACAGCTAATTAAGGCGATTACCTATGCGGCGGCAATTGTATGGTGAAAATTCCTTCGTGGCAGGCATCTGACCTAGATTAGAGTATCAAAGTCCGTCCTCTGAAAACCAAAACACCAATACACAAAGCCGTTGCGAGCCTATGCCTGATTTTTTTCAGCAGCGCTGCACTTGCCCAGGGACGTGTAGTGGTGAACGAATTCATGCCCTGGTCGGGATGCAGTACCACCAATGAATTTATTGAGCTGATGAATTTTGGTCCGGGCCCTATGAATATCGGTTGTTACATTGTGACCAATGGGAAATATGCCGTCACGATTCCTCCCAATACCGTGGTTAAAGCAGGACAATATTTTATTCTTTCAGGACAGAATGTACTTTCCACTCCCTGTGCCAATCGCGATAGTGCGATACATGTAGACCTCAACTGGAATACATGCAACTGCTCCAACACTGCCATTCCAACAACCGGCGATGGATTTATGCAGGACGGAGGTAGTGCCAATGAAAAAGTTATTTTACTCGACCCCTTGCTGAATGTTGTTGACGCTGTATCACGTTCTTCCACGCCCAGTCCTTCCATTTCCATTACTACGGCGTCACTGAACGGAGGTTGCGCTTCCAAAACATTCAACCTCGATCAGATGGCGATCAGTTATGAGTCGATCAATAATTCAACAGGTATAGACAATAGCTTCGCCAGAAAAGTGGATGGTGATTGTGGTTGGGTAAAAACTCCCGCCATTAGTGCACATGCACCGAACAAAACAGGCAATACTTCTTCAGCCACTTATAATTTCGCCACAGTCAGCGCTTCCAATTGCAATGGCAGCAGCGGGTCTGTTTCCATTCAGGTGCAGGCCAGCAATGTGAACACACTTTTTCCCATGACCTATATCCTGGGATTCGACAAAGATGCAAACAGCCTCTTTGATGAGCAGGACCAATATAAATTTGGAACAGACAGTACGGCCAGCACCATTGATATTTCCAATCTCTCGTTTGGACAATATAACATGACGGTTGGTTCGAGTTTGGGTTGCAACCTGAAAACTTTTAGCTTCTACATTTTCGACTGCTATGGAGTGGCTCTGCCTGTTAAACTCATTTCTTTTCGCTATGAAGGCCTTCACAACGGGTCGCAATATTTTAGCTGTGAGATGGATGGTTGGGAAAATCTCAAAGCCCTGACACTGGAAACTGATAGCGCCGGCCGGTATCATTCAGTGGCTACCATAGGTTCTCCATCCCTCAGTACTAAAATGATGATGCATGTTTCTTTCTCTATGAACCAGCAATACCGGCTCAGGATGGTGGATAAAAACGGGCTGGTGAGTTATTCGCAGGTCATCACAGTGCCGCCTCCAATGATGACTGCATCAACAGTCGATGTTGGAGCAGATAACTTACATATCCATCTTGCTTCATCATATTCCGGCATATTAAATTGCACCATTTTCAACAACATGGGTGAAGCAGTAGAAAGGAAACGATTCGAGTCTCCTCGTTCAGAGAGTTTGTCTTTGCCTATCTCTACTCTACGTTCTGGAGTTTATTATCTCAGCTTAGAAGGAAGCTGCATGTTGCAACCTTTTTCCGTTCCATTCATCCGGTAACTTTTTTAAACCAACGGATTTAAACCGCAGAGGGCGCAAAGAGCGCGGGGAACGCAATGAACCAAAGAAAAACTTCGAACAAAATAAAGCCTCTGCGTACCTCTGCGTATCTTTCCGCGTTCTTTGCGTTTCAGTAAGCCTGCCCTGTTACTATCAACTAAATTTTTCAACAGGTGAAAGCAGCATTCATTGTATTTCTTTTATTGATTGCCTGTTCCGTAAAGTCACAGGACAGTGTTGCTTTAAAAACAGCGAAGGCACATCCCATGCAGTATTATATTTCTCTGCCGCGGAATTGGTCGATGCAAAAGACCTGGCCTGTAGTTGTGGCGGTTGTTGATGCTGAAAAGGATTTTAAAAATTTCGCATCGCAGTTTGCACGCGCTTCTGCACCGTTTCCTTTTATCGTAGTCACACCGCTGGTGGTGTCTAATGGTTCCTATGGTCATCGTTCTTCTTCTGTCTATCCTTATTCTTCGTCCACCTGGGACCGGATTGACCGCGATGGAGCTTGTTCTTTTGACATTGATGGTGTGATGGCAGTGATCAGGGAAGTGCAGCAAAAATATCACGGAGCTTCCAGAATATTCATCACAGGATTCGAAGCTGGCGCGCACCTGCTTTGGGCCATGGTCTTTCTTCATCCAGAACTTTTATTTGCTGCAGCTCCTGTATCGGGAAATTATATTGGAAGATGCCTGGCTGAAGGGTCCATTTCAAAAGATTCATCGAGGAGCAACCTGCCGGTCATTTCTTTTTACGGAACGAAGGATAGTTTATGGAATCAATTTTTAAAAAAGCAGGATGAGCAGGCCAGGAACCTGGCCACAGCAAAGGGTTACCGCAATGTGTCTATCAAGGCAGTGGCTGGCAAGGGACACGAGCCCATGGCGAATGAGGTCATAGAATATTTTGGTAGGTTGAATAGCTTGAAGTGAGTTAAGAGAATGAAACGCAAAGAGCGCACAGAACGCAATGAACCAAAGAAAAACTTCGAAGACAAAAAAACCATTGCGTACCTCTGCGTAACCTTCCGCGTTCTTTGCGTTTAATTTTCTCTCTCAAACAGAATTTCTTTCCGAATAAAAAATTTTCACTTCGATAGCAACAACTCTCCACTCTCTTTCTCCGCTCTCCTCTCTCTGGCACATAATTTCAAATGCACATATTTATTCATGAGGTTCTACAATTCGTATGCTGATGTTCTTCATCCCAGCAGGCGCTTCTTCTGTTTCGTCTGTTAATATCAGGCTACTCCCTGCTTAAATGTGTTTTTCTAACCTTTATTCTTTTTTAATTCCTGAATTGATTTTGATTTCAAGCTTCTGGAAAAACCGTGGCATATTATGTGTAAACAATTGGATTACTCAATTGTATTTCTGATATCCAATGTTTTTCAAAAAAACTCATCCTTCTCTATGCGAATGACAGGAATTAAATTTTTTGATCAAACCAAGTAGTATGCTGGCAATGAATTTTCGCGGGCCATTCCGGATCAGAGTTGACCGGGACAGGCCAGAACCAAAAATAGAGCATCCATATGATGCTATCGTGCGCGTAACCCGGTCGTTGATCTGTGGTTCAGACCTTCATCTCTATCATGGACTTGTACCTGATACCAGAGTGGGAATGACCTTTGGACATGAGTTCACCGGGATAGTGGAAGAAGTTGGTTCAGGAGTTCAAAAATTAAAAGTAGGCGACCATGTATTGGTTCCTTTCAATATCGCTTGTGGTACTTGTCCTTTTTGCAAACAGGAGCTCTATGGCAACTGCCATGAATCAAATCCAGAGGCCACTGCTGCCGGCGGTTTTTTTGGATACGCGCATATATCGGGTGGCTATGATGGTGGTCAGTCAGAATACGTACGCGTACCATATGCAGATGTAAGTCCGATGAAAATTCCCGAAGGAATGGACATTGAAGATGCGGTTATGCTCACCGATGTTACACCAACCGGCTACCAGGCTGCTGAAATGGGCGGCATTCAACAAGGAGACACTGTTGTAGTATTTGGCGCGGGACCCATTGGTATCATGGCTGCGCGTTGTGCCTGGTTCTTTGGTGCGGGAAGAGTGATCATCATTGATCATCTTGATTATCGCCTGGAGTTTGCCCGGAATTATTCTTACTGCGAAGCCTATAATTTCAAAGAAATGGATGACCCGGTGGTGTTTGTGAAAAAAACAACGGACTGGCTGGGCGCAGACGTGTGCATTGATGCAGTTGGGTGCGATGCTACAGGAAGCAAACTTCAAAACATTACAGGAAAGCAATTACTGATGCAGGCGGGCAATGCAACTGCACTCCATTGGGCAATCAACTCTGTAAAAAAAGGAGGCATTGTTTCGATCATTGGTGTGTATGGTCCACCCTGGAACCTGGTTCCAATTGGAAGCGTGATGAACAAAGGCATTACCATTCGTTCCAACCAGGCTTCGGTGAAGCGATTACTTCCGAAATTAATTGACCACGTTATGGCAGGAAGGCTGAATCCGAAAGGACTCATCTCACACAGAATTCCATTGGAAGAAGTGTCTGATGCTTATCGCATGTTCTCCGCTAAACTAGACAACATCATTAAACCACTCTTGATTCCTCCAAGAGCATTTGCAGCTTAAAATAAAAATTATGGAAAAACTAGTCAATCCAGAAATGGACAGAATCATAGCCTCCACTCCAAAGGACATTCCCGGATGGGGAATGGATGCAGATCCGGAGAATGATCCCACTTATCCGATGAAACACCGGAATGGTGCGGACTACGAGCGAATTCATTATGAAAAAGCACCGCAGCAACCAGAGAATATTGAGGTGCTTCATTCTATTGAGCGGCCCGGCGTTACCCGTGTGTTCGGAACCTCTACTCCTCCTTCAGGACTCAGTGGTGTAATCAGAAGGCAGGCATTTAAATACAGTGAGGCCACAGCAGCGCACTGGATGACACTGGTGCTGGCCGATCGTGTGGACGTGATTCAGGGCATCATTCAGGATATCAGCAAAGGCAAATTTCCCAACCTGATTGCCGAATTGGGATGGTCTGCCGAGTGGAAATACAACCGGAAAAAATTTGTCCAAAAAACATTGATTAAAATCGCAGTGATTTCTCTCGCCGTTGTATATCTAACGCGGAAAAAAAAGCTGGCCCGCTAAAAACATCAGCGCCTGCAGTTTTTGCAGGCGCTTTTTAAATTGCCTGGTAAATTTTTCATTTAAAATTTTTGCTGGTCTTCACTTTCAATCCGAGCATTTGTTCATGCACGATCAAGATAGACGGTGGACTCACCCCATTCACCATTGACCATTCACCCCACCTTCGCTAAAGCTACGGTGGACAGACATTCACCATTCGAGCCATCTATGGGAATCGAACCCACGACCTGTTGATTACGAATCAACCGCTCTGGCCAACTGAGCTAAGATGGCATCACGGATTTCACGGTTTAAGATTCTGATTTCACGGATTGAATAAAAGGATTACACAGGTTCTATTCATCATACACCAATTACCTTAATCAATTGCGAACTTAGAAAATCTTAATCACTCGTGATTTGGAAAAGGAAACCGCAAAGATCGCAGGGAGTCGCAAAGGACCGCAAGACTAAGACCTTGCGTTCCCTTGCGTCCGCCTAAGGCGGATTGCGTTCTTTGCGGTTAACTTATTTATGTCTAATCAGGTGCCGAACGAAATTATTTCAACAAATCTGCTTATGACTCCGAACTCCCGACTCCAAACTCTGAACTGATTTTGAACTTTGAATTTTGAACTTTCAACTTTCAACTTTCAACTTTCAACTGCTAAAACGTTTTCTGTACTCCACCAGGAACATTAGCAGTTTCCGGATACAGTACTGCCCGCACATAATTGTTCATGTTCAAAAACTTCTGTGCTGCTTTTTGCAAATCGGCAATCGTAAGCGCATCCACTCTCTTCTCATAGTCCAGAAAAATTTCGGGATCATCCTGGTTGATGAAGGATTGGGATAAAGTATTCAGCCAGGTTTCATTGTCCTGAAGGTGCGTACGATAATGCTGCTTCAGTGTTTCCTTTACCTTGTCCAGATCTTTTTGCTCGATCTGTCCTTGCTGTGCATTTTTGATGATCTCAAATAAGGCTGCAGTCAGCTTGTCTACATTCTCAGGGCCACAGGGAATTGAAGCCTGCACGGTATAATGCGTATAGGGACGCTTTTGAATTCCCCCATTGAGTCCGCCACTGTACATGCCGCCCAATTCTTCTCTTAATTTCTCAATCACTTTAATGTTCAGAACATCGATCAATGCACGCAGCGAAAGATTATCCTGGTGATTGTATTCTGTTTCTCCAGTCCACAACACAGTGATGCGTGCCTGTGCTTCTTTACCTTTTTTGATATTCGCATTCACCACTCCTTTCACAGGACGCACACCATTGTCCTTGAATTGATGTTGTGTGGGTTGTGCTGGAAGAGAACCAAGATATTTTTCCAGAAGCGGTTTTGCCTTGTCCAGATCTACATTTCCAACAAAAGTGAAATGCATTCCGTCTGCATTTCCGAATACGTCCTTATAAATCGCAAGTGCTTTATCGAGATTGATATTTCCATATTCTTCAGGGGTGGGAATAACACTCATCCAGGGACTTCCGTTGTAGATAATTTTATTGAGTGTATCCTGATAAAATGCCTGTGGATTGCTCTTGACAAACTGCAACTGGCTTTTTGCTTTTCCTACATAAGAATTAAAAAGCGATACGTCCTTGCGTGGTTGTGTAAAATATAGATTCACCAGCTGAAGGAAAGTTTCGAAATCTTTTACACTGCTACTGCCCTGAATGCCTTCTTCAAAATCGTTGATGTAAGGAGAGGTTTCAACCGTTTTACCTGAAAGAAATTTTTCCAGGTCAGTAGGCGACATGTCCTTGACGCCCATCTGGCCCACCATTTCAGCTGCGTGCTTCGCATTGTCCTTTTCTTCAAGCGGAAAACGTTGCCATCCGCCCCAGCGCCAGGCATCCATTTGTATTTCGTCGTTCTTGAATTTAGTGGGCTTGATCGTTACGGTAACACCGTTGCTCAGGACAAGGTCCGTGGTTCCCAGTTTTTCGTTTTTCTTTTCGCCGGTGATCTTTCCAGATGCAGGGCCATTCTCCATCAAATTTTTTGCGATGGCTTTCTCTTCGTAGGGCTTCACTTGTTGTTTGGTAGCGGTTACCAGTTCACCAAGAAGTGCACTGCTCGAAGGCAGTTTTCCTTTCATGCTTGCCGGTGCGGTAACCAGTGCAAAAGCATTGGTGGAAGGATTGAGCTTTTTTACAGCATCATTGATCTCTTTCAAACTGATTCCAGGAAGAACCTGTTTCACAAAATTGTATCGGTTCTCCGGACCAGGAATAGGCTGTCCTTCCAGGAAATGATTGACATAGGCAGATACGATGGAAGAAGAAAGTGATTTGTCTTTCTCTTTATAAGCCTGCTCCGATTCGTTGAGCATATTGGCTTTTGCACGATCAAGTTCTGCCGGAAGAAATCCAAACTTCCTCGCTCTTTCTGTTTCTGCAATCAGGGCATCAACTGCATCTTTGGTTGTTCCATTTCCCAGAACAGCAAAAGAAACAAAAGCTTCATAGCCACGAATGAACTGGTCGGTGCCCGTGTATCCGTAAACGAAAGGAGGATTTTCTTTTTGTGTCAGCTCCTGAAGACGGTTATTGATCAGGGTATTGATCAATTCATGAACAGTGGCTTCTCGGAAATCACCCCAGGTCCTTACTTTCTTTGCAGGCTTGATGAAATTAAATACTTCAAGCACGGTGTTGGTTGCTTCTTCATCGGTCAACACCATTGCTTCTGGCTTTGTGCGAACCTTGATGGGAATAATGGAAGGACGAGGCTTCTCATTCGCAGGATTTTTAAACTGGCTGAAATGTGCCTTGATCTTTTGTTCGGCTACGGCAGGATCAATATCTCCCACCACAATAACTGCCATCAGGTCGGGCCTGTACCATTGTTTATAAAAACGTGCGAGCTGCTCGGGCTTGAAATTTTTCACAATGGAATCCTTTCCAATGGGAAGACGCTCGGCATAAAGAGATCCATTGAATAGTTTTGGAAAATACTGGCGCAACATTCTTTGTCCGGCTCCTTTACTGAGTCTTGATTCTTCCAGCACTACGCCACGCTCTTTGTCAATTTCCGTTTTATCGAGCAGATTGTTTCCGGCCCAGTCTTCCAGCACCGTGAATCCCTGTTCAACCACTTTGGGATCTTCAGAAGGGATGGGAAGCATGTACACGGTTTCATCAAATCCGGTATAGGCATTGAGGTCCGCGCCAAATTGCACGCCTATTTTTTGAAGATAGTCTACCAGTTCGTTCTTCGGAAAATGTTTGGATCCGTTAAAGTTCATGTGCTCCATGAAGTGAGCCAGACCTCTTTGGTCATTGTCTTCCAGAACCGCGCCGGCATTCACAGCAAGCCGGAGTTCGACTTTTTTTTCGGGCTGGGTATTTTTCCGGATATAATAAGTAAGGCCGTTGGGAAGTTTTCCCACTCTTACGTTGGGATCTACAGGCAGGGGCTGATCCATTTTGATCTGGGCCAGTGCAGGAGTTCCTCCAATCAAAATAACGAAAATGCTAAGGCGAAATACCAGGTTGAATTTCATATTGGAAATTGTTAGGGCGTAAATATAAAAGAAGGAAACTATTTGGAATAAAGTGAATACGTGAATGTTTGCGTAAAATGTTGAACGGAAAAATGAAAATGGAGGGATTTCTCGCAAACCTGTCCCGCCAGATGCGGGAGACGCCAAGTAACAAAGTCGCAAAGGGTTCGCTTCGCTCACGAGGATTAAGTTGTTTATGGTTTATTGGTTGGCAGAGAGGGTTTTTAAGAGATTGGGGTAACCGCAAAGACCGCAAGGGATACGCAGAGGAACGCAAGGCGGTTTTTGTAAGAAGAACAGTTGGTAGACCTCCGACGGCCGCCGTGGGAGGAATGACAACTTTCCATTCATAAAGAACGCTCCGGTTGGAGCGTTCTTTATGAATGGAAATCTCTGGCAAATTCACTATTCACCATTTACGTTTGACGATTCACGCCCTCCGGACCGAACTATAAACACACTGCTATTCACTATTCACTATTCACCATTCACTATTCACCATTCACCATTCACCCTCCTCATTGCTTTCCTTCTTTCTGGTTGTACTGCTTCTCGGCTTCCTGCGCTTTTTTAAAATCGAGCACCACGCCATTGATGCAGTAACGCAGTCCGGTAGGGGGAGGACCATCATCAAACAGATGTCCCAGGTGCGCCTTGCATCGTCCGCACATCACTTCTGTGCGACTCATGCCATAGGTATTATCCGGAGCATAGATTACGCTGCCTTTGCTCACCGGCTGGTAGAAACTTGGCCATCCGCATCCACTCTCAAACTTGGTATCACTCACAAAAAGCGGATTGCCACAAGCGGCACAGTAATAGGTTCCCTTGTCTTTAATATTCTCCAGGGGACTACTCCAGGGCCGTTCTGTTCCCTTTTTGCGGGCAATAGAATAAACGTCTTCAGGCAGGATCTTTTTCCATTCTTCCTCACTCATGTTGATCTTGGATGTATCGGTATTGGAGTACACGGGGTTGTTCTTCTTGTTTGAATCCATATTCAACTGTTTATTGGTTTGAGAATAGGTGCAGCACTGCAGGCAGAAGGCCAGAAACACCAGAAGGGCGCATCGTTTCATGCCTAAATTTACGACAACCCCCGGGGATTGGATTTCTAAAGAAAAGCTAAAGAGGGAAGAAAGTGTTGACTGTTAGCTTTTGGCTGTTGGAAGTTTCATTTATAAGAGTTTAGATCAATTTAGAAACTATGTGAGCCAAGAGCCATCAGCCAATAGCCAACAGCCTCTTGGGGCTTGATTCTTTCAATATTTCGGTTATATTTGTCACTTAAGGTTAGTAAGTGCTTATGTTCAATTTGATCCTGTTTGGCCCCCCCGGAAGCGGAAAAGGTACGCAATCCGAAAAAATCGTGGAAAAGTTTGGCCTCATCCATTTGTCGACCGGCAATCTCCTTCGCCAGGAAATTTCCGAAAAGACTCCGCTTGGACTGGAAGCCAAAAATTTTATGGACAAGGGCCAGCTCGTTCCTGATGAAGTCGTCATTGGCATGATCGACTCCTGTCTGGAGAAACACGCGGACGCCAAGGGATTTTTGTTCGATGGATTTCCGCGCACGGTGGCACAAGCCGAAGCACTGGACAAACTCCTGGCCTTTAAAAAGACCGGCATCTGCAAAGTGCTTGCCCTCGAAGTGGATGAAGAAGAACTACTCAAAAGACTGCTCAAAAGAGGGGAGACTTCCGGCAGAAGCGACGACACGAACGATGAAGTGATCCGCAAACGCCAGATGGTCTACAAAAAAGAAACCGAGCCGGTTGCCGAGTACTACAAACAAAAAGGCAAGTTCGAAGTAGTGAGAGGCGTTGGCACCATCCAGGAAATTTTCGAAGCCCTGAGCTCCTGCATCGAAAATGAAATGGCCTGCCACCAGTCGGTATCTGCCCAATAGTTGCTAAACTTGCAGCCAAACGAGGCCAGATGAATGAGATCAGGATCGATTTCCTCCGACAAAGATTTATTCCCCTGCTGCGACAAATTCCTTCCGACCGTCCACCCCAATGGGGTAAGATGACTTTTCAGCAAATGGTGGAACATTTTTCCGACTCCGTTCGCATTGCCTCGGGGAAATCAGTTCATACAAATATCATCACTCCGGCAGAACAACTGGAACGGGCACGCAGCTTCATGCTTAGTGAACGTCCGTTCCGGGAAAATACCAACAACCCGCTGGTACCTGTAGTGCCGGCACCTGTAAAAAATATTTCTTCCGAAGCGGCCATCGACGAACTGCAGCAGGAACTCCGTTTCTTCTTTACTGTCTTTGAAAAGAACAATTTGCAGGTAACCCGCAATCCTAATTTCGGAGACCTCAATTACGAACAGAACATCCATTTGCTGTACAAACATGCAAAGCATCATCTCAGGCAGTTTGGAGTGGATATTGAATAGCCTAGAGCCTTGAGCTGTGAGCTACGAGAATATTCTCCTACTATCAACTATCTACTATCAACTGCCAACTATCAACTATTATCATATGGAAAAACTGGGAAATTATATTCAGGGCAAATGGATAACCGGAGAGGGTGAGGGACAATTGCTTTATGATGCTGTGAATGGAGATGTGATTGCTGCTGCCAGTACGAAAGGTTTGGATATGGGAGCTGCACTGGAGTATGCCCGAAAGAAAGGAAATCCTGCCCTTCGTAAAATGAGTTTTCATGAAAGGGGACGCATGCTTCGCGCATTGGCTCTCCACCTCATGGAGAAGAAGGAAAAATTTTATTCCATCAGTTATCATACAGGCGCAACAAAGGCCGACAGCTGGATTGACATTGAAGGAGGCATTGGTAATCTTTTCGCCAATGCTTCTCTTCGTCGCAAGTTCCCTGATCTTTCTTATTGCACCGATGGAGATCCTGTTCCTTTGAGCAAGTCTGGAGGTTTCATGGGCCATCACATTCTTGTTCCCAAAGAAGGTGTAGCGGTTCATATCAACGCTTATAATTTTCCCGTTTGGGGCATGCTCGAAAAATGTGCCGTGAACTGGCTCGCTGGTTTGCCTGCTGTGGTGAAACCCGCGACCATCACTTCATTCCTCACCGAAGCCGTGGTTCATGAGATCATCGCTTCGGGCATTCTGCCGGAAGGAGCCCTGCAACTGATTTGCGGAAGCGCTGGTGATTTGCTGGATCATGTGAGGGCTCAGGACGTGGTCACTTTCACCGGATCCAAATCAACCGGACTTCAGTTAAAGTCACACCCAAGGATACTCGAAGAAAGCATTCCCTTTAATATGGAAGCCGATTCGCTAAATGCGATCGTACTGGGAAGCGATGTTCAACCCGGATCACCCGAATGGGATCTCTTCCTCAAAGAAGTGCGAAGAGAAATGACCGTGAAGGCCGGACAGAAATGTACTGCCATCCGAAGGATCTTCGTGCCGCAGCCATTGTTGGAAGAGGTTTCAAAAGCTCTCGGAAAATCGCTCGCACAAACCCTGATCGGCAATCCGCAGAATGACAAAGTAAAAATGGGTGCTCTTGCGGGGAAAAACCAAAGAGAAGAAGTAAAACAAAATATCAACAAACTGCTGGCTTCCGCACAAATCATCTATGGTAGTCTGGATAGTGTGGAGCTGCTCGATGCCGATGAAAAAAAGGGTGCATTCCTTTCACCGGTTCTGTTGCGAAGCGAAAATCCATTCAGCAACGAAGTGGTTCATGAAATAGAATGTTTTGGTCCGGTGAGCACCCTGATGCCTTACAAGGATTTGGAAGAAGCAATTCTTTTGTCCAAAAAAGGAAAGGGTTCTCTTTGTTGTTCGATAGTAACAGCCAGTGACAGTCTTGCCACGGATTTTGTTGTAGGCGCTGCTACGCATCATGGAAGAATTCTGGTACTGAACCAGGACTGCGCGAAGGAAAGCACGGGTCACGGTTCGCCTCTTCCTCTTCTGGTCCATGGCGGACCGGGAAGAGCGGGCGGAGGTGAAGAGATGGGCGGCATCAGAGGTGTAAAGCATTATATGCAAAGAGTAGCCATCCAGGGATCGCCTACTACCATCACTGCAATCACAAAATCCTATCAACCCAATGCCAAAGGAATAAAGACAGACATCCATCCCTTCCGCAAATATTTTGAAGACCTTCAGATAGGTGACCAGATCATCACCCAAAAAAGAACCATCACTTCTGAAGATATCGACGCCTTTGCTGATTTAAGCGGCGATCATTTTTATGCGCACAAAAAAGATACAGACTTCAGCGGCACCATGTTCGACCACCAGGTGGCCCATGGCTATTTTATTCTGAGTGCTGCTGCAGGATTATTTGTTGACGGAAGCGAATTGGGTCCGGTTTTATTGAATTATGGCATTGATGAATTACGATTCACCAAACCTGTTTATCCCGGAACAGAAATTCATATTCGCTTTACCTGCAAGGAAAAGCTGCCCCAGGATCCCAAAGATGAAACTGATATTCCAAAGGGAATTGTGAAGTGGTTGGTGGAGATGCTCGACGAAAGCGGGGAGCATGTGGGCATTGCGACGATTTTAACGATGGTTAAAAGACGGAAATAAATTTCCTCTCTGTGGAAATTTGTGGGATACATATCCATTTTAATTTGCGATCGCTCAAAGGATTTTGCTCTTGTTCGTCCCAGCGAACGGGCAAATATTTTGAAGAGATTTCTGCTTCGGCAGTCATTCCTTATTCATTATGTATTTTGAAGAGAGTGTGTTTTAAGGCGGTCTTTTTTTAGAGGTTGGTTTTTTTCTTTTTCCACTTTTGGCATTGCCCCAAAAGTGGAGCAAAAACTCTAGGCAATCCGAATGGCTCCGCCCGGATTGCCGGCTGCGGCACAACGATCACCCAAAGCTTGTCTCGAAGATGCTT
>JBJMLU010000063.1:0-30739 GCA_045805145.1 Flavisolibacter sp. | reverse complement strand
TCCATCCACTCCTGTCTTGCGCTTCTTTGCTCGGGCTCTCCTTTTTCCAGTGCGTATTGCCTCAGCTCCTCCAGGGTCATGTGGCCCTGCTCAAAGTCTTTTCCCCGGCCCTGGTCAAAGGAAGCATAGCGCTGCTTTCTAAAGCTCTTATATTCGGACTTCTCCAGTATCTTCTCTGCTGCCAAAAGCGCCCTTGCAAAAGCGTCCATGCCTCCAATGTGCGCATAGAAAAGATCCTCCGGATCGGTGGAGTTTCTTCTGAGCTTCGCATCAAAATTGATCCCTCCTGTCTTAAATCCTCCGCCCTCTAAAATAATGAGCATGGCCTGGGTGAGCTCCAGTACATCATTTGGAAATTGATCGGTGTCCCATCCGTTTTGATAGTCTCCCCTGTTGGCATCAATGGATCCCAGCAGTCCATGGTCCACTGCTACCTGCACCTCATGCTGGAAGGTATGTCCTGCAAGGGTGGCGTGATTGACTTCCAGGTTTAGCTTAAAATCATTTAGCAGGTCAAACTCCCTTAAAAATCCAATCACCGTGGCCGCATCATAGTCGTACTGGTGCTTGGTGGGCTCACAGGGTTTGGGTTCAATGAAGAAGGTTCCCTTAAAACCCCCTTTCCTTGCATAGTCCTTTGCTGCATGTAAAAAACCGGCCAGGTGCTCTACTTCCCGCTTCATGTTGGTATTCAGTAGCGACATATACCCTTCCCTTCCTCCCCAGAACACATAGTTTTCTCCGCCCAGTTCAATGGTGGCGTCCAGGGCTGCTTTTACCTGGGCTGCTCCCTGACAAAGCACCAGAAAATCAGGATTGGTGGCAGCTCCATTCATGTAGCGGGGATGAGAAAAAAGGTTTGCTGTACCCCACAGAAGCTTAATGCCCGTCTCAGATTGCTTTTGCTTTAAGTGATCCACCATGATGGATAATCTTCTGTCGTTTTCCCCAATGTCACTACCATAGTCCACCACATCTACATCATGAAAGCAGTAGTAGGGAAGAGAGAGCTTTTGCATGAAGGAAAAAGCAAAGTCCATGCGCTCCCTTGCCTTGTCCAGTGGATCAGAGAACCGGTCCCAGGGGAAGATATGGGTGGGAGCGCCAAAGGGGTCTGCTCCCGAGCCTGTAAAAGAGTGCCAGTAGGCGCAGGCAAACCGCAGCTGCTCGCGCATGGTTTTTCCAAGCACCATCTTGTTTTGATCATAATACCTAAAGGCCAGCGGATTGTCCGACTCCACTCCTTCAAAGGCGATCCGCTCCACGTTTTTAAAATACTGCTTTTGAGCACTGACTACTTCCATATAATCATGTTTATGGTTTATGGTTATGGTTATTTTCTCAATTGTTTTTTCTTCCGAGATAATTTTATCTACTGAGTTTTTATGAACCAAAAGCTGTGGTCAAGGAGCTTCGAGCTGTGAGCTATGAGCTTCCAGCTTCCAACTATGAACTCCCGACTCTGAACTTTGAACTATGAACTATGAACTTTGAACTATGAACTCCGAACTCTGAACTTTGAACTTTGAACTATGAACTATTTTCCCTTCAATGCCAGCAACAAACTATAATAAGCCAGCTTTTTCTGATAAGCGTTGTCGAACAATAGTGGATACTCCGATTTGTTCTGAGTGGTTACATACCAGCTGTCGGAATCCGAAACACCCCAGATAGTAAAATCATTTCGCTGCGAAGCAGGAACGTCCCTGATAAATGCTTCCACAACATTTTTGTACATGTTTGCCTCATCAGAAAGCACAGATGCTGTCGGTGTAAAATTCGGAATATTATTTACATTGACCCGCACGTCCAGCTCCGATACCCTGACTTTTAATCCCGTGGCTGCCAACTTCCGGAACATGTTATCAATGGAAGTAAGAGAAGTATTCAGACTAATATGCATTTGAGTACCGATGCCGTCAATGGCTGCGCCTTTTGATTTTAATTCATTCACATAAGCAATCAAGGAATCGAGCTTGGTGTTGTCCGACTCAAGATTATAATCATTGATGAACAAAAGCGCGGAAGGGTCGGCCGCCTTTGCATACTGAAACGCTTTCAATGCATAATTTCTTCCCAGGTATTGCGACCAATAAAAAACATCTCCGGTTGTTGTTCCCGAATTGTTGCGAACAGCGCCACTGCCATCGGTCATGGGTTCATTCACTACGTCCCAGGCTTTTATTTTTCCTGCATAACGCATCATGCTGGTCCTGATAAAGCGGCTCATGGCGGAGTCCACGGCTGCCGCTACCTGCGCAGGATCGGCAGGAGGAGCAGAACTCAGATCAGTGATCGTAATATTATCAATGGTATACACACCTGCTGCAGGAAAATTCAGCCGCAGCATGGGTGAAGTTTCCAAAGCAGACAGGGTCCATGAATATCTGGCCCATGCAGTTGCAGGAGTGATATCGAGCTGTTGGTACTGATTGTTTTGATTAACCAGTCTGACTTTTCCTCCTGAAACGGAAGATTTGATATCAGCGCTTACCTGGTACTGATGTCCTACCACCGCAGTCCAGGCAGGACCAATGGCCTGCATATCGTAAGCATTGGTGCCTGCAGTAGTAATTGTTGCTTCCAGTGCGCGCGCACTGTTATTGCCTGCTACAGCAGCAAAACTTCCGGAAGCAGTTCCACCGACCAGCAAATTCCATCCTGTGAAAAGACCGGTCCCTGTTCCACTGCTTCCTGTTCCGGATTCAAAATCTCCGGAAGAAAAAAGATTGGGTCCATTGGAACTATTCCCAACTGTAAGTGAACGCAGATAATTTCCATTTTGATTCTGATGCCATACGAGCGTATGTCCATACACCTGCAATCCCGCGCCCAGCGCGAGGTTCAACAATTCGTCTGATCTGCTGTAGTCAAAGCTTCCATCGTCTTTTACAATAGCGCCGTGTTTCATCTGGTAACCAAAAGTCACCTGGTCTGCTTCCGTTGATACGACGTTTCTGTAAGCAGAATTATTTTTAAACAAAGTATAATCGATCGCCATGCCGATGGGAAAAGATGAAGCGCTCTTCAATGTTCCTGAGCTATCCACTGGTGTAACGGGTGTGACAGGCGTCGTTACCATTGCATCTTTTTTCTTGCATGAGCATACCAGAAACAGAATCACGAATGCGAGAATGGTTACGGGGGAATAATATCGTGAATCCTTGCAACTCAAAATCTGTTCACTCATCGGTGCCTTTCATTTAAAGGTTTCAGTTATTTCTAAAGACGGAGAATCCCAACCATCGGGAACGCAAAGAAAAAAATTTCATTTTGCGTTCCCTGCATCGTGATCATTATGCATTATCCTTACCAACTATACACAATAGACATCAATATCCCGGATTTTGATATGCCCCTTTTTCATCTGCGCTGGCTTGCATAGCGTCTATCTGCCCCTGCGGTATAGGACGTAAATAATGAAAGGGTTGAATACTGCGTGTTATTGTTTGCATTGTATGATCTCCAGCAGCAGCGCCACAGATTTGGTAGGTAGAAGCCAAAGCTGTCCATTTTTGAGTCCGGATAAGATCGTACCAACGATAACCTTCACCAAAATATTCCCGGGAGCGCTCTGCCAGGATGTAGTCTATATCAATAGTAGCAGGCGTTGCGGCGATCATGGCGGCACTATTATCCTGAACTTTGGCAACGTTGCCGTTGTTATCAAAACGCCATTTTCCTGCCCTTGCGCGGATGATGTTGATTAATCCTCTTGCAGTTCCATCATTTGCATACGGGCCTGCTACGGCTTGTGTAGTTGCTCCTTTCACCGATGCTTCAGCGGCAATAAAAAACAGTTCCGAAAACTTGGCAATATTGAACGGACGGGTAAGACCTGCATTAGGGTAACCTAAGCCGGTGCCATTGTCGGTACGGTAGGTACCCATTTTCCAAAGACCTGGGAATATAAGCCGGCTAAAACCATTTGGCGATACTACCCAATCTGCTCTGCCGGGCAATGTTCCAGCTCCTACGTTACTGTTGCCCCCCGAACCAATGGGCGGATAGGTAATAGCCGTAGCCGGTTCATCATTTAAGAAGGTCAGGATTGGGCTACCAGGAGTAACTGGCAAAAAGTTGGCATTATAATAAGTACTAGGTGCATTCGAAGGTGGATTAAAACCCTTGGGCCAATTGCCACGATAAACCGTGGTAAATGTGCCATCGTACCGGGAATCGTTTGTCTTGTCGGCAAACGTATTTTTAAAGACGCCGATCGTGGGACACATACGTATATAAGGGCGGCCAAGGTGTTGTTCAGCCTCCCGCATTACAGAACTTACGGCAGACCATGTTGTGCTTGAACTGCTGCTGCGTGTGTTCGTGTAATTCCAGGTCATCATCCATACTGCATAATTGTCCTGATTGAGACCATTAGGGCCATTTCCATCGAAGATATTACCACCAGTATACGTTGAATTTTCTGTATGGTCTGCAAACAACAGGATTTCTTTGTTACGATCATTCTGCGCCAGGTTTACATCATAATAGGTCGGCTGTAATGCATAGTTCGATCCAGCGTTAGTGATACCTGCTACTGCAACGTCGTAAGCCTGTTGATAATAATATTGCGGATTCTTCCCGGCAGGATCCGTGCGGTTGGCTACGGCAGGATAAGTAGGAATATTATTTGGGTTTTCCAGCCACCATCCGTAAGTCAGATAAGCTTTGGCCAAAAACAATCGGGCAACCGTTTTGGTAACACCTCCAACTACACGAGGTGCGTCGGGCAGATCAGTAACAGCTGCAAGCAGATCGGGAAATATTGCTTTGGTATAAACTTCAGGAACGGTATTACGCTTAGAAGTTCTATAAGCGGAAGTATTGAATTTAAGTTCACCAGAGCCCAGATCCAAAGCAACTCCGCCAAAAGTTTGTACCAACAAAAAGTAATCGAAGCCGCGGAAGAACTTTGCCTCTGCAAGTAATGACTTGGAAATCCCTAGTTTCTCGCCATTTTCAATAATACCGCTCGCTGTATTAATATCGGTGTATGAAGGCCCGAATATGACATCCGCACGGCTGTTGCTCGAGGTAATATTTCCCTGTCCGGAAATGTCCATTACCTTAAAATTCTCGTCTGCGCTTTGGGCATACGTAGCTTCATCAGTCCCCGTTTCGCAGGTATTGTAATAGTAGCCTTGCCCATAGATATAACGAAGATGGACATATAAAGACGTGATTCCGCCCTGTACCCCTGCTTGTGTTTGAAAGTAATCGGGGGTAAAACTGGCTCGTGGCTTTTCATCCAAAATCTTTTTACATCCACTCGAGAATAACAGAAGAAGCGCTAAGCCTATAAAGATTTTCAATTGAAAACGTTTCATGTTGTTACAATTTTAAAATGTCAAATTAACACCAAGTATATAGTTGCGGGTTGAAGGCGTATTAGTTCCAATCGTCAAGATGCGCCTGAGGTAACTGGATACTGCCTGATTCTCATTACCATATGAGTTGGTTTCCGGATCCATACCAGACTCTTTGTAATATGGAGAGAACATTACAAAAGGATTCTGGACTGTAGCGTACATCCGCAATTTAACGTCGGAGTTTTTGAGTAGTTTGTAATTGAAATCATATCCAAGCGTGATTGTACGGATTTTCAAGAATGAGGCGTTGAAATAGCCCAACGTACTTCCGTATCTTGGGTTATCGCCACTTATATTTTTGCCGGGCCTTGGGTACTTGGCATCTGTGTTGTCAGGCGTCCAGTAGTCAATCTTCACATTATTTCGGCGGCCGGTTTCCAGATTCAGGTAGCCCGCCGACCCGTAAAGTGTACTAATTAGTAGCCCACCGCTTTTGAAGACTCCAACAGTGCTTAAGTCAAATCCTCTATAGCTCACCCGAGTATTGAATCCACCTCCAAAGTCGGGATCAACGTCCATAACCTGACGGTCGGCAGTTCCAATTGCCCTTAACGGTTTTTTGGTAGTAGGATCATACCCACCGGTGTATAAAACCTTTATCATACCGACTGTATACCCAGGCTCTAATATATTCATATAATTAGCCGCACTGTCCTGAGCGGTTGCCCAAAGGCCTATCTTCTTATAATCAAAAATGGAATTGATATTATGGCCTACAAACCAACCATTACCTACATCCTGATCCTTTCCATCAGCAAGTTCTACCAGTTTATTGCGATTAGCATAAATGTTGAAGCCAGCCTCCCAGGTCCACCCATTGGCGTTATTGAGGATGGTTCCGTTAAGTGTAAGTTCAATTCCTTTATTTTGTGTTTTTCCAACGTTCTGTACCACACTAGACACACCGGAAGTAGGCGGTAAACCGACACTCTGCAGAACGCCTTCTGTTTTCGTAATGTAATATTCAATTGTTCCGTTCAGGCGGTTGCCGAACAGACCGAAATCAATACCCAAGTTGATGGTTTTAGAATACTCCCAGTCTAATTGCGGATTGGGCAATTGAGACACATAGTAACCGATAGCGTAAGTACCACCAAAATTATAAGGGCGTTGAGCTAATGATCCCAATGTAGAATAAACCGGTACTGCCTGGTTGGACGTTTGTCCAAAGCCCGCCCGTAGTTTCAAACTATTAAGAGGGGTAATGTTTTTCATGAAGGATTCATTAGCTAAATTCCAACCTACTGATACGGCAGGGTAAGTATGCCATTTATGTCCTGGAGCAAGCCTCGATGAAGCGTCAGAACGCAAGGTAGCTGAAAGAAGGTACCGATTATCATACGAGTAAATGATACGGCCCATATATGACATTAAACCCGATAGTTGATAGGTGCCCTGATTAACCGTGATTTTATCGGCAAGTGTCGATCCCAAATTATAAAACTGAAAGTCTTCATTAGGAATATCGGTTGCAGATAAAGATGAACCGTTTACCTTGGTTTGCTCGGCCGAGTAAAGTCCTAGCGCGTTGATACTATGCTTACCGAAAGAATGGTCGTATGACAGTATATTTTCAACGGTCCAATGAAAGGTTTGTGTATTGCTGATACTGGCACTTGATACTGATGTAGGGTTAATGTTATTTACGCCCGAGCCAGTGAAACCGCCGTTGTTGCTTTGAACATAGTCTCCGCCCAGATTTAAACGGTATTTTAAGCCCCGTACCCATGGTACGCTTATTTCACCATATAATGAGTTATAGGTGGCAAATCCGCGTGTCTCATTTAGCCAGGTACCTGCGTCATGCAGACTATCTATCCGGTCCTGCGTAAGTACATACTGTTCATCGGAGGTCATCTTGACTGTTTTTTTCAACGAACCGTCAGCATTGTAGGGATTCGCAATTGCAGTATTACTCAGGTTAGCGTAAATACCAATCTGGTTACCTTCACTAAGGTTATAGTTACTGTTTGAAGTAAAGCCAACCCGAAAAAAATTACCGATTTGCTGATCTACAGAAGCCTTCATGGAGTAACGTGTGTATTGCTGGGAAGGGATAACAGCCTGATTTTGATAATACCCGAGTCCGAAGCTATAGCTGCCTTGTTGGGTACCACCTACTAAACTAACACTATGGTCTGTCACAACGCTATTCTGAAACATCAAATCCTGCCAGTCAACATTTACAGCATCATTTTCATCCAGACCGTTCGTGTACAGACCAGCAGCTTTTCTAAACGCCACGAATTCCGGCCCATTCATCATGGGGTATTTGCCAAATACAGTTTGTATGCCTGTATAAGAATTATAGGAAATTTTTGGTTTTTGGCCTCTCTGGCCTCTATTTGTTGTTACCAAAATGACACCGTTCGCACCGCGTGAGCCATAGATAGCAGTCGCTGAAGCATCTTTGAGAATATCAATACTTTTAATGTCATTCGGATTTATATCAGCAAGCGAGCCAATATAAGGAATGCCATCAAGTACAACTAAAGGATCATTACTACCAGTTAATGAACGATCGCCCCTGATGCGAATTTGCATTGTAGCACCTGGCCTGGTTGATGTTTGAGAAATATCAACACCCGCTATGCGTCCCTGCAAGGCTTGAGAGATATTGGGCGTAGGAATATCCCGAAGCTTATCTCCGTCAATGGAAGCTACCGAACCCGTTACGGCTTCTTTCCTTTGAGTACCATATCCAATTACCACCACCTGTTCCATTGAGTTTCCAGAGGTCGATAATTTAACATCTAGGTTGCTTCGTCCTTTTAGGTCCAATTCAATCGTAGCAAAACCAACCGAGGAAATTACCAGTGTGCCATTAGCAGGCGCAGAAATTTGAAAGGAACCATTGTTGTCTGTAGTTACTCCATTATCAGTACCCTTGACAACAACGGAAGCACTGGGTACACCCTGTCCCGACTCATTCGTGACACGTCCTTTTACCAGGACGGTTTTCTGGGCTCCGGCCGATAACACCAGCAGGAGGGTAAAAAAAAGAAATGCAGTTTTTTTAATTTTTCCCAAAGGCAAACAGTGGAGGGCTGAAGCCTTCGGCAAATCTTCCCTAACCAGAATTTTCATAAAAAAAAGTTTTAGTTCATTGATCGAGCAACTGGTTTTTGCAAGCACAGAGGATTTTTAAAACGGGACAGCTTTCATGAAGGGGCAAAAGTTTTCTTAGGGAAATGGTAACAGGGTAAAAAAAGGGGAACGCTCTCCTGTAAAATGAAGAAGGGAAACAGGCAGTCAGGCAAGCAAATCTTCGAAGCAGCATATCATCGTTTCTTGTAAGCAAGCCGGAATTTTGATCGTTCCGGGAACTAATTTAAAGACAATTTGGAATAATGCAACCGATTACATAATTTTTTTTGAAATAAATTTATTTTAGCTTTACCAGACAACATGTAAGCGATTGTATGAGAAACGGGAAAGAAGTCACCATCTATGACATAGCCAAGAGGCTCAACATTTCTCCTGCAACCGTCAGTCGCGGACTCAAGGACCATCCCAGCATCAGCAAAAAAACCAAGAAAAAAATCTTCGACCTCGTGGACGAAGTGGGCTACCGTTCCAATCATTTTGCCCGCAACCTCCGCCAGCAACAAACCAACACCATTGGCGTGATCGTGCACGAGCTCAATAGCAATTTCATTACCTCGGTTCTGGCAGGCATCGAAAAGGTCACTACCGAAGCAGGCTATGATCTTATCATTGCCCACTCTTCGGAAAGCGTGAAGAAAGAAGCTGCAAATGCCAAGAACCTTTTTCATAAAAGAGTAGACGGTCTCATTGCTTCACTTTCCTTTGATACAGAAAACCTCGAACACTTCCAGCCATTTACCGACAAAGGCGTTCCGGTCATCTTCTTCGATCGCGTGGAAGAAAACGATCACCACTCGTTTGTGATCATCGACAACGCCCGCTGCGGGTACCTCGCAACAAAACACCTGATCTCAGAGGGTTGCAAACGAATTGCACATGTTACTTCAAGTCTTAAAAGAAATGTATACGCGCAAAGATGCAGGGGCTACAAGGAAGCACTGATAGAAGCCGGACTTGGTTTCGATGAATCCCTGGTGCTGGTGAACGACCTGAGTGAAAAAGCAGGCGTTGATTCTGCGATGCAGATTTTACAGATGAACCCTGTGCCTGATGGAATCTTTATCACCAACGATTTTGTAGCAGCCGTGTGCATGCGTACTTTAAAAGAAAATGGGATCAGGATCCCTGAAGATATTGCGGTAGTTGGTTTTAATAATGACGCCGTGGGAAAACTGGTAGAGCCTGCGCTCACCACCATCGACTATCCCGGCAAGGACATGGGAGAGATCGCAGCCAGAAACCTCATCGACCACATCAAAGGCGTGAGCAGTTTCCAACAGACCAATTCCATTATTGTACGTTCCGAGCTGGTCATCCGGAAATCATCCCTGAAAAAAGGAGATCGTTAACCGATCGGGTAGATATAAAAGCAGATTATGTCAAACGACAAAGAGGTCACCATCTATGATATTGCCCGGAAGCTGAATATCTCTCCGGCTACTGTAAGTCGTGGCCTCCAGGATCATCCGGGGATCAGCAAGAAAACAAAAAAGAAAATTTTTGAACTGGCCGACAAAGTGGGTTACCGCTCCAACCATTTTGCCCGCAACCTACGCAACCAGAAAACAGATACCATTGGTGTGATTGTACCCCGGCTAAACAGTCATTTCATGTCTTCAGTGATCGCGGGCATTGAGCACTATGCCAACCAGGAAGGATATAATCTGATCATCAGCCAGTCCTCCGAATTATCCAGCAAAGAAGCAGCCAGTGCCAAGACCATGTTCAACAACCGTGTGGACGGACTGCTCGTTTCACTGGCCTACGACACCACCGAGCTGGAACACTTCGGCTCTTTTTTCAAAAAAAATATTCCAGTCATTTTTTTTGACCGTGTGATGGAGCACAAGGACTGCACCAACATTCTGATCGACAATCGAAGGGCCGCAGCACAGGCCACAGAGCATCTCATCGAACAGGGATGCCGCCACATTGTACACATCACCGCCCTTTCTTCGAGAAATGTGTACGTTGAAAGAATGGCAGGATACAAGCAGGCACTGGATGCACATGGAATTCCATTCAACGAAGAAAATATTATCCTAAGTAACCTGAGTCAGGAAGCAGGAGAAGAAGCAGCAGAAAAAATCCTGAGCATGGATCCGCTGCCCGATGGCGTTTTTGTAGCCAATGATAATTGCGCGGTAGGATGCATGATGCGGTTGAAACAAAAAGGAATCCGCATTCCCGAGCAGATTGCTTTTGTAGGATTCAACAATGATCCGGTATCGCAGGTGATCGAACCCAACCTCTCTACCATCAATTATCCGGGATATGAAATGGGAGAAGTTGCTGCACGCCACCTGATCAACCATCTGAGTGGAACAGTGCCCATGCACAATACCAATACCATCATCCTGCGCTCCGATTTTATTGTGCGTGCTTCTTCCTTAAAGAAAAAAATTAATTAAACGACGCTTGCGAAATGACGCGCTGCCTGACTATTTTTTTGCTTCTTCTTTCTGTTTGCTGTCGCGCAGAAGATGGTTATCGCCTCTGGCTGCGTTATGAAAAGATTGATGATCCTGCAGTACTGCAGCAATACCGCGGGATTCTCAATTCATTTTATTGTTCCGGTTCTTCTGCTGTATTGAACAGCGCAAAAAAAGAATTGTCTCTGGCATTGAACCAGATGCTTGGAAAACCGGTCAGTGAAACTTCTTCTAAAGAAACGGCATCGATTCAACTGATCACAAATCCTTCTGTAAACTTTAATTCCCAAAATCCATCACTGAGCAGGGAAGGATTCATGATAAAAACCAGTCATGAAGGAAAAACAAACAGGATTGTGATCACAGGTCAAACGGATGTGGGTGTTCTGTATGGCGTCTTCCACCTGGTCCGGCTTATGCAGATGCACAGCGATATTCGATCGCTTTCCCTCACCAGCATTCCGCGCATCCGCATTCGCATTCTCAATCACTGGGATAATCTCAATCGCACCATTGAAAGAGGCTATGCAGGTTTTTCCATATGGAACTGGCATGAGCTTCCCGATTATATTGACCAACGTTATATCGATTATGCAAGGGCGAACGCCTCCATCGGCATCAACAGCACGGTGCTCACCAATGTCAATGCCAATGCCCTCGTGCTCACAAGAGATTACCTGATGAAAGTAGCTGCGCTGGCCAATGTATTTCGCGCATATGGCATCAGAGTTTATCTCACAGCCCGTTTCAGTGCACCCATCGAAACGGGTGGACTAAAAACTGCAGATCCGCTGGATAGTTCGGTAAGAAACTGGTGGATGAAAAAAGTGAACGAGATCTATCAATACATTCCAGACTTCGGTGGCTTTCTGGTCAAAGCAAATTCAGAAGGACAACCAGGACCGCAGAACTACGGCCGCACCCATGCTGATGGAGCGAATGTACTCGCCGATGCACTGGCACCACATGGAGGCATCGTGATGTGGCGTGCTTTCGTGTACAGCAATGAAACGCCTGATGACCGTTTTCGACAAGCCTATAATGAATTCATGCCACTCGATGGAAAATTCCGGAGCAATGTTCTGGTGCAGGTAAAAAATGGCCCGATCGATTTTCAGCCGCGCGAACCCTTCTCCCCACTTTTTGGTGCCATAAAAAAAACGCCACTGATGATGGAGTTCCAGATCACACAGGAATACCTGGGGCAGGGAACGCACCTGGTGTTTGAAGCGCCACTGTTCCGCGAAGTATTGGATGCCGACACCTGGCAAAAAGGAAAAGGTTCTCTGGTATCAAAAATAATTGATGGAACTCTCAATAACGATTCGCTATCCGGCATGGCCGGAGTGTCCAATATCGGCAACGACCGCAACTGGGCCGGTCATCCCTTTGGGCAAGCCAACTGGTATGCATTTGGAAGGCTCGCCTGGGACCCCGATTTAACTGCCACTCAAATTGCGGACGAATGGATCCGTCAAAGTTTTGGGAACAGTCCTCAACTCGTTCATACCATCAGTTCCATGATGCTTGCATCCCGTGAAGCGGTGGTGAATTATATGACACCTCTTGGATTGCATCACATCATGGGAACAGGCCATCACTATGGTCCTGCACCCTGGGTAAGCAATGCGGGAAGAGCCGACTGGAACCCGGTGTACTATCACCGCGCCGATTCGGTGGGCATTGGCTTCGACCGTACTTCTACGGGAAGCAATGCGCTGGCTCAATATGCGCCTGAGGTCAGAGAAAAATTTACAGATTTGAAAACCTGTCCGGATGAATATTTGCTCTGGTTCCATCATCTGCCCTGGAATTATACCATGAGATCGGGAAGAACGCTGTGGGACGAACTTTGTTTTCGTTACCAGCAAGGAGTGGATACAGTTCGATGGATGGAATCGCAGTGGAATAGTTTAAAGGGAAAACTGGATGAAGAAAGATTCAACCAGGTATCCATGCTGTTGAAGATCCAGGAAAAAGATGCAATGTGGTGGCGCAATGCCTGCCTCTTATATTTCCAGACCTTTTCGAAAAAACCATTTCCACCCAACTATGAAAAACCAGACCATACCCTGGAATACTACAGGGCCCTTCGTTTTCCCTACGCACCGGGGATATGAGAGGATGTGAGATGAGAGATGTGGGATGTGAGGAGGGAAATGGTGAATGGTGAATGGTGAAAAAAAATGAATACTGAATAATGAATAGTGAATAATGAATAATGGGCAGAATTGAAACAGTTAGGCGAATTAATTAAGTTTTTTTCGCTAAAGAACTCTTCGATCTTAACGCATTCACCATTCACCATTCACCATTCACCATTGACCATTCACTTTCCTCAATCACTGTAAATAAATGAAAGAGAAAATTGCCATAGTAACAGGAGGAGGATCGGGGATCGGGAAGGCGATCACGGAAAGTTTTGTACACAATCAGATCCGGACCATCATTGTAGGAAGAGATCAATCAAAACTGGATGCGGTCAGTAAAAAGCTGGGTAAACTTTGCGAACCCTTTGTCTGCGATCTCAATGATCTGTCGGCTGTGCCACCAATGGTGACTTCCATCGTGAATAAATATGGAAAGATCGACATCCTGGTGAACAATGCTGGTATTAATATGAAAAAAGATTTTATGGAAGTGAGCAATGAAGACTTCCAGAAAATCCTGCTCACCAATGTCACGGCTGTCTTTGCCCTTTCGCGCGAAGTGGTGAAATGCATGGTAGAAAGAAAGATCAGAGGAAGCATTGTGAATATCAGTTCCATGGCTTCGCAGTACGGAATTCCGAAAGTGATTGCTTATACTGCTTCGAAATCGGCCATTGAAGGAATGACAAGAGCCATGGCAGTGGAACTTTCTCCAAAAGGAATTCGCGTCAATTGCATCGCTCCCGGATTTATTGCCACCGATATGTCGGCCCAGGCTTTGAACAACGACCCGGAAAGAAAAAATAAAGTGCTCTCGCGAACACCCATGGGCGAACTCGGTGATCCATCGGACATTGGTGACGCCGCTCTTTTTCTTTCTTCCGACGCCGCCCGATACATCACCGGTGTAGTGCTTCCGGTTGATGGAGGAAACTCCGTTGGTTTTTAAAGATTGCACACCCTGCCCTTGAATGCTGCTGAAAAACTACAAAGATGAAAAAAGCCTTTCTTTTTATAAGCGTACTGCTATCGTATGCGCTTCAGGCGCAGGAACTGGTGTCAGAGAAAAAACTTCAGGATGGTTTTCCCCTGGTCTCCTCTTCACCCGCGTCCATCATCACCGATGAACAGGACGACTGGCTGGTATCGAAAGCAGCCTCCCTTTTTCAATCGGATGTGGAAGCAGTGAGCGGCAAAAGACCTAATATCATTCATGTCCTTTCGAATCAAAAATTCATCATCATTACCGGTACTGTCGATCATTCTTCATTCATAAAAAAACTTATAGCAGAAAAAAAGATCGACGTATCTCAGCTCAAAGGAAAATGGGATTCCTATCTCATTCAAACCATTACACATCCGATAACTGGTGTGGAGCAGGCCCTGGTGATTTGCGGAAGCGATAAAAGAGGAACTGCGTATGGACTCTTCGAATTATCACGTGAAATGGGCGTTTCTCCCTGGTATTGGTGGGCCGATGTTCCTGTAAAAAAGAAAGCCATACTTTATGTAAAAAAAGGAATACACCAATCAGGCCCGCCTTCAGTACAATACAGGGGAATCTTCATCAACGATGAAGCACCCGCATTTTCCGGCTGGACCAAAGAAAAATTCGGAGGTGTAAACCATCTTGTGTATGAAAAAATGTTCGAACTCCTGCTTCGACTCAAAGCGAACTATCTCTGGCCCGCGATGTGGGGCAATGCATTTAATGACGACGATACACTCAATCCGGTACTCGCAAATAAATGGGGCATCGTGATGGGCACTTCGCACCACGAACCCATGCTCAGGGCACAACAGGAATGGAAACGTTACGGTCACGGACCTTGGGATTATGACAGTAATGCAACCGTGCTCCGCGAATTCTGGAGAAAGGGCATTGAACACATGGATCATCACGAAAGCATCGTGACCATTGGCATGCGTGGCGATGGCGACAAGCCCATGACGGAAGGAACAGCGATCAATCTTTTGGAAAATATCGTGTCCGACCAAAGGAAGATCATTGAAGATGTTACCGGCAAACCTGCTTCCCTTACTCCACAACTATGGGCCCTGTACAAGGAAGTGCAGGATTATTATGACAAGGGCATGCGCGTACCCGATGATGTAACGCTGCTTCTGTGCGATGACAACTGGGGCAATATCAGAAGGCTTCCCAAGCCAACCGATCCAAAAAGAAGCGGAGGCTACGGAATCTATTATCATTTTGATTATGTAGGCGGACCCAGAAATTATAAATGGATCAACACCAACAATATTGCAAGAGTATGGGAACAGATGCACCTGGCCTATGCTTCCGGCGTGAACAAGATCTGGATCGTGAATGTGGGAGATCTCAAGCCGATGGAGTTTCCCATTTCATTTTTTCTCGACTATGCCTGGAATACCAGTGAGTGGAACGAAGACAACCTCAGTCAATATTTTACACAGTGGTCGGCCGAACAGTTTGGTCCTGCCCATGCAAAAGAGATCGGCGATATCATTCAAAAGTATTCGCAGTACAATGCCAGAAGAAAACCAGAACTGCTGGATGCGACCACTTATAGTTTAACCAACTACAATGAAGCCGAACGTGTGCTTGCTGAATGGAAAGACCTGGAACAACGCGCACAGAAGATCAACACGCTTTTGCCTTCGGAATACAAAGATGCTTTTTTTGAACTGGTGCTCCATCCGGTGCTGGCTTCGGCCAACCTGAATGAACTTTACGTAGCAGTTGCCAGGAATCATTGGTATGCCTCGCAAAACAATCCGCTCGCCAATGAATGGGCCGACAAGGCAAAACAATTTTACCTCAATGATTCACTTCTCTCCATTCAATATAATCTCCATACGGCAGAAGGAAAATGGAACCACATGATGGACCAGACCCACATTGGTTATACTATCTGGCAGCAACCACCCTTCAACAAAATGCCCGGTGTTCAATATGTTCCACCCACAAATCCGTCTTCTTCCACTTCCACCACTTCAGTTCAAATCTCCAACCCTGCACCTGCCAATAATCCATCAACGATCAATCCCGGTAATCAAGGCCATCCCAACAATCCTGCTTCAACCAATTCTTCCAATCCTGAATTAATCCTGTTTGCAGATCACTATACAAAGGCAGTGAACTCGGATGGCATTCGATGGAAAATCATTCCAGGTATCGGGAGAACTGGTTCGGGACTTACTACATTTCCGGTAACTGCTTCGCCATCCAGTTTGAATGCACAATCGCCTCAGCTCATTTATGAATTCAATATAAAAGATACCGGCTCCTTTACCGTGTATGCTTACTTCTCTCCCACTCTCGACATTTATCACCAGGGAGGATTAAAGTATGCGATCTCGATAGATAATGAAGCCCCACAGATCATTGCCGTCAATAAAGGTGATGATGACACGAGGACCTGGAGTAGCTGGATAGCCAACAATATCATCATCAAATCCACCACCCACCAGGGATTGAAAGCAGGAAAACATTTACTCCACTACTGGATGGTGTCACCGGCCGTGGTGGTGCAGAAATTTGTGATCAGTAAGGAAGCACTCAAGCCAAGTTATTTGGGTCCCGAGTAAAAAAATAATTTCGAATCAGTAGAAAAAGTTGATGAAAAAGAAAAAAGAAACCACAAAGCAAACCCTTTACGTCCACCGCGGTCCTTTGCGCTCTTTGCGGTTAAAAACACCTCCAGAAATTGAACAAGCCTCTATGAAAAACAGGAACTCTATAATATGCAAGAATCCATGAGAAAGCTTTTATTCATTTTCATTTGCTGCATAACTGCCCGTTCAGAAGCGCAAGTGCGGCTACCCAGGCTCGTTAGAGACAGCATGGTGCTACAAAGAGGAGACAAAACCAGGATCTGGGGATGGGCCTCCCCCAATGAGAAGATCAAAATTCAGTTCCGGGGTAAAGCTTACCGCACCAGGGCCAACTCAAACGGCGATTGGCTGCTTCGTTTTTCTGCCGGCAATGCAGGCGGTCCCTTTACCATGACCATCGATGCGAAAAATCATCTCACCATTCAGAATATCCTGATTGGTGATGTATGGCTTTGCTCGGGTCAATCAAACATGGTTCATCAAATGGATTTGCACCGCGATCTGTATCAGCAGGAAATTGAGCAAACAAACAATTCCATGATCCGGCATTTTTTTGTTCCTACGCTCACCAATCTGCAGATGCCACAACAAGACCTGCCTACCGGATTCTGGAAGTCGGCCACACCAACCGACCTGCCGCAGTTTTCCGCCGTGGCCTGGTTCTTTGCAAAAACGATCTATGAAAAATATCATGTGCCCATTGGTTTGATCAATTCCAGTGTGGGCGGAACACCCATCGAAGCCTGGATCTCTGAAGATGGATTGAAAGAATTTCCAAACATCCTGAACCGTGTTGAAAAAAATAAGGACACGGCCTATGTCAACAGCACCAACCGCGCAGCATTTGCGCGCGCCCCGGCACCAAGGCCACAGGACAAGGGTTGGACTTCTACTCCACCCTGGTACGATGTCAATTATATCCCAAAGCAATGGCACAACATCACCATTCCGGGCTATTGGGAAGACCAGGGCATTCGTGATCTCGATGGAGTGGTGTGGTACCGAAAAGAAATTGATGTTCCAGCTTCCATGACCGGTGTTCCTGCAAGAATTTTTATGGGAAGGATCGTGGATGCCGATATATTTTATGTGAATGGAAAGATGGTGGGAAGCACAACCTATATGTATCCGCAAAGAAGATACAACCTGGCTCCGGGCGTGCTGAAGCCCGGAAAAAATCTTCTGGTGATCCGTGTTACCAATTTCGCGGGCAAGGGTGGATTCGTTCCCGACAAACCATATTTCATTGCGGCAGGTGGTGACACCTTAAGTCTTCGTGGCGACTGGAAATACAAAGTGGCTGACGCTTTCCGCCCGCAGCAAATGCCCGGCGGCATCAGCATGCAGAATCAACCCACTGGTCTTTTCAATGCCATGATCGCACCGTTTACCAATTATTCCATCAAGGGAATTCTATGGTACCAGGGTGAAGCCAATACAGGTAACGCGGAGGAGTATGCCAGCCTGCAGCCTGCACTGGTACGCGACTGGCGCAAACAATGGGGCGAAGGTGATGTTCCATTCTTGTATGTACAGCTTCCGAATTTTATGGAGGTGCAATACCTCCCTTCCTCCAGCAATTGGGCGCTGCTGCGCGAAGCACAACTCAAATCAATTTCAGTACCCAATACTGCCATGGCTGTGGCCATCGACCTTGGTGAATGGAACGATATTCATCCACTGAATAAAAAAGATGTGGGCATTCGACTCGCTCTGGCTGCAGAAGCCCTCGCCTACGGCGAAAAAAATCTCGAGTATTCAGGGCCCATCTATCAATCATCTACTGTTGATGGCAACAAGATCACCATCAGTTTCACGCATACGGGAAGCGGCCTGATTGCCAAAGACAGTGAAGAGCTCTCGCAGTTTGCCATTGCGGGCGCAGATAAAAAATTTGTGTGGGCGCATGCCAGGATTGAGGGAGATAAAGTAGTGGTGTGGAGCGATGAAGTATCCAACCCACTCTATGTTCGTTATGCCTGGGCCGACAATCCCGATGGCGCCAATTTATTCAACCGTGAAGGCCTTCCCGCCTCACCATTCAGAACCGATCAATAGTCAGGATGAAAAAAAATTCTAAACATGAATAAATCTTTCATCACCTTTCTTGCATTGTTCACGCAACTCTCTTCCATAGCCCAACCCAACCGGCAGGCAATGGACAGCATACGCAAATTAACAGAGCAGGATCACCGGCAAATGATGAAGTTGTTGAATATCGATTCACTCAGGCCTGGAGCCAATGGAAATAATCCTGCTGCACCCAATGCCGCCAACTACGACGAATCAAAGGCCAATCCTTATCCTGATCTTCCCGATCCACTCACGCTGAAAAACGGACAAAAACTATCTGACGCAAAAACCTGGTGGAACAAACGCCGTCGGGAGATCGTAGAAGATTTCGACCATGAAGTGTATGGAAGAACGCCAAAGAATATTCCCAAAGTGCAATGGCAAGTTGTGAGCAGCACTCAGGAGATGAATGGAAACATTCCGGTGATCGTTAAAAAATTAACTGGCCACCTGGATAATTCTTCCGATCCGCAGATCACTGTTGATATGCAGCTCACACTCGGCACACCAGCCAATGCAAAAGGCCCGGTCCCGGTGATCATGGAACTTTCCTTTGTCTTTCCTCCCGGATTCAATCCGCCACGTGATACTTCTTCCAATCCTGTGGCTTCCTGGCAACAACAATTGCTGCAACATGGTTGGGGCTATGCGCAACTCGTTCCCACGAGTGTGCAGGCCGATTATGGAGCAGGTCTTACCAGTGGCATCATCGGGCTTGTAAACAAGGGACAACCGCGCAAAGCAGATGACTGGGGTGCACTGAAGGCCTGGGCCTGGGGCGCGAGCAGGGCACTGGATTATTTTGAGACCGACAGGTCTATAGACGCAAAAAGAGTGGGTATCGAAGGCCACTCGCGTTATGGAAAAGCAGCACTCGTAGCCATGGCCTATGATCCAAGGTTTGCAATTGGTTTTATTTCTTCTTCCGGCGAAGGCGGCGCCAAACTGCACCGCAGAAATGCCGGAGAGCTCGTAGAGAACCTTGCAGCATCAGGAGAGTATCACTGGATGGCCGGAAATTTTTTAAAATATGCCGGACCACTTCATTGGAACGATCTTCCTGTGGACTCTCACGAACTCATTGCCCTTTGTGCACCAAGACCCGTCTTCATCAGTGCAGGGAACAAAGGCGATGGCTGGACCGACCAGCGCGGTATGTTCCTGGCAGCAGTGGCCGCAGGGCCTGTGTATCGCTTGCTCGGAAAAAAAGATCTCGGTACCGCTGAATTTCCTGCAGTGGAATCGGGACTCCTCGCCGGAGATATTGCCTGGCGTCAACACAATGCCGGTCATACGCCGGCACCCAACTGGCCTTATTTCATTCAATACGCAGACAGATATTTTACCAAAAAATAAAAAATGAAGAGAACAATTTTCGCATGTGCATCCCTGTTATTTCTTTTTTGCTGCAACAGCACAAAGAAGATCCAGCAGGACCAAACATCTTCTGGTAACGCAAAGGGACTGAAGGACTATTACCGCGGCTATTTCCCCATTGGAGTGGCTGTTACTCCCTGGAACCTGAAAGGAGAAGAAGCATCACTGGTATTGCAACAATTCAACAGCCTCACTCCTGAGAATGCCATGAAAATGGGACCCATTCATCCTGAAGAAGACCGGTACAACTGGCGGGATGCCGATTCCATTGTGGCTTTTGCACAGGCACATGGATTGAGAGTAAGAGGACATAATCTTTGCTGGCACAACCAGGCGCCGCGCTGGATGTTTCTGGACAAGGAAGGAAAAACCGTGAGCAAGGAAGTATTGCTGCAAAGACTGAAGGAACACATCACCACCGTGGTGAACCGTTATAAGGGAAAGCTCTATGCCTGGGACGTAGTGAATGAAGCCATCTCAGACAGGCCCGATGAATACCTGCGTCCTTCTCAGTGGCTGAAGATATGTGGAGAAGAATACATTGCCCGCGCATTTGAGTATGCACACGAGGCAGATCCCAACGCTGTTTTGTTTTACAATGATTACAATGAGATCAATGCCAGCAAAAGAGAAAAGATCTTCCGGCTGGTGAAGAGTCTTAAAGACGCCGGCGTGCCCATTACCGGACTTGGACTCCAGGGCCACTGGGCGGTGAATGAACCCTCTCGTGCGCAGTTGGACAGCACCATTCAACGTTTTTCACAACTCGGTGTACAGCTTCAGATCACCGAGCTCGATATTTCTGTTTATCCCAAAGAGCACAATGCCAGAGAAAGAAGGCCCGAAGATGCGGATACCAGTTTTTCTGCAGACAAAGAAGAAAAACAAAGAGCGGTTTATTCCATGTGCTTTGATCTATTCCGCAAATACAAAAAATTTATCACGGGCGTTACCTTTTGGAATATTTCTGACCGCAGCAGCTGGCTGGATAATTTTCCCGTGCGCGGCCGAAAGGATCATCCCCTGCTCTTTGATCAAAACCTTCAACCCAAAAAAGTGTTTTATGATGTCGTGAAATTTTAATGCGCTGTCCGGAAATATCCAGATCCCAAAAAAACATGATTGCTTCACCTGATGAAAGCCAATGCAAGTTTCTATCAAACACTAAATTTCCTCCCTCCATGCATACCATACCAGCACAAGGAAAAAAAATCACAGTCGGATTATTCCTTCTTTTCCTCTTTGTTCATCCCTCGTGGTCACAACAACAGCTACCCTTTCAAAATCCTTCGCTCTCTTTCGAACAGCGTGTCAATGACCTGGTCTCGCGATTGACACTTGAAGAAAAAGTAGCGCAGATGCTCAACACCGCTCCTGCCATTGAACGTCTGGGCATTCCTGCCTACGACTGGTGGAATGAAGTGCTGCATGGTGTGGCAAGAACTGCCTATAAAGTAACCGTGTATCCGCAGGCAATTGCCATGGCCGCTACATTCGATACCTCCTCCATAAAAAAAATGGGCGACTATTCGGCAACAGAAGGAAGGGCCATTTACAATAAAACCGTTCGTGAAGGGAAGGCCGGCCAGCGATACACAGGTCTTACCTACTGGACGCCCAACATCAACATTTTTCGGGATCCGCGATGGGGAAGAGGACAGGAAACTTATGGAGAAGATCCTTTTCTCACGGCAACCATGGCAAGAGCTTTCGTGAAAGGACTCCAGGGTGATGATCCAAAATATCTTCATGCCGCTGCCTGTGCCAAACATTTCGCAGTGCACAGTGGTCCCGAACCCACCCGACATGTGTTTGATGTAGCGCCAACTGATTATGATCTCTGGAATACTTACCTGCCTGCGTTTCACACGCTCGTTGTAAATGCGCATGTGGCAGGCGTGATGTGCGCGTATAATGCTTTTAAGGGACAGCCCTGTTGCGGAAGCGATCAGCTGATGGTGGACATCCTGCGCAACCGCTGGAGTTTTACAGGCTATGTTACTTCTGATTGCGGAGCAATTGATGATTTTTTCAGAACACACAAGACCCATCCCGATGCACTTACGGCTTCCGCTGATGCAGTATTACATGGTACGGATGTAGAATGTGGCAACAGTTCTTATAAGACTTTGGTGGAAGCGGTGAAAGAAGGAAAGATCACAGAGCAACAGATCGATGTTTCCATCAAACGCCTGTTCATGATCCGCTTTCGACTCGGCATGTTCGACCCGGTGACGATGGTGAAGTATGCACAAACACCCGAATCTGTTTTGGACAATGAAGAACACAAAGAACATTCATTGAAAATGGCGCACCAGTCCATCGTGCTTCTGAAAAACGAACATCATGTGCTTCCACTCAGTAAGAATATAAAAAAGATCGTGGTACTTGGTCCAAATGCCGACAATCCAATTTCGGTTCTTGGCAATTACAACGGAACACCTTCACAAATTGTAACGGCTCTTCAGGGAATCAAAAACAAATTGGGAAACGGAGTGGAAGTTGTGTATGAAAAAGCGGTGAACTTCACCAACGACACCCTGCTTCAATATGATGATCAGAGCAGCCGGTTTTCTTTTCAGGGACAACAGGGGTTCCAGGCAGAATATTTCAACAACAAGGACCTGAAGGGTGATGCTGTTGCTAAAAGAATGGAATCTTCTATTACTCACAGCTGGAATGAAGGAGCAACGGTGATCGATACCCTAAAATCTGCCAATTTTTCAGCCCGCTTCTCTTCTGATTTTACACCCTCACGTTCAGGCGAGCAGGTGATGGAGCTGGATGCGGATGATGGTTATCGTTTGCTAGTCGATGGAAAAGAAGTGCTGAATGCCTGGACGCGGAACCGTTGGGGCGCCCGCACGTATAAAATGAACATGGAAGCAAATAAAATCTACCGCATCGTAGTGGAGATGAACCAGACCGATGGAAGGGCTTTTCTTTCTTTCAGAACAGGGCATTTTGCACGCACCGATTTTTCCGCTTTGGCTAATCGCATTAAAGATGCGGACGCGATTGTTTTTGTAGGTGGCATTTCTCCTCAGCTCGAAGGAGAAGAAATGCGTGTGGACTATCCGGGTTTCCGCGGCGGTGACCGCACTTCCATTCTTCTTCCTGCAGTGCAAACAGAATTATTAAGCGCCTTGCAATCTACCGGCAAGCCGCTGGTGTTTGTGATGATGACGGGAAGCGCTCTGGCCATTCCCTGGGAGGCAGACCATGTTCCTGCTATTGTTAATGCATGGTATGGCGGACAAAGTGCAGGCACTGCATTGGCTGATGTTCTTTTTGGTGATTACAATCCTGCAGGGCGGTTGCCTGTTACATTTTACCGCTCCGACACTGACCTTCCTGATTTCAATGACTACTCGATGAAGAACCGTACCTACCGGTATTTTACTGGAAAGCCTTTGTTCGGATTTGGATATGGCCTGAGTTATACCAGCTTTGCCTACGACCAGTTATCCATTCCCAAAACAATTGTAAAAGGAAAAATGGTTCCGGTTACTGTACGCGTAAAAAATACAGGCAGTCGTGATGGCGAGGAAGTAACGGAGCTCTATGTATCTTCTCAAAATAAAAACAGTGAAGGTCCCATTCGAATGCTGAAAGGTTTTCAAAGAATTTTTTTGAAAGCAGGTGAAAGTAAAACCCTCAGCTTCCACCTTCAACCCGAAGACCTTTCTATCATGAACAACCAGGGTCAACCTGTTCCACTTTCTGGGCCCATCACGATCTCCTTAGGCGGCTCACAACCCGATGCAATGACCCTCAAAAGCCATAAAACCGTGGAGGCAACATTAAAGTTGTGATTTGTTGGAAGAAAAAGTTTACTACAGGGCAGAGAATTCTTATAGCTCTTGCTTCGGACAAAATACAAGAAGAAATAAAACGCAAAGAACGCAAGGAGCGCAGAGAACGCTGTCGAAGAATTTTAGAATGCAAACAAAAACTTGCGGCCTTTTGCGATTTCTTTGCGCCCTTAGCGTTTCATCTCTCTCAAAGAAGAAATTTAAAAACAACTCCTATCCTTGCAATTCAAAGAAAACCCCATGTCCCATGACAAGATGAACTGGATCAGAGTGGCTGAATCCGTGAATGAAATTCCTTTTGGAACGAACAACATTGCTGAAGTAAGAGCCGGAGAAAAAACCATTTGCCTCGCGCGCTATGGGGAAGAATTCTTTGCCTTCGCTCAAAAATGTCCGCATGCCAGTGGACTGCTTGCAGAAGGATACATTGATCCACTCGGGAATGTGGTCTGTCCCCTTCACCGCTATAAATATGCTTTAAAGAATGGAAGAAATGTTTCGGGGGAAGGATATTATCTAAAGAACTGGCCCGTGAAGATTAGTGAAGACGGGGTTTATGTGGGAATGGACAGGCCGGGACTATTTGGATGGTAAAGAATTCAGGCAAAAATTCTAAACCCTTAGCTGTTTCATCACTGTAAAGAGATGTATCTGATAAGTTTACGTTGAAGGACAAACATTCTCGCAGGCAGCACCTGGAAGATTTCGGTGACACCCTTTGCGTTCCTTTGCGTTCCGCCTCAGGCGGATAGCGGTCTTTGCGTTTACTCTTTCTTTTAGAGAATAAAACCCTTCCGGATTCGTTAATCTTAAGAACCTGCTAACAGGAAACCTTCCTACCTTTCAATTGTAAAAGAAAAACACTCATGAAGCATCTGAAAATAAGCGTCTTGTTTTTATTGCTCGCTGCAGGCATGGGCGCAAGAGCCCAGTCGCTCAAGGACCTGCTCTATAGCGGAAAGTTGAAGAACGATTCCAATACGGTAATCCGTAAAACCGATGACCTCAGTACCAAGATCGATACGACGCGCAAGGTGGTTCCCTTAACCGAACAAACAAAAGTTGTCGCTGATCAACCCAAGCCCGTTGCCGATTCCAAGGTTGTGATGGATCAGTCTAAACCGCTACCGGTAAATACACAGAAGGTGACTACTACCAGTGCTGCGCCGGCAGTCATTGTTGGTGCTACTACTGCAAAAGAAAATCTAAAGACCAATGCTCCGATAGGCAAGATAGTCGTTGCTGATACAGTATTGGCTCAAGGTGAAAAGACAATGCCTGCAACAGACAATGTAGCGGCAGTTGATGCTCCGGTAAAGACCGCCGCACCGCGCACCAATACCAAGATCTGGAGGGATTACACTGATTCGCTGACAAAGGACTTAAAAGCGGGTGCCCTGTCTTCCAAAAAGATCAAGAAGGGAACTTATTTTATCATGGTGGACTATGAACTGGGTACCGATGGTATGGTCTCCATCACCAATGTAACTACAGAACCCGGTAATGACATGTTGCAGGCCCAGGTGAAAGAAGCCCTTGAGAGCAAACCACTACAACTGGCGCCTTACATTGATAGCTCCAACGCTCCGAAGAAGGTGAAGAGAAGGTATAGTTTTAATGTGACAAAAGACTAAGAGGGCTGATGGCTGATGGCTGTTCGTGGCAGATGAAAAGGGTGAAATTTCTTTTGGATTGATGCAAGCGGAAGTTTTCAAGAGAAAGTTTATTTGAGAAATAAGTTTTTATTTTCCTGACGAAGTCTTCATTCAACTGAAAGGATTTGGTGATGTCCGGGTGAAGGTAAGAGTCTAAAATAAATTACACCTGCACATTCACAATCCTGGATCAATTCTTTTCTTTCATTCATAACCTGCGCGAATCTTTCCATTGACTCTAAAAAAAGATTCTTGTCCAGTACCGAAATTCAAAAACGATAAACACGAACAGAAACCTGTCTGTCGGCAAGCAGGCTTAACTATCATTGTTGGACAAAGCCCACGGGTTGAAGACGATATTCTTTGATCCTCCGGTTGTGCGATAAAGCCGGATCCCATTTAGGCGAATGTTTGATCACATCCACGGCGATTTTATCAAAATCGGGATGCAGGGAGGAGGTCACTGTGACTTCCGATACCACGCCTTCTTCATTTACTGCAAACCGGACGATCACTACAGCCTCATCGCCATTGGTAAATTTATATTGGGGAGGAAAATAAATATGACGCTCCAGGTATTTTTGCCATTCCTTCAATCCGCCGGGGAAGGAAGCAGTACGATCACGGGTTGTGGTATCTGAAAGTTTTCTTCCCTCTTCATCATAGTATTGTTTGTTGACCAGGGTTCCCTGATCATAGACTTCTTCGGAACTTAATTTCCCATTACTGTAAAAATATTGCCATTTGGCATGAAGCTTTTTTCCGGGAGCATATCTGCCCGCGGCCGAAGGATTTCCATTGTCCCACCAGGATATAGAAAGGCCGCTTCCATCGGGATAGATGATGGTTGAATCAGACATGACGCCGTTCTCGTGCCATCCGAGGCTGGTACCCATGATCCATCCGTGTTCGTCGTAATAAACAGAATCGCTCATCATGCCATTCTCATGATATGTGATCCAGCTGCCTGATTTATTTCCATTCACATAACTGCCGATCATTTGCAGTTTGCCGTTGTTGAAGTAGTAGGTAAACTCCCCGTGCTCGGTTTTACAATCACGGTCTTTGTAATAGCCTTGCATTTGAATGGTGCGTTCGTGTATATAATAGTCCCGGCGGCTCCAGACGCTGTCTTTTTTTTCTATCAGGGAATAAAAGCGTGCCCTTGTTGGATCCTGAACTTCCTTCCAGGTATAGTCGTAATACTTTTCAATTTTTTGCGCCGACAATGAGGTTACGACCAACAGAAATAAAGCAGCGAGCATTGGTTTCATGAAGGCAAAATATAAATTATTTGGACGGGCACAAACCTGGTAAACCCCTTGCGCCTGTTATTTACTCACACACCGGAAACCCGTATGCTCCAGGCCTGTGTCGGGAGAGGTTTTCATGCGCGCTGATACCCGGTAGCTCGAGCAATAAGAAGCATGACATAAAAATGAACCGCCTCTGACTACTCTTTTTGGAACGGTGGGTTCTTCGGGATCAAAGGAAGAAGAAGGCCCTTTTGGATTAAGAGCAAGATGATGTTGTAATTGTTGATAGTAGTCCTGACGGTACCAGTCGCTGCACCATTCCCAGACATTGCCCGCCATGTCATAAAGCCCATATCCATTGGGAGAAAAACTTTTTACCGGCGCGAGTCCTGCAAAGCCGTCCGTTTTTGTATTGAGGTCCGGAAAATTTCCCTGCCAGGTATTGGCTTTGGGCTTTCCTTTTTCAACGTCCTCACGCCCCCAGCTGAATGGTTGGTTTACCAGTCCTCCCCTCGCCGCATATTCCCATTCGGCTTCGGTGGGAAGACGTTTGCCGGCCCAATGGCAATAAGCCTGCGCATCTTCCCAGGAGACCTGTACTACGGGATAATTTTCTTTTCCTTCGATACTGCTGTTCGCACCTTGTGGATGCTTCCAGTCAGCACCCTTCGTCCAGCTCCACCACTGCGAAGGATCGTCGAGGGAAACAGGATGCGAAGGAGGCGTAAACACCAGTGATGCGGGAACCAGCAAACTATCATCAGGCTTTGGCGTGCCGGGCGGCAATTGTTTTTTCAATTCCTCCCAGTCGGGTTTTCTTTCAGCGGTGGTGATGTAGCCGGTGGCGTCAACAAATTTTTGAAATTGCGCATTGGTCACTTCCGACTCGTCCATCCACAACCCATCCAGTTTCACGTGGTGTTGCGGATATTCATCGGCTCTTCCTTCTTCATTGGAGCAGCCCATGGTAAACTCGCCTCCTTTGATCCAGACCATACCTTCATGAGAAAGAGCAACAGTTTTTTGCGAAACGAAAACCGGAATTGATTTTTTTCCATTGGTAAACCGAGTGGGTTGCTGGCAACAGGAAGGAGCTGTGTTATGAACAGCCTGACCATTTGCAGGAAATGACATCAGAATAAAAAAGGCAAATACTATCCAAACACAAGTTCTCATGGTTCATTCAGTTCAGTCAAAGTAAGTGTGAGTAGACGAAATCCATTTGCTTTCATGGGAAATCTTTTTTTCACGGATAGATGTAAACGCAAAGGATACGCAAAGAAGCGCAGACAAGCGCAAGGAATTTACTATTGTCAGGATTTGCGGGCCCTCTTGTTCTTTGTGCGCCCCTGTAACGGGACGAGTTGTGCGTTTAATTCTCACGGCTAATGAAAAAATAAATGTTCAATACTGATTCCTGTGTTTATAGTCCCCCACTGGATGCTTCACGGTTCGTTTCAGTGGTATTTGCATGCCGCCGGTATGTTCGAGCCAGTCGAATAATTCATTCGCCATTTGTTTGGCCGTATCTGCATACTGGGGATTGTTGATCAAGTTATTCATTTCATCGGGATCTTTTTCCAGGTCGTAGAGTTCATTGGTATCCCAGATGCCATAGTAACGGATGTATTTAAAATGATCGGAGCGAACGCCAAAGACGGTGGGCGTGAATGGAAAATCAAATTCCCAGAAATATTCATAAAAGATCTTGTCCCTCCATTGTGTGGAATCTCCCCGAAGCAAAGGCAAAAATGATTTTCCCGGGATTTCGGATGGTGGCTGCAGTCCGGCTGCTGATAAAATGGTAGGAGCCACATCTATGTTCTGCACCATTTTCAAAACCGTATTTCCTCCCGCATGAAAGATCTCGGGGCAACGCACCAGGAAAGGAACCTTCACCGACTCTTCGTAAAACTGTCGTTTGTCGATCAGTCCATGTTCGCCCATGCTGAATCCATTATCACCCATGTAAATGATCAGCGTGTTTTGATCCAGTCCTTCAGTTTTTAAATAATCCAACAGGGCTCCGATGCTTTCATCTACGGCCATGAGGGTTTCGCAATAGGTGCGCACAATTTCTTCGATCTTTTCGTGGGTATTGTACGGATAATCTACGCCATGCCAGCTATAGCGTTGTTGCTTCACCCATTCGGGCCATCCGAGTTTTTTATAATCATCATTGAGGGTTTGATAATACGTGGATGGAAGCGTGTAGGGCTTATCCTTATACATGCCTGCATGTCTTCGAGCAGGCGACATGGGTTCATGAACCGCTTTGTGGGAGAGATACAGAAAGAAGGGTTTTGACGGGTCTCTTGCCCTGAGCCAACTCAATGCATGTTCCGTGAGCAGGTCTGTGATGTAAGTAGAATCGCCATAATTCACTTCCTTGCCATCGATATTCAGACTGGGATTATAATACACGCCCTGTCCCTTGAAGCTTTCCCAGTGATTGAATCCCGGGCGGGGATGATCATCTGCATTGCCCATATGCCATTTGCCAAAAAAGGCGGTTTGATAGCCGGCTTTTTGGAGGTATTGGGGAAAATAAATATTGCCGGGGATTTCGGGAGAAAAATTGTCGACGATGGTATGCACGTGCGAATAAGCTCCTGTAAGAATGGAAGCCCGGCTCGGAGAACAAAGTGAAGTGGTGACAAAAGCATTTTTAAACCAGGCGCCTTCGTGGTAAAGGCGATCGAGGTTGGGGGTTTTGAGCCAGGGCAGTTTGCCGGTGAAGCCCATAAAATCATAGCGGTGGTCGTCGGTGAGGATGAAAATAATGTTGCGGGGCTGCACGCCCTGAATTTTTTTGAGGGTAAGATTTTTTGGAGAAGCATTTTGGTTTTGTGGATTGATTTGATTTTTGTTTTGTGCGTGTGCGGAGGCGCATGTGAACAAGATGAGGAGGACGGAAAAGAAACCAGCAGTGGGCTTTGGGTGCATAAGATGGTTTTATTCGGCTGTTATCAAATTTATTGAATAAAGACAAGGCAGTCTTTGCTTAGGGGGTTTATTATTGTAGAATAAATTTTAAGACTCGTTCTTGCTGATTAGATCTCCTTTGGAATATATCCTCTTTTAAATTTTGTTTCTACTGGCTTGTTTTTGTTGAACTCTCTTAAGGCAATCATTTCTTACAGGGTAGATTTTTTTTGAATAGTTTTCTTCTGTGGCAGCCAGATTCACTGGTAAGTTTTTTTTAGAATCTTTTCTTAGTCGCAGCCAGTTTTTACGGGTAAGTTTTTTTCCTTTCTACTTTTTCTCTTGGAAAGAAAAAGTAGAAAGGGAAGTTCAAGGATCCTGCCTACGGCGGGACGTCCGGGCCTCGGCACAAAGGTTAGTGAGAGCTTGTCTCGGGATTGCGTTATACCAGGCAGTCTGGCCTTTACAGAATACAGTTCACTGCAGGTATCGAGCAGTTTGTTATGCTATGATACTAATGAATGATCCTGGTTTCATTGTTTTGGAGCCCTTTACTGTTCGTGACTGTACTACAAGGCGGTCTCGGGACTGGTGCTCGCTTCGCTTGCAAGGAGATTGCCGCGCTGCGCTCGCAATGACGCCTATACTACGATGCTCACTACGGGTTTCAACCTTCCCTTATAATTTGAGGTGTTACTTTATAATTTGAAGGTGTTACTTACGCAAATACCTAATTAGCATGATCGAAACAGTAATGCATTTTTGATTTGCCGTCATTGCGAGCGCAGCGCGGCAATCTCCTTGCGAGCGAAGCGAGCATCAGGTCTTAGACAGTGGTTGTCTTAAAGGCAGCAATAAAAACCCGTAGTGAGCATTGTAGTTTAGACGTCATTGCGAGCGCAGCGCGGCAATCTCCTTGCAAGCGAAGCGAGCACCAGTCCCGAGACCGCCTTGTAGTACAGTCACGAACAGTAAAGGG
>JBJMLU010000062.1:0-5206 GCA_045805145.1 Flavisolibacter sp. | reverse complement strand
CAGAGAATGCCATGCCGGCCAGCTGCCCTGCCAGGTGTCTCCAGGTGAGCATGTTGTGCCAGTCGTGGGCTTGTTTGGTAGCAGGTGCTGCGATGGAAGCAGCAATCATTCCCAGCAGGGCGAAGAATACATAAATACCCAGCACTACCCAGAACACTTTCCAAAAAGCATATCGTCGTCCTTTCTTCATAGCTATAATTGATCTGCAAGGGTGAACGGATCCAATGAATTTATATTATCAGCTGTTTGATCCAGCATTCATTTGTTCTAAAAATTGCGACAAGTTAGCAAAGACATAAACAAAGACACGAAGCATACAGCATGCTGTACACTTCGTGTCGGTTATGGAAATTTTTATTGTCCAATGCCCAATCCTGTTCCGCCTTGTGTTCTCTTGTTCTCGTCTTCGATGCTGGTGGCATGCTGTCTTGCAGCTTTAACCTGGTTGCTTCCGAAACGATACACCAGGCTAAGTTTGAACTGACGGCTTTCCCAGTTGGCATTTACATGCGCTACTTGTCCTGCAAAATCACTGGTTCCTCTGAAACGTAGCGTGTGAAACACATCGCTCACCGCGGCCTTCATGGTGGCCTTGCCCTTCATCACCTGTTTCTGCATACCCATGTCAATTGACCAGAGTGATTTGGATTTGAAAGCGCCTTGCCAAACCGTTGGTGCATTATAGAATCCCGAAACTTCAGCGGTCCAGGTCTTTGCAAACTTCAGCGTATTCTGTGCAAAGAAGCTGAAGGCAAATGCTTCGAGGTCCACTTTTCTTCCCGGACCATAGTCGGCCTGGTATTTTGAATAGTTGGTGTTAAGGTTGCCAAACACACTGTATGATTTGTAGAAGAAAGGATAGTTCACCGTCAGGCTCACCATGTCCTGCGAAGCAAGATTTCTTTTGGAAATAAATGCTTTTGATCCTTCTGCTGTATCAGGCAACATGACAAACATATCTTTCACGTGACTGTAATTCACCGTTGTATTCAGCTTGAACTTGTATGTATGTGTTATTCCAAAACTATTGGTGTATTGCGGACGAAGGTTGATATTTCCTTTCTGGAAAGTATATTCATCCAGCTTAAATTCAAAAGGATTCAGATCCTGATATGCGGGACGATCAATCCTTCTGCTATAGGTAACACTGATCTGGCTCTTTGGATTCTTATTGAACGTGAAGGCTGCACTTGGAAAGAAGTCAGTGTAATTTCTTTTAAAACTGGAATCATATTTTGTATATCCCGAAGAAGAATTCTTTTGTCCTGTTGATGTTCCTTCAGCAATGGTATTTTCCATTCTTAGTCCAGCCTGCAACATAAATCCTTTGTACTGACGGTTGAAATTGGCATAGAGCGCGTTGATGTTCTCAGTGTATACAAAGCGGTTGCTACGGTCTTTATCCAGTTCATCTCCGTTCGAAGTAACATTATAGCGTTGGAAGTCGTTGTCGCTTTTTACATTACCTGTTTTACCGCCCAAACTCAACTTACCTTTTTGAAAATCCTGCTCCCAGTCGGCCTTGAACGAATTTATGTTGATATCCGTTGGGGCGATCATGTGATAGATCACACTATTGAGAAGTATCTGACCGGTAGGATCATAATAATAGTTGGGCTGATACTGGTCGTTGCGCAGGGTGTAGGTGCCGTGATCCGCATTCAGCGTAAGGTTTCTCCCTCCCTTACCGTTGTATTGGTAGTTCCCATTCAGGTTCACATTGTCTCTTACCAATGTGCTATGGTTGTCGGCCACGAGGATGCGATCAACCTTTCCGGTAGGCACATAGGAGATGGGTGTTGAGCTGTAATTTTTAAAATTAGGGTCAGCAAGGGTTCCATTAGCCATCACACCCACCGTGCTTTGCTTGTTGATGAAATAATCAATACCTACTTTATAGTTATGACTGATATTATGGTTCGTGATCCTGGAATTCCCGTCAAATGCTGTATCACCTACAGTACGATTGAGTCCAAGGTGTTGCAGGTTGGTGCCATCGTAAAAATTATAGGTCCCGAAGATGTTCATCTTTGCATTGCGGTAATTCAGTGCAAAGCCTGCATTGTATTTCGCATAGGTGCCGATATTCCATCCCGCATTCACCGAACCGTTCACGCCAAGGGATTTATTTTTTTTCAGCCTGATATTGATGATCCCCGCATTACCTGCAGCTTCATATTTTGCTGATGGATTGGTGATCAGTTCAATGGATTCAATATTGGTGCTCTGAATGGAACGCAGGTACATGGCCAGGTCTGTACCGGTCAGCGGAACTGCACGACCATCTACATAAACCTGAACACCATTCTTGCCACTCAAACTAAGATTATCGTCCTTGTCTACCAACATGCCTGGAGATTTGCGCAACAGTTCCAGTGCATCGCTTCCCACTGCATTCACCGTTCCTTCCACATTGAGGATGGTCTTGTCGGCCTTTACTTCCACAATGGGTTTCGTTGCAGTTACCACAACGCCTTTGAGGTTGCCGGTAGCTTTCACCAGTTTGAATTCAGGAACATTAAAGTCTGAACCCTCGAAGGCGAAAGGTGCAGATACTGTTGGCTGAAACGACACGTGGCTAAGGCTTACACGGTACTTGCCCGGCTTGATATCTGAAAAACTATAAAGTCCATTTTCTTTGGATACTGCAAGTTTCAAAACCAACTTGCCCGTATCCTTCAACAGGCTGGCAGTAGCGCCGGCAACTGGTTTCCCTTCGCTGTCTTTTGCAAATCCGCTGATCTGCTGGGCATTCAGTCCTAAAGCAGCGAACATCAGGAAGAGGAGCATAAATTTTCTCATAAACATGTTTTTTGGATGGCGATTGAAGACAACAAACTTACCATCGCACAGGGGCGGAATAAAAACTGTTATACCAAAAAGCTTTTTTCGCGTATAAAAGGCTTTTTTCAGGTAAAATTTTGGACAAAATCCCTTTCACTTGCCCTTAAGGTCGCTTGATTCCACAGTTTTCGGCTCAGTTTAAAATGGCTCAACTCTTGTTTTAGCTATTCGGAATTGAATCAGATAAAAATTTAAATCGGTAATTATGAAAAAGCTAATCATGGTCGTTAGTCTGGCATTCGGACTTACCCTGGCTTCATCCCAGTTCTCCGAATTGAAGGCGCAAACAACAAAGTCAAAGACAACTACTAGTCGTAAGGGCAAATATGCCCTCGTAGGCGCAGGCGCAGGTGCCGCAACAGGTGCTATCGTGAGTCATAAAAAAGGCAAGGGCGCAGTTATTGGCGGCGCAGTAGGTGCAGGTGCAGGTTATCTGGTTGGAAGACACAAGGACAAGAAAAATCCCCAGGTAAAGACAGTTACAAAGACGAGGGACTAAAGGGAGTTCGGAGTTCAAAGTTCAAAGTTCAGAGTTCAGAGTTCAGAGTCGGTGAACTACGGGGCAGTTAGTACTACTCGTTGGCAGGGGATTGCTTCGCTCCGCTCGCAATGACGTTCATGGGTATCGAAGTTTGGTTTGATTCGAGTACTTGTCCTACTCGAGGTAGTTGCCTTTAATGTGAGTGAATGTCTTCAGCTTTCAACATTAAGACCAGTCTGAAACCTTTAGTAACGACTTTAGTTTACGTCATTGCGAGCGAAGCGAAGCAATCCCCTGCCAACGAGTAGTACTAACCGCCCCGTAGTTCACCGACTCTGAACTTTGAACTTTGAACTTTGAAGGAACTCCCGACTTTAAACCATCAACCACCAACATCACTCCCTATTAAACATCTCTGTCCATTTGCGAAGGTTGTCGATTGCCACGCCATTCAGTTGTCCTGGAAGAAGACGCCAGCCCCAATTATTACTTCCTGAAGAAGGTGTATTCATTCTTGCCCGCTCGTCCAGGTTCAGTACATCCTGAATGGGTAGAATGGCAATGCTGGCCACCGAAGCATAGGCCATCCGCGCGAGCACCATACTTATTTCGGCAGAAGAAATTGGCCGGCCTACATAGGCTTCAAGTGAAGCTCTCGTTTGTTCACCGGCTTCTTTGGTAAACCATCCCCGCGTGGTGTTGTTGTCATGAGTTCCGGTGTACACAATGAAATTGGGATTGTAGTTGTGCGGAATATGAACAGAACGTGGCATGTCTCCGCCAAATGCAAACTGCAATACCTTCATGCCCGGCAAAGAAAATTCATCGCGAAGCTGGTACACAGGATCGTCAATCTCACCCAAATCTTCCGCAACAAAAGGCAGCGATCCAAATTCTTTTTGAACAGCCTGAAAAAAATCAGAGGCAGGTCCGGGTTTCCAGGAACCGTTTCTTGCAGTGTTTTCTCCGGCTGGCACTTCCCAGTAAGAAGAGAAGGCACGGAAATGATCGAGCCGCACCAGGTCAAAGAGTTCCATATTCCTGCGCAATCTTTCTATCCACCACCGGTACTGCTCTTCCTTCATCACTTCCCAATTAAATACCGGCATGCCCCAAAGCTGTCCGTCTGCACTGAATGCATCAGGCGGAACACCGGCCATGCCTATGCGATTTCCTTCTTCATCCAATGCAAACAAATGACGGTGTGCCCATACATCAGCAGAATCGTAGCTCACATAAAAAGGAAGATCACCAATCAGCTGAATACCTGTGTTGTTGCAATGCGTTTTCAATGATTGCCACTGGCGGGCAAAGAGAAACTGCAGAAATTTTATTTTTCGAGTCGTGTCTTTATGTTCTTCTTTGATTTTTTTCAGCGATGATTCATTTCTGAATTTATACTCGTCCTCCCATTCATACCAGGGTTTTCCTTCCTTGAGCTGTTTCAATAATGCATAGAGTGCAAAATCATTCAGCCATTCTTTTTCTTTCTCCAAAAAACTCTCAAAGTCTTTTTGCAAATGCGAAGCCCTTGCCTGAACAAATGCCTGCCAGGCTTTTTCGAACAAAGCAGATTTTATTTTTTCTGCAGCAGCATAGTCGGTCCTGTCCGAAATTGGCAAAACGCTCAGCTGGACTTCTTCAACGGATAAAAGTCCTTCGCGCACCAGGAGTTCGGGACTGATAAAAAGAGGATTGCCTGCCCTGCTGGAGATGGAGCTGTAGGGCGAATGACCCTGGCCTTCTTCGGTAGGATTGAGTGGTAAAAGCTGCCAGTATTTTTGACGGCTTTGGCTGAGAAAAGATACAAAGGCCCGTGCTTCCGGACCCATGTCTCCAATTGCAAATGGAGAAGGAAGCGATGAAATATGCAGAAGAATT
>JBJMLU010000061.1:0-17196 GCA_045805145.1 Flavisolibacter sp. | reverse complement strand
CTCCCCAGATTATTTTTTGCCGGTTGTCTTTTTGGAGCATGGGCCTCCTTCACCGGAGAAAAAACCAAATACAGGAGCATTGAAGCAATGATACAGGTAAGACCATCCACCCAAAACAATAAGCTGTAACTACGACTGGCCAGAAGACCTCCAACAGCAGGACCAATGCTCCATCCAAGATTTATGGCAAGACGGTTGAGCGAATAAGACCTGGTGCGGTTAGCATCATTACTGTAAGCAGCTATGGCCGCAGAATTTGCCGGACGGAATGATTCACCCAGTGTGCTCAATATAAAAATACAAACGATGATCTGTGGCAGTGTTCGCATTTGTCCGAGCACAATGAATAGAATTCCATTCATCAGCAGACTAAATACCTGTACATAAAAATGTCCCAACCGGTCAGTGAGTCTCCCGCCAAGGTAAGCACCTGCAATGGCTCCAGTGCCAAAAGCTGCCATTGCATATCCGGCCTGGGCAAGGCTGTATCCCTTATCGGTAAGATAGACAGTAAGAAAAGGGATGACCATCGTTCCGCTCCTGTTGATGAAGATCACCAGCGACAGCCACCACACATGCCTGGACAGACCATTGTAGGCATTCCGGTATAATTGAACGGAAGAAAGGAGCATCCGCTAAATTAATTTATCATTCACAACCAATTGGAGGCCGTTAGCTATTTTTGCGGCTTAATTTAAGATCATGAAAAAATGCCTCCTGTTGTTGTCTTCGTTTTTTGTTCTGTTTGCACAAGCACAGAAGACAACAAAAAAACCAGTTCCTCAGAAAACTGCCAGCAGTACCTCGTTGAAAAACCTCAATGATTCAGCCAGCTATGCCATTGGTGTCAGTGTTGCTAATTTTTATAACCAGCAAGGATTGAAGAATATCAATTCCAGTCTGGTAGCTAAGGCTATATCCGACGTATATGGCAAAAAGAAAACGCTGATGACTGAAAGCCAGTGCAATGATGTGATGACATCATTGATGAATAAAGCTCAGGAAGATATGAACAAGGCACAAGCGGAAAAAGCAAAGCCGAATATTACTGCCGGTGAAGCCTTCCTGGCCAAGAACAAATTAAATCCTGCGGTGAAAACCACGGCTTCCGGATTGCAGTATGAAGTAATCACTGAAGGCAAGGGACCCAAACCTCTTGCAACCGATACGGTAACTGTAAATTATAAAGGAAGCTTGATCAATGGCGTGGAGTTCGACAATTCTTACACCAGAGGAGAACCGGCTACCTTTCCCCTGAACCACGTTATTCCAGGATGGACCGAAGGTGTTCAGCTGATGACCACAGGTTCAAAATACAAATTTTATATTCCTTACCAGCTTGGCTACGGACTCAATGGCACTGGCCCCATCCCCGGCGGCTCGGTCCTTGTTTTTGAAGTAGAACTGCTGGCAGTGAACGGGAAGAAGTGAGAGAAGATGAGAGATGTGAGATGTGAGAAGAGAGAAACAGAGATCATTCAGTGCGGAGGACAAAAACATTTCCGCAGAAAGGGTTTCTCGCCAAGACGCAAAGGAGGTAAAGCCGCAAAGGGTTTTTGTCCTGGATTCTAACATTCTTTTCTCTTGCTAACCTTCATAATAACTGAGGAAGTAAAGTAAGGACTAGCCGAATTTGAAAACACAATGCCTGTGTGGTATTAAAATTCAGTAATTAAAAAAATCTTTATGTGCGCAGCGAACCCTTTGCGGCTTTACCTCCTTTGCGTCTTGGCGAGAAACCCTCTCTGCATAAAGCTCGGCACCCTCATTTTTCCACAGTGAAAAAAATCTGTCATTCTCTCTCCTCACATCTCTCCTCTCACATCCCACATCTTCTCTCACTTCAGGCATATTGCCTGATATGTTCATGTGCCCATTTGAGGGCTATTTGTAGTTGTTCTTTTTCGGTAAGGTTGGTGTTGTCGAGAAGGAGGGCATCTTCAGCCTGGCGCAGGGGACTTACATCGCGGTGAGAATCGATATAGTCGCGCATTTCGAGGTTGGCTCTTATTTCGTCGATGGTGATGTTGGGATTTTTTTCATAGAGTTCCTGAAACCTTCTTTCTACCCTAATAGCATTGTCGGCGGTCATGAAGATCTTTAATTCTGCATCGGGAAAAACCACCGTGCCGATATCTCTTCCATCCATCACGATGCCTCTGTTCTTTCCCATCTTCTGCTGTTGCGCCACCGCATATTTTCTGACTTCCTTGATGGCCGCCACATCACTTACTTTTTCCGCTACCACCAGATCCCGGATCACATATTCCACATTTTCGCCATTGAGAAAGATCTCTGATTTTTCGCTTTTGGGATTGTAGGAAAATTCCAGAGAGATTTCTTTCAATGCATTTTTTACGGCATGGGTCTCGGTCCAGTCGATATGGTTTCGAAGAAAATAAAGCGTAATGGCACGGTACATTGCGCCACTATCTACATAAATATACCCGAGCGCCTTGGCCAGCTGTTTGGCCAGTGTACTTTTTCCGCAGGAGGACCAGCCATCTATGGTAATGATGATCTTTTTCATCCCGAAACAGGCTTCTTGCAAAAATGCCAACTATAATGCAGACAACCAAATGGGTATTGAGGTATTAAGGTATAAAGGTATTGAGGTATTGAGGTATTGAGGTGGAATTAGGAATTGGGAATTAGGGCGAGAACAAGGTTGCTATGAAATCATCAATCCGTGAAATCCAATCTTAATCTGTGAAATCTGTGATTAGGAATTGCGGGTTGAACAGGTTTCTATCAAATCATCAATCCGTGCAATCCAATTTTAATCTGTGAAATCCGTGATTAGGAAGAGTTTGAAGAACCGGAAACCAATTAAATTGCCGCTTTCTTGATCAATTTCCTCGCTTTTTTTGCACCTTCCCAACCCTCGGGTTTGAACTCTTTTCCGGCGAGCATATTATATGAAACAAAAAATTGTTTGATCTCTTCCTGAATATTCTTATCAAGATCAGTGATTTCTTCCAGGCCCTTGTACATATGAGAAGCAGTGGATACCGCTACAAGACGATCATTGCGGACGGCTTTGTTTTTTTCGATTTGAAGTGCTTTGAGTACACCAATGATCTGGACTTCCAGGATGCATCCTGGATAAGCCGGTTCGTCCATGATCACCAGCACATCAAGCGGATCACCATCTTCACCCCTGGTGTCGGGTATGAATCCAAAATCAAAAGGAAAGACGGAACCTGCAGGCAGGATCTTCTTTAACCGATAGGCTTTTTTCTTTTGATCATAAACATATTTGTTGCGGTCGCCTTTAGGCGTCTCAATAATTACATCAAGGGATCGATTGTCGGCTTTTGACATATGGTATACATTAAAAATCCCGTGCCGGACTACGACACGGGATTAAATTATATCTGAAGCGGTCAGGCTTTCGATTCCTCCGCCACACCTTTTTTCAAACTAAAAGTGAGCTTACCATTCTCTTTATCCAGTCCGGCTTCCAGAACATCTCCGGCTTTGATATTCATATTCAGAATTTCTTCTGCCAGCGGATCTTCCAGATATTTCTGGATGGCTCTGTGCAGTGGTCGCGCACCAAACTGGCTGTCGTATCCTTTGTCGGCAATAAAGCTCTTGGCATCTTCGGTGAGTTCGAGACTGAATCCCAGATTGGTCAGGCGCTTCATTACACCCTTCATCAGAATATCGATGATCTCGAAAATGTTCTCTTTGGTGAGGGCATTGAAGATGATCACATCATCAATACGGTTCAGGAACTCGGGAGAGAAAGTACGTTTCAGCGCTTTTTCAATCACTGCCTTGTTATTTTCATCGGCACTTTGAACGCGTGACGCTGTAGCAAAGCCTACTCCTTCTCCAAAATCCTTGAGCTGACGTACACCAATATTCGAAGTCATGATGATCAGCGTATTCTTGAAATCTACTTTCCGGCCCAGGCCATCGGTCAACTGACCATCATCAAGCACCTGCAACAAAATATTGTAGATATCAGGATGTGCTTTTTCAATTTCATCCAGCAGGATCACACTATAAGGTTTGCGGCGAACCCTTTCGGTAAGCTGGCCACCTTCTTCATATCCAACATATCCGGGAGGCGCACCAATAAGACGGGATACCGTGAATTTTTCCATGTATTCACTCATATCAATCCGGATCAGTGCATCTTCACTATCGAACATGTGACGGGCCAGTGCTCTTGCCAACTCTGTTTTACCCACACCGGTTGGACCGAGGAAGATGAAGGTTCCGATCGGTTTCCTTGGATCTTTCAAACCAACGCGGTTACGTTGAATGGCCTTCACCACTTTTCCAATGGCTTCATCCTGGCCAACCACCATGCCTTTCATTTCATCAGCCATCTTGCGCAGCTTTTGCGTTTCTGCTTCCACCATACGCTTGACGGGAATTCCAGTCATCATCGAAATCACTTCGGCGATTTCTTCTTCACCAATGGGATAACGTTTGTGTTTGCTTTCTTCTTCCCATTGTGCTTTGGCTCTTTCGAGGTCTTCGCCCAGGCGTTTTTCATTATCACGAAGAGCAGCTGCTTCTTCAAACTTCTGGCTCTTCACCACGCGATTCTTTTCCACTTTGATGTCTTCGATCTTTTTTTCAAGATCGAGGATATTCTGGGGAACGTTGATATTTTTCAGGTGAACCCTTGCCCCTACTTCGTCCATGACGTCAATGGCTTTGTCGGGAAGAAGACGGTCGGTGATGTAACGGTCGCTCAGTTTCACGCAGGCATTGATCGCTTCATCATCGTAGTTCACGTTGTGATATTCTTCGTATTTGGTTTTGATATTGTTCAGGATCAGGATTGTGTCTTCAACGCTTGGAGGATCTACCATCACTTTTTGAAAGCGGCGGTCAAGAGCACCATCTTTTTCAATGTACATGCGGTATTCGTCCAGCGTGGAAGCGCCAATGCATTGGAGTTCTCCTCTGGCAAGTGCGGGCTTGAAGATGTTGGAAGCGTCCAGGGAACCGGAAGCGCCACCTGCACCCACAATGGTATGGATCTCGTCGATGAACAGGATCACGTCACGGTTTTTTTCCAGCTCGTTCATGATCGCTTTCATTCTTTCTTCAAATTGTCCGCGGTACTTGGTACCTGCTACCAGGGCAGCCAGGTCAAGAGAGATCACACGTTTGTCGAAGAGCACGCGTGATACTTTTCGTTGAACAATACGAAGGGCGAGTCCTTCAACGATGGCCGTTTTACCAACGCCGGGTTCACCAATAAGAATGGGATTGTTTTTTTTGCGGCGTGAAAGGATCTGCGATACGCGCTCGATCTCTTTTTCACGACCTACGATTGGATCCAACGTGCCCGTCTCGGCAAGCTTGGTGATATCCCTTCCAAAATTATCCAGTACGGGCGTTTTGCTTTTGGTAGCGCCACCCTGACGAGATTTTGACTGAGAGTATTTTTTTTCTTCGTCAAATTCATCGTCATTCTCCTCCTGGTATTCGGCGCGGGGATCATTGGATTTCATTACCCCGAGTTCCTGTCTGAATAAATCGTAGTCCACGTCAAATTGATTTAGGATTTGAGTTGCAATATTTTCTTTGTTCTTTAAGATGGACAGCATCAGGTGTTCGGTTTCCACGGTTGGACTTTTCAAAGCCTTTGCTTCCAAAACGGTTACACGGATCACTTTTTCCGCTTGCTTGGTGAGTGGCAGTGAGTTGATGTTGGCAATATTTTTACCGGTCTTGTCTTTAACGGCGAGTTCTATTTCTTTTCTCAATTCGTACAGGTCAACATTAAAGCTCTTCAAAATTCGAATAGCTGTATTATCTCCCTCACGAATCAATCCCAGCAATAAATGTTCCGTCCCGATAAAATCATTGCCCAACCTCAGTGCCTCTTCCCTGCTGAAGGAAATGATCTCTTTTACTTGTGAGGAAAAATTATTATCCATTTGATTCGTTATGCTTTACAATAATAAAAAATATTTTTGAGCGGTCTAAGTCCCCTAAATGTAAGGCTTAGTTAGTCTATATGGAAGTCAAAACTGATACCAAAGAGAAATTTCACCTCATACGGGTCGAAACTCCTGAACTTTCTGCTAATATGGCAGCAGCGTTGAACCGCCAGTTCATCGAACTACTTAAAGGTACAATAAAGAACGTGGTTTTGAATTTACGTAGTGTTAAGAGTATCGATGAAGAAGCAGCAGAAATATTGGTGAGAACACAACAACATTTTTATGAGTCAGCTGCCTCATTTGTGATCTGCGAATTACCCGACAATCTAGAAAAATTTCTTGATGAAAAAGAACTTTTGGAAATCATGAACACAACGCCCACAGAAAGCGAGGCCTCTGATATTATATTGATGGAAGAAATTGAAAGGGAATTGCTTGATGGGGAAATAGAGTAGTCTTTGGTTTATGGCTTATAGTTTTTTGTTTATGGTTATCCTATAGGCGGTCCTTGTGGTTTGAGGTTTAGAGTTTAGGGTTTTGAAGGGCGTCCTTATTAGTATGAGGATTTTATTTGGGGTTATTGCTTATAGTTGATAGGGTACTGTGAACATCTTGATTTCGGTTTTACCACGATTCTTTTCAGCGGGCTGGACCAGTTGTCAGGATAAAAATTTTTTCAATGCAAGGTTATCCTTTTTCTAAAAAATTTATGTCTGCCCATTTAAAACGCTGTTCCGAACAGAAACCACTGAACTATACTCACCCTAAACCATGATATTCTAAATCATCAGCCTCAAACCACAACACTTCAGGACCGCCTCTAAACAACCATAAACCAAAAAATCATCAACCAGAAACTTTTCTCCACCATTTCCAATCGGCTTGGCCTTACACAAGTGCCGAGGGCTGCTTCGGTAGGCGGTGGATCCATCAACGATTCTTTTCGACTGTGCTTTGATCAACGCCAGTTTTTTTGCAAGATCAATTCTGCTTCCAAATTTCCCCAGTTGTTTGAAAAAGAAAAGAAAGGCCTTCAATTGCTGGGCGAAAAAAAGATCATCCGGGTTCCTGAAGTACTGGATTGTTTTGAAATAGATCAGCAACAGGTACTGGTGCTCGAATGGATTGCACCGGGAGAAAGAACTGAAAATTTCTGGAAAGAATTCGGAAGGCAGCTTTCGCTTCTTCATCAGATACAAGGAAAAGAGTTTGGACTGGATGAAGACAATTACATGGGAAGTGTAGTACAAAGAAATTCACGGTCGGATGACTGGGTATCCTTTTTTATTCATCAAAGGCTGCAACCAATGGTGGAGCGTTGCTGCGAGAAGAACCTGCTTCCGGGTAAAGAACGGTCGCAATTTGAACATCTTTATACAGGCCTGGAAAATTTTTTCGAAAGAGCGCAGGCGCCCATGCTTCTTCATGGCGATTTGTGGAGCGGCAATTTTATCTGCGATAAAGATTCGATGCCTGTGCTCATTGACCCGGCAGTTTATTATGGTCATCCGGCAGTGGACCTGGGCATGACCACTCTTTTTGGCGGATTTCATCAAAAATTTTATGAAGCCTATGAGCAACACGCAACTTTTCCGCATCATCACAAAGACCAGTGGTTAGTTTGCAACCTCTATCCTTTACTCATTCACCTTCTGCTCTTCGGTCAGTCCTACCTCAGCGAAATTCAGGGTATACTAAGAAAGTTTGTCTAAGAGGATGAGGAGTTAACCACAAAGCCTCTCTGCGGTTAAATCTCCCCCTATCGTTATTTTTGCCGCGATGTTATCGGTGACCATATTAGGAAACAACTCGGCGGTGCCGGCATTCAACCGCCATCCAACCTCTCAGGTCGTATCGCATGATGGCAATAATTACCTGGTGGACTGCGGTGAAGGCACTCAGATCCAGATGATCAAATACAAGATCCGGAGAGGCAAGATCTCTCATATATTCATTTCGCATTTACACGGTGATCACTATTTCGGACTCGTGGGACTTCTCAATACATTCGGACTCCTTTCACACAAACAGGAGCTCCATGTTTTTGGTCCGGCACCCTTGCAACAAATCATTGAAATGCAAATGAACGTGGCCGAGACCGAACTTCCTTACCCTTTGCATTTTCATACGCTATCCAGGCCCGATGTGTTGGTGGACAATGAAAAGATCAGGATCAGTTGTTTTCCCACCACGCATCGAATCGAGTGCTATGGTTTTTTATTTGAAGAAAAAGAAGGCAAACGCAAACTGCTGATTGAAAAAGTACGCAAGCTCAATATACCCATCTCCTTTTATTCGAGTCTGCAGAATGGTCTGGATTATATCACAACCCGGGGACAGGTGATACGAAATGATTCAGTAACCACATCACCTGAGAAAGGAAAAAAATATGCATTCTGCGCCGACACACGCTACGACGAAACCATGATACCTTACATCTACAGTGCTGATATGATCTATCATGAAACAACCTATCTGGACAACATGCGCGAAAAAGCCGTGGAGAGATTTCACTGCACCACCAAGCAAGCCGCAGAATTTGCACAAAAAGCCATGGTCAAAAAATTACTCATTGGACATTTCAGTTCCAAATACAACACACTCGAACAATTTGAGCAGGAAGCCCGCCTGGTATTTCCTCAAACAGAATTAGCCATCGAGGGAAATACGTATGAAATTCATTAGTTGGTAGTTGATAGTGGGTAGTTGGTAGAAGAGAGAAGAGAGAAAGAGAAAGAGAAAGAGAAAAAGAAAGGAGAACTGGATGCTTTTCTCTTCCGGCGACTGAGGACTTTTCTTACTCCATCATCCATTTATAAAACAGCGGGAACTCCGCACGCCAGGTGGGTTCGTTGTGTTTTCCTTCCGCACGAATTACAGTTTCCATTTTTGCTTTTGAATGGCTGCGCATCTGCTCAAAAACGGAAAGCATATCGGGCACCATGCTTTCACTCTCCTGTTCACCGGCATAGAAATAAATTTTCCCCTTGACTTTTTTTGCAAGCTTCGGATCAATTTGTTTGAGTTGAGGGGTGATCCAGAACGCAGGAGAAAATACACCGGCTCCGCCAAAGACTTTGGGATATTTCAGGATCGCATAAAATGAAATGAGCCCACCCATCGAGCTGCCTGCAACATATGTGTGTTCCTCTCCTTTGTTTGTTCTGTAGTGTTTATCAATATAAGGTTTGAGGGTTTTGACAAGAAAGTCCACATACTTGTCGCCTTCGCTCTTTCCATATTTTTCCATGTCGTAGGGCGAATATTCATTGATTCTTTTCTCACCTCCATGGTCTATACCAACTACGATGACCTCTTTTAACTGCGGGCCCAGACTGTCCAGGCATTCATCTACACCCCATTCCCCATAACCGGAAGTAGCTTCATCAAAAATGTTCTGACCATCCTGCATGTAGAGCACAGGATAATGTTTTCCGGAAGAAGCATAATTCTCCGGCAGGTAGATCCAAATTCTTCGATAGCGCTGGAGTTGTGGCATGTAAAAAGCCGTATCCATGACATGAACATTTCTACTGGCTGTACTTTGCCTGGCTTTTTTAGGAAAGTGATCGGCCCAGTGCTGGATATCAACTGAAATGGTGGTATCACTTTCCACGTCAATGCGGCGGTTCTGGGTAGGAGAACCTCCCTCACCAGATTCAACCTGCTCCCAGCTTCCCTTGGTAAACTTGTATTCAAACATGCCCTTCCTTAATTCAATTGTAATGCCGGGTTTGTTGTCGACAGAACCGAGCTTCATTTTTTCGTCTCCGGGATTCCATCCATTAAATGATCCTACCAGGTAAATTTTATCTGCTGTATGATGATAAGCAGGCAGATGTTCAACAATGAACCGCACTCTGTACTGCGCCAACACAAGAAAGTGAAGGCACAGAAATGCGAAGAAGAAAGAAATTTTTTTTAACAGGATCATTTTTTATTTCAAGGTCGCCAAGTATTGCTGGAGTTGTGTCACCAGTGGACGACTGAGTGGAACCAAAGGAAGACGAAGTTCATTTTGTATAATTCCCAATTCTGCTAACGCTGCCTTTACACCCGCCGGATTATTTTCGGCAAACAGGATTTCATAACCAAGGAGCAGCATGTTGTTCAAACCACGCGCAGTAGTATAATCATCGGCGAGGGCTGCTGCAACCATGGAGCTGTAATCTTTAGGAAAACAATTGGCGGCTACGCTGATCACACCACGCATACCGCATGCCATCTGGGCAAGTCCGAGGTTATCATCTCCACTCACAACCAGAAAATCCTGTGGCTTGTCGCGCAATATTTGCATGCACTGGTGCATGTTGCCGCTGGCTTCCTTGATGCCATTGATATTCGCGAGGTCATTTGCCAGGCGAATGGTTGTAGAAGCCGTGATATTGCTCCCGGTTCTTGCAGGAACATTATACAGTATGATCGGTTTGGCTGTTGCAGAAGCGAGGGCTTTATAGTGCTGATAGATTCCTTCCTGCGATGGTTTGCTGTAATAAGGACTTGCAGAAAGAATGGCCGCAGCTTTTTGCAGCGGAAAACTCTCGATATCTTTTATCAGGGACTGCGTGTTATTTCCACCAATGCCTACCACTACCGGAACTCGCTCTGATACGGCACTGTAGGTAAAGTTGATGATATCCAGTTTTTCTTCCCTGCTCAAGGTGGGTGTTTCACCGGTCGTTCCCAAAGTCACCACATAGTTTACGCCGCCATCGATCACGAAATCAATGAGCTTTTGCAAGCCATCAAAGTCTACTGATTTATCTTTTTTAAATGGTGTTACCAGCGCCACACCTGTTCCTTTTAGCTGATCTCTTAAAGACATAATTGTAAGTTCAAAGTTCTAAATCACGGATGACACACCCGCCCGAACGTACCGTTCGGGCGGAGATTGATTAAATAGATGAACCGGATTGGCCATTTTCTTAGAACGCATCTCCCCAATTCCAACCACGATTATAAGATTTTCCAACGTTACCAGAATTCTGGATTAAAGGATTGCCTTGACTGATGATTTCATAGTAACCTTTTCTCTCCCAAATTCCCAATTCCCAATTCCGAATACCTTAATACCATAATACCTTAATACCCCCCATCCCTTAATACCTTTCCTCTCCAACATACTGTTTCACTTCAACTTCTTCCCAGAATCCCATTTTGCCGAATTTTTCGATGCGCTGACGAATCCTTTCTTCCGGATCCATTTGCTTGAGTTCATGAATTACCGGCATCAGTCTGGATTTCAGGATCTGTGCGGCCTCATTGTAATCCCAATGTGCGCCTCCTGCTGGTTCTGGAATGATATCGTCAACCAAACCAAATCCCTTCATATAACTGGCGGTAAGTTTTAATTGTTCAGCGGCAATTTCTTTTTGGGCCCAGCTTCTCCAAAGGATGGTGCTGCAATTCTCAGGTGAGATGACTGTATACCAACTGTTCTCCATCATCAACACGCGGTCTCCAACCCCTATGCCGAGTGCACCACCTGAAGCTCCTTCACCAATAATGACACAGATCACAGGCACTTTGAGTCGGATCATTTCATAAATATTGCGTGCAATGGCTTCGCCCTGTCCCCGTTCCTCTGCTTCCAGTCCGGGGTAAGCACCGGGTGTATCAATGAGGGTGATGATTGGCTTATTGAATTTTTCCGCCAGCCGCATGAGGCGAAGTGCTTTTCGATAGCCTTCCGGATTGGCCATACCAAAATTGCGCAGCTGCCTGGTCTTGGTATTGATTCCCTTTTGTTGACCCAGCACCATTACGGTTTCTCCATTCAGCATGGCAAATCCACCCACCATGGCTTTATCATCGCGAACATTGCGATCCCCAAAGAGCTCCACGAAATTGGTGGTCATTTTCTCAATATACTTCAGGGTATAAGGACGGTCGGGATGCCTGCTCAACTGCACTTTTTGCCAGGAGGTCAAATTCTTGGTGATCTCGGTTCTCCGCTCCAGGATCTGCTGTTCCAGTTTGGAGATCATGTCCGAATAATCGATCTTCTTATGTTCCGCGGCATGCTTCAACTTTTCAATCTCGTCGATCAGGTCTTTGATCGGCTTTTCAAAATCCAGGAACTGTCGGTTTGCATTCGAGGGCATAGGCGGTTAAGATTGGGCGTAAAATTATGGAATTTGAGGTTTGGAAAAGGAATAGGGCTTTTTTCACCGCGGAGAACGTGAGGAAGTAGAGGTTTTGCGCAGAGAAAGAGAGTTTAATGCTTCCCAGTCTACAGGCACGCAGGTTTGCTTGAAACTCTCTCTACGGCGAATACTTCTCATCCAATCAAACAAGGTCTTTTCATCATTAATTCCTGTGAATTTTCTTTCACTTTCATGAGGTAAAAAACTTTTGTTCACCTGTAGTGCTGTCTACATTTATTTCATGAGCGTCATCATCCATTATGAAGGCCAGTTGCATTCACATCTTGCTTTTTCCAAAATGCTGGACATCCTTCAGGCTTTCACCATCAAGAACCGTATGGATTATTTTGAATTCGAGAATCGTTGCAATTCGATGTTGCGCAGCCGCAAGGGAAAGTTGTTTGAATACACAGGTCCGACCAAAGGCATCATCATTTATCCAGGTTTTTGTTGCGAGATGCTGCTGCTGGAATTCGATCAGACATTTTTTGTGGAAGGCGGCTGTGAAACCCAATATGCAGATATTTCCATTCACATCCGGATCATTGAACTGCTTCAGCAGATCGAATCTTATTTCAGTTATCTGCTGGTGCAGGATGAAGGAGAGTACTGGGAGAAAAAAGACAAACTCTTACTTCAGTCCAGACTGAATCAAATGCGGCCTGTGTAAATCATTAAGCCGTGATCTTAAATTGGCGTGGAACCGGAACCCGGGAACGAATATGTCGCCTGAAAGTCCACACCTGTTTTACAGTGGATACATCGAGTAAGACCTGCGGATTGGTTTCTTCATTGTCGCTGATCAGGACCCACTCCTTTTCATTTTTACGATAGACGCGCTTCACCAATAGTTGCTGGTCGGTAAGGATCACATACACGTAAAAATTGCGGATCTCGTTCCAGTCTTCATAAGGAAGCATCGAAGCAAGGATCACATCACCTGAATAAAAACTAGGCTCCATGCTTTCTCCATCCACTTCAAAATAGCTCCACACGGCACCTGTTGGATTGACGCCGGGAGGCAGTGAATATTTTTCCAGACTATCGATGTAGTCCACCTGCTCATGACCTTTCACATATCCGGCTTGCGCCTTGATGCCCACCAGAGGAACCAACATCGATGAAGGTTCATTTTTCTGTTCTCTTCTTTGAAGGTGATAAGGACGATCTGAATTGCGCCCGCGGGGAATGCCGAAGAACTGGACTTCATTTGAGATTTGTGAATTATTTTCACTTTGACGTTCCTGCAAAAACTGGCGCACCAGGGCTGAAGTGGCTTTGCTCACACCCGTTCTCCCTTTTTCCATCTTGTTCACCATTTCTCTCGTCATTCCGAGCGTTGCAGCAAACTCCTGCTGGGTAAGGTTATATAACTGCCTGATTTCCTTGATGTTAATTGAAGATTTCACCATGTTAAGCAATTGTGAATAAATTTGTGAAAAATATGTGGATAATGTGAATTTTTGTAACTTTACTTCACAAATTTAGTTCAAAAATTCACAATTCCAAACAATGAGAAAGATCACCAAGGAATTCAGCTTCCATTATCCCCTCAAACACAAGGTTGTTCGTGATCTGAAGATCGTGACCGAATCTGTGGGCGAGCTTCTGGTAGAAGGCACGGGTTATTTCGATCCTTCTGCTTCAGTACTGGACATTTTTGACCGGTATGGTGTGGACATTGATTTTGTAAAATGGAATGGAACCGATATCAAACCGGTGCTGGAAATTACCGGCACCATGGAAGAAATCCAGGAAGCATCGGTGCGCTATGTGGCTGGTATGTTCCATCAAAGTATGAACAAAGCCGCATAGAATCTGGCGGCCCGCCGCCCCGAACGTTTATTCAACCAGATTATCTAACTATAAAATTTTTCATTCGTGATTTTAAGAAAAGCAACAAGAAAAAAAGCAAAGATCCGTCTCGGACTCTCCGCAGTTTCGGGAGCAGGCAAAACATATAGTGCCATCCTCATTGCCAAAGGACTTTGTGGTGATTTGAGCAAGGTCGCCCTCATCGATACAGAGAATGGAAGTGCCGACCTCTATGCGCACCTTGGCGACTTTAATGTTCTTCCACTCACCGCTCCCTTCACACCGGAACGTTACATCGAAGCCATCAGGTCTTGCGAGAAAGCAGGAATGGAGGTGATTATCGTAGATTCTATCAGTCATGAATGGGATGGAAAAGGCGGATGTCTGGAGATCGTGGAAAGTCTTGGTGGAAAATATCAGGACTGGGCCAGGGTAACGCCCCGTCATCAGGCTTTTCTCGAAGCCATTTTGCACAGCCCCTGTCATATGATCACAACGGTTCGCCGCAAACAGGATTATGAAATGATCAAGGACGGAAACAAGGTAAAGATTGAAAAGGCAGGCCTTCGTGAGATCACGCGTGAGGGTTATGAATATGAACTGACCATCAATCTGGAAATGGATACAACGCATCATGCTTCTGCTTCCAAGGACAGGACGAATCTGTTCATGGGAAAGCCGGCCTTTATTCCCAATGAAAAAACCGGAGAAACCATTGCAGTCTGGTGCGAGCAGGGCGAAGAAGAATTGAATGCAGTTCGTCCGGGAAGCGACTGGTATCAAAAAGTAGAACAGTGCAGTACTCAAAAAGAGCTTGTGGAGCTGTATCAAAAGAATAAGCCGGAAGTGGATGCCAATCCACTGCTGCAGCAACTGATTGCAAACCGTAGAAATCAGATCAATGGCAAAACACTTAGCGCAGCTTAATACTTCGGGACTTCCTTCAATTGGTGAGGGGCTCAGTAAAAAACAGATTGCCGCACTCGCCGACCAATCGGTTGATCAATTGCTGGAGCAGGGGAATGTGTTCCAGGTAGCAGAAGTACTTGCAGCGATGGAAGAATTTGCGCGGGCTCTTCGAAAAGATGAACGTTATATTCAGTTTCTCCGCGACGAGCTGGCCAAACACCATGGAAAGCTCGAAACAAAATCGGGAGCGAAAATAGAGATCTGTGAAGCGGGTGTGAGTTATGATTATTCGAATAATGGCGAGTGGCGGATGCTGGACGAAGAGATCAGGGTTTTGCAGGAAAGAAAAAAAATACTGGAAGAAAGGCTTAGAAAGTTAACACCCGGAAGAATGGCTGTAGACCCGGAGACCGGTGAAGTCATTGAAGGCCCGATGAAAACATCGCGTTCTACCTATCGTATCACCTTATCAAAATAAAAAAGATGACCAACACAATGTTTCAGGAATGCATCGACATCGTCAAGGACCTGGTAGGGAATGAATACCTCTATTTTGATGAAGCAGTGGAAGTGAAGACAACGCCGCACAGTCATCCATTCAATGCATGGGCGGTGAGTGTAAGTCCGGATGATCAACTCTTCGTGATGGACAGCGATGAACAGTGGCATCAGTTGCAGGCAGAAGACCTGAATGCGGCCGTGGTGATAGGAAGCCTGTATCAGCGGTTGAAGTTGATGCGCATCAACTATGCAAAAGCAAGTTGAGGACATCAAATACCAATCTTCAATTGTCGATCGTGAATCGTGAATTGGAAATTAGGAAGAGGCCATCAGGAAGCGGTCTTAGTTCAAATCAGATTGGGCAAAGAGAACAAAAAAGAGCAAAAGGAGATTTTATGGAAGATCAAAATATTTTCATCACAGCATCGCAGGGGGAAGAAGGAACCATGCTTTTGAAAAAAAGCAGGAAACGTTTTACCCGTTCCCTTGAATATGAGTTGATCGCGAGTCTGGCTGTACAACAATATGCAAATAAAGAAGCGGTTGATTTCAAAAAATTGCTTTCTATTCCTTTGAAGGACCGGATACCGGCACTGGTAGAGGAGTATGGATTGAAGCGGATGCACCGGCTCGTGAAAACCATGCTGCAGGAATTTTGTTATTCCATCGCGCTGCCAAAAACAAGGAAGCTCACGGATACACGCATTTCTGTATGCGCTTGTGATCTGCTCCTGGTTAGTGAAGAAGACCAGTTGAGCATTGAAGACCTGATTGTGTTTTTTGAGCAGGCAAAGAATGGAGTCTATGGAAAATTTAAAGGCGTGCTGACTCATTTTTCGATCATGGAAAAACTGGAGCAGTTCCGCCAGCAACGATATGAGTCCTATGTAAAACTGAGGGAAGAAAAGGAAACCGAAAAAAAATCCTGGGGTCCTGTGGAGCGAGTGGCTTCAGAGCCCACGGTGATCAAGCATTTGTTTGATGAAGTAGGTGGAAAGATTGTTCCCTTCAAAAAAATAAGCTGAGTGATTTGTGATGAAGGTGCGCCGGTCGGATGACCGGCGCTTTTTTTTGTTCTAAAGCGAAGCTTGCTCCTAAAATTTTCCCAAAGGGATTTTTTCTTTGGGCTGAACGGTTTTCTCTCCTATTTTTGCACCCCGCTTTCGCGAAAGCTAAGCGGGTAACCCGCAAGATTAAAAGTCTGGCGGTTGACTCGAGGATCGGTAGTTCAGTTGGTTAGAATGCCGCCCTGTCACGGCGGAGGTCGCGGGTTCGAGTCCCGTCCGGTCCGCGAAAAGAGGATTACTTAAAAAGTAATCCTTTCTTTTTTTTACAAGACTTGACATTAAGCGATTGATTTTCAATTTTCACTAACACCTATATTTTTTTCACCACATTAGCTTTACACAAGTAGACTTCATTTTAATCGAGTAAAAAATCGAGTAAAAAATCGAGTAAAAAATTTGAGGTCATATGTTACTGCCATTACGTCTTCTGTGTACAGACAAATTCATCCGAAAAGATGGAACCAGCATCATTTTTATTCAGTATTGCTTTAGCGCGGAAAAAAGAGTGCTGCTGAATTCGGGGATCGCGATACCCCCTCAATTCTGGAACCACAAAAAACAGCACGTGCTCACTTCCCTCCCGCCCCGTTATGGAGCAGTGGATCTACTGAACACGCAGCTAAAAATAATATTGCGGTTTGCTGAAGATCTGGTGGATCTCGCCATTAAAAAACAAATCACCCAAAAAGGCACATTCGTGAAAGAGGCCTTTGAAAACAATTGGAACGTTGATCAACTGGAACGTCACCTCCTTCAGCACACCAGTTCACAACATCAAACAGAGAAAGAAAGTCAGGACATCTATTTTCAAATTGATCAATACATCGCAGCAAAAAAAGG
>JBJMLU010000060.1:0-13352 GCA_045805145.1 Flavisolibacter sp. | reverse complement strand
CTGATAATTTAAAGCGGAAAACAGATAAAGATTTCATCCGTGAAATCAGAATCATTATCTGTGAAATCCGTGATTACATATAAACAAGCCCTTCGAGGTTTGTTTGTCGCCGGTACTTCTGTCATCCGCCATAGCTTTAACTAAGGTGGACATCAGCTGAAGGCTGTACCGGGCTTCATTGTGTCAGAGGGCACAACTAAGATGAAGCTTCGGGGCATAAAAGAAAAGGTCGGTGATGAACCAGGATTGAAGACCCAGATTCCAGTGGGTCTGTCTTGTATAACCTTGCGGGAAAAAACCGTAAGAAATGAAAGGAATCATTGGTAAAAAAATTGGGATGACCAGCATCTTCGATCCGGGTGGCAAACAAACTGCCTGCACGATTATCGAAGCTGGCCCCTGCGTAGTTACACAGGTGAAAACGCAGGATTCGGATGGCTACAGCGCTCTCCAGGTCGCATTCGGCGACAAAAAAGAAAAACACACATTGGCCTCTGAAAAGAATCACTTCGCAAAGGCAAATACTGCTGCCAAAAAATGTGTGAAAGAATTCAGAAACTATTTCCAGGAAAAAAATATTGGTGATACCATCACTGCCGAAATTTTCGCTGAAGGCGAAACTGTGGACGTGGTAGGTACAACAAAAGGAAAGGGATTCCAGGGCGTTGTTAAACGTCATGGTTTTGCCGGTGTGGGTGAAGCATCCCACGGTCAGCACGACCGTCAGAGGGCTCCCGGTTCTATCGGTAACTCTTCTTACGCCAGCCGCGTGATGAAAGGCATGCGCATGGGTGGAAGAATGGGACAGGACAGGGTGAAAGTAAAAGGCCTGAAGATCGTAAAGATTTTTGCCGACAAAAACTACATATTGGTAGGTGGTTCAGTTCCGGGCCACAATGGTTCAATCGTTTTAATCCAGAAGTAATCATGCAACTGAAAGTATTCAACATAGAAGGAAAAGAAACAGGAAGAACTGTTGATCTCCCTGAAGATATATTCGGTATTGAACCGAATGACCACGCCATTTACCTGGCCGTTAAACAATTTCTGGCTGCACAACGCCAGGGAACGCACAAGGTAAAGACACGTGCCGAAGTACAAGGTGCCAGCCGCAAACTGCACCGTCAGAAAGGTACCGGTGGAGCCCGTAAAGGAAATATCCGCAACCCGCTGTACAAAGGTGGTGGTACTGTATTCGGACCCAAGCCGCACAAGTATGAGATCAAATTGAACAGGAAAGTAAAAGACCTGGCGAAGATGTCGGCACTGGCACATAAGGCAAAAGCAAATTCCATTGTGATTGTTGAAGACGTGAACCTGGAATCGCCCAAGACAAAAACTTTCATGAATATTCTCAACAGCCTGAAGGTGGGCGAGAAGAAATTGATGTTTGTGCTTCCGGAGTATAACGATAATGTGTATGTGAGTGCACGCAATGTGCCTTCGGTACTTACTACTCTCATGAGCGATGTGAATACTTATGATCTGGTGAACTCTGAAGTGTTGGTGTTAACCGAAAGTGCAGCAATGATCTTTGGAGGTGAAACTGCCTGAGATATAATGAAGAATAATGCGCAGGTTTTCCTTCGCAACAAATAAAAAATAAAAGATTCAGCGATGAAACTTTCTGAAGTACTGATAAAACCGATTTTAACCGAGAAAGCAAATGGACAACAGGACAAACTGCGTCGCTATGCTTTCAAAGTTGCCCACAAGGCCAACAAGCTGGAGATCAAAAAAGCTGTGGAAGAATTTTATGGTGTAAATGTAGTAGACGTGAATACAGCGGTGGTTCCGGGAAAGAATAAGACCCGTTATACGAAGAAGGGTTTTGTAAAAGGACAGAAACCATCTTTCAAAAAAGCAATGGTTACTGTAGCATCAGGTGAGAACATTGATCTGTATTCAGCAATATAGACAGTTTGTGATTTCTTGTTTCTGGTTAAATCACAGATCCTGGAAACCATAAACAAAAAACTATAAATAAAAGAATGGCTTCAACAGCCGCAAATGTTGAAAAAGAATAAATCATGGCACTAAAAAAGTATAAACCCATTACTGCCGGAACTCGTTGGAGAATCGGCAATGCATATGCGGAAATAACAACCAATGAACCGGAAAAATCATTGGTTGAATTCAAGAAGGGAACTGGTGGAAGAAATTTTCAGGGCCGCAGGGCCATGCGTTATATCGGTGGTGGTAACAAAAACATGTACCGTATCATTGATTTCAAACGCAGCAAAAAAGAAATTCCTGCAAAAGTTGCTTCCATTGAATACGATCCCAACCGCACTACTTTCATCGCACTGTTGAATTATGTAGACGGAGAAAAAAGATATATGCTGGCTCCCCAGGGACTTAGTGTAGGTATGACCGTTATCAGTGGAGACAATGTTGCCCCTGAACTTGGAAATGCACTCCAGTTGAAACACATGCCACTTGGTACAGTGGTGCATAATATCGAAATGCAGCCCGGACAGGGAGGCAAGATCGCCAGAAGCGCCGGTGCTTCTGCACAGCTGTCGAACAAGGAAGAAAAATATGCCGTGTTGAAGATGCCGAGTGGTGAGCTTAGAAAAGTGTTGATCAATTGTTATGCAACTGTAGGTGTTGCTTCCAACAGCGACCACAATCTGCAAAGCATGGGTAAGGCAGGACGTAACAGGTGGAAAGGTATCAGGCCAAGGACCCGCGGTGTAGCCATGAACCCTGTAGACCATCCGATGGGCGGTGGTGAAGGACGCGCTTCAGGAGGTCATCCACGTTCACGTACCGGTAAATATGCAAAGGGTGAAAAGACAAGAACAAGAGGAAAAGGAAGCGATAAATTGATCATCCAGCGCAAGAACGGAAGCAAGATAACTAAGTAGTTGGTAGTTGATGGTTGATAGTTGATAGAATCTACCGAATAACAAGAAACAAAAACCCGCCCTGCTAAAGCTTCGGCGGATAAATAAGAAACTAGAAACAATACAATGGCTCGTTCAATTAAAAAAGGTCCTTATGTAGCCACTCACCTCGAAGAGAAAGTGGTGGCCATCAACGAAGGCAAAAGCAAAAAAGGCGTGATCAAGACCTGGAGCCGCCGCTCTACCATCACTCCTGATTTTGTGGGCCACACCTTCGCTGTGCACAACGGGAATAAATTCATCCCTGTGTATGTAACAGAGTTCATGGTAGGACATAAGCTCGGCGAATTCGCTCCTACCAGAAACTTTAAAGGACACTCAAGTAAAAAATCTTAATAGGGTTTTTAGTTTATGGTTTATGGTTTCTTGTTGAAACCGAACCGGAAACGAAAGACCAGAAACAAGAAACTTATCATAATGGAAGCAGTAGCAAAACTGAAAAATTATCCGACCTCTCCCCGCAAGATGCGCTTGCTGGCAGACCTGATCCGCGGCATGCACGTGGAAAAGGCCCTGGCTGTTCTGGAGCACAACCCGAAACATCCGGCAGTGCCGATGCGCAAGCTGGTGCTCAGTGCCATCAGCAACTGGAAACAAAAGAATGAAGGCGGAGACGAAGGACAGTTGTTTGTGAAAACAGTTTTTGTAGATGGGGCCCGAACCTTGAAAAGAATGCGTCCGGCACCTCAGGGTCGTGGTTATCGTGTGCGCAAAAGAAGCAACCACGTTACCATCATCGTTGATGATGTGAACGCCGCAAAAGCAGTGAAACAACCGAAGGTAGAAGCCCTGGCTGCAGAACCTGAAGTAGCGGAAGCACCAGCAAAAAAATCTGCACCGAAGAAAGCCGCTTCAAAAAAAGCAGCAGCAAAAAAGACAGCTAAAAAATAATTAACGCATAACCAATAAACATGGGTCAAAAAGCAAATCCGATTGGTAACAGGTTAGGCATCATCAGGGGATGGGAATCTAACTGGTATGGTAACAAGAAAGACTACGCACAAAAACTGATCGAGGACCACAAGATCAGGACCTACCTGAATGCCCGGATCAACAAAGGTGGTATCGCCAAAATCGTTATTGAAAGAACATTGGGTAAACTCATTGTAACGATTCATACCTCCAAGCCTGGAATCATCATTGGTAAAGGCGGAAACGAAGTAGACAGGATCAAGGAAGAATTAAAAAAGCTGACTGGTAAGGAAGATGTGCAGATCAATATCCTCGAGATCCGCCGTCCCGAACTGGATGCCATGATCGTTGCCGATACCATTGCACGCCAGATCGAGAATCGTATCAACTATAAAAGAGCCATCAAGATGGCCATTGCTTCTGCACTGCGCATGGGAGCAGAAGGAATTAAAGTGAAAGTGGCAGGACGTTTGGGCGGTGCCGAAATTGCGCGTACCGAAGAAATCAAGCAGGGACGTACTCCTCTTCATACATTCCGGATGGACATTGATTACGCCAATGTATTTGCGCTTACTGTTTACGGAAAGATCGGTATCAAGGTATGGATCTGTAAAGGTGAAGTGCTCCAGAAAAGAGACCTCAACCCCAACTTCGTTGGTGGCAAGGGTGAAGTAACCGACAGAAGGGAAAGAAGGGACGACAGAGGTGGAAACATGCGTGGTGGAGACAGAAGGCAAGGTGGTGGCGGCGGCGGAAGCCGTGACTTCAACCGCGGTCGTGGTGGAAGAGGGGAAAGAAATTAGAGAAAGCTGTTGGCTGATGGCTATTGGCTATTGGCCCGCTATTTTAAAAATAGATTTTATTAACCGGCTATTAGCCAACAGCTAATAGCTATCAGCTAAAAGGTTTAAACTAGTTATGTTACAGCCGAAAAGAACAAAGCACAGGAAAATGCAGAAAGGCCGCATGAAGGGCGACGCGAAAAGAGGCACTACCATCTCTTTTGGTTCTTTTGCACTGAAATCTTTGGACAGTCACTGGATCACTGACCGTCAGATCGAAGCTGCCCGTCAGGCGCTGACCCGCCACATGAAACGTGAGGGGAATGTATGGATCCGCATCTTCCCTGACAAACCCATCACCCGCAAGCCTGCGGAAGTGCGTATGGGTAAGGGAAAGGGTAACCTGGAATTCTGGGCTGCAGTGGTAAAACCCGGTCGTATTCTTTTTGAGATCGATGGTGTAACAGAAGAAGTGGCAAAAGGTGCGCTGAACCTGGCAGCAGGAAAACTGCCCATCAACACAAAATTTGTAAAACGCCGCGACCTGCCCGAGGAAGTAATCGTTAAATAATTCATCTTTCGTCTGAGCATCCGTGTTAGGACGAATCAAAATACAGGAAGATGTCAAAGACAGTAGATTTCAAAAAAAGCATCCTGACTTTAAATGAGCAGGATCTGCAGGCCCGCGTCAAGGAAGACGAGTTGCGCCTGAAAAAGCTGGAGTTTGCCCATGCTATTTCTCCTCTCGAGAATCCCATGAGCATCCGCAACCTGCGCAAGGAACTGGCCCGCTTGAAAACAGAATTAAAAAAGAAACAAATAGGATAAGAAAAAGCTGATGGCTATTGGCTAAAAGCTAATGGCTAAAAGCTAAAAGCATTTTTTATGGCTGACAATACAAATACAGCAACAGAAACCAGGAACATTCGTAAAACCAGGATTGGTGTGGTCACCAGCAACAAGATGGCCAAGACCATTACGGTAGCCGTGGAAAGAAAGGTAAAGCACCCGATCTACGGAAAGTTTGTGAAGAAGACCACGAGGTTCCATGCCCATGATGAAAAGAACGAGGCCAGCATCGGTGATGTGGTCCGTATCATGGAAACCCGTCCCATGAGCAAAACCAAGCGTTGGAGACTGGTGGAAGTAGTAGAGAAAGTGAAATAGGAAGAAGGCTGTTGGCTGATGGCTATTGGCTATTGGCCCGCTATTCTGAAATTGATTTTTTTAACCGGTTATTAGCCAAAAGCTAATAGCTAACAGCTAAAAGCTTTAAACAAGATGATCCAGCAAGAATCCCGTTTGAATGTAGCGGACAACAGTGGCGCCAAAGAAGTTCTTTGTATCCGTGTATTGGGCAACAGTGGTCAACGTTATGCCAAGGTGGGAGACAAGATCGTGGTGACGGTAAAAGACGCGATCCCTGCGGGCGGTATCAAAAAAGGTACTGTTGCCAAGGCGGTGATCGTTCGCACCAAGAACAAACTGCGTCGCAAGGATGGTTCCTATATCAGATTTGACGATAATGCCGTAGTGATCCTCAATGCAGCCGATGAACCAAGAGGAACGCGCATTTTCGGACCAGTAGCAAGGGAACTTCGCGACAAGGGTTACATGAAAATCATCTCACTGGCTCCGGAAGTACTTTAATCATCCGGAACAGCGGGTAATCGATAAAAATTATTCCTGGCAGTATCAGGATTAAAAACCGAGAGGTAAAAAATGAAGACAAGATTCAAACCAAAGTACAATATCAGAAAAGGCGACCAGGTGGTGGTGATTGCCGGCGACGACAAAGATGTCAGCAAGCCCCGGGTGGTCAAAGAAGTTTTGGTTGAGGCAGGCAAATTGATTGTGGAGGGAGTGAACATCATCTCCCGTCATACCAAGCCTTCCGCACAGAACACGAAGGGCGGCATCATTAAAAAAGAAGCGCCCATTCAAATCAGTAATGTCATGTTGTGGGATGGCAAGCAGGGAAGCAAAGTGAAAAGAGAAATTCAGGGTGATAAAAAAGTTCGTATATCTAAAAAATCCGGGGAGGTGATCAAGTAATGGCAACAGCAATAAATACTCCGAGATTAAAGAGCAAGTACAAAAGCGAAGTAGTGCCGGCGTTAATGAAACGCTTTGCCTACAAGTCGGTGATGCAGGTTCCGAAACTGGAAAAGATCGCCATCAATCGTGGTGTGAATGGCGCAGTAAATGACAAGAAGTTAATTGATATCGCGCTGGACGAACTCAGTACCATCAGTGGACAGAAGGCCGTATCAACGATGTCGAAGAAAGATATTTCCAATTTCAAGCTGCGTAAGAACATGCCCATTGGAGCAAGGGTGACACTTCGCGGCGAGAAGATGTATGAATTCCTGGATCGTCTGATCGCAGTGGCTCTTCCCCGGGTTAGAGACTTCAGGGGAATCAATGAAAAATCATTCGACGGTCGCGGAAACTATACCATGGGTGTTACCGAGCAGATCATCTTTCCTGAAATTGATATCGACAAGGTAAACCGCATTACTGGTATGGACATCACTTTCGTGACCACAGCCCGTACCGATGAAGAAGCATACGAGTTGCTCAAAGAACTCGGAATGCCTTTCAAAAACGCAAAGAAATAATTCTCCGAATAACGGAGTCAAATAAAAAAGAAAAACAATTATGGCTAAAGAATCAGTAAAAGCCAGGCAACGCAAAAGGGAAAGAATGGTGGCCCAGTATGCCGAAAAACGTGAAGCCTTGAAGACTGCCGGCGACTGGAAAGCACTGGATGATTTGCCCAAGAACTCTTCCAGGGTACGGTTAAAAAACCGTTGCCAGATGTCAGGACGCCCCCGTGGTTACTACCGTTATTTCGGGATTTCCAGGATTGCTCTTCGCGACATGGCTTTGAATGGAAAAATACCCGGGCTGAAAAAAGCAAGCTGGTAAAGAATGAATAATGAATGGTCAATAGTGAATATTGACTGCTGCACAATTTTGTAAAAATTAATGATCCAATTATTCCGCTCCGGCGGGATGTAGGAGGAAAAAAATATGGTAACAGATCCTATTGCAGATTTTCTGACAAGAATCCGTAATGCACAATTGGCAGGACACAGAATCGTGGAGATTCCTGCGTCTAACCTGAAAAAACGCATGACGGAGATCCTGTATAATCAGGGATATATCCTGAAATACAAATTCGAGGACGACAACAAACAGGGTCTGATCAAGATCGCCCTGAAGTATGATGCGCAGACCAAACAGCCTGCCATCCATACGCTCGAAAGAGTAAGCCGTCCGGGACTTCGTCACTATGCAAGTCCAGGCGATTTCCGCAGGGTGAAGAATGGACTGGGTATCGCCATCATCTCCACTTCAAAAGGAGTGTTGACCGATAAAGAAGCCAAAGTACAAAACGTGGGCGGCGAAGTGCTTTGCTATGTATATTAAAAGCTACTAGCTTTTAGCTTTTAGCTGCTAGCAGCCAACAGCCAATAGCCAACAGCTTCTCTCGATTATTGGGAGAATAAATAAAAAAAACAATTCTATGTCTCGTATAGGTAAAGCACCGGTAAAACTTCCCAACGGCGTAACGGTAACTGTTGGCAATGATAACGTGGTGAACGTAAAAGGTCCGAAGGGTGAATTGAAACAACCCATCGACCGCGATATCAAAGTGGAAGTAAAAGAAGGTGAGATCAATTTTGCCCGTCCAACGGACCAGATCCGTCATCGTGCACTTCATGGTCTTTCAAGAGCTCTTGTTGCCAACCTGGTAAAAGGAGTAACGGAAGGCTATACCAAAAAACTGGAACTGATAGGTGTAGGTTTCAAAGCCGCCAATCAGGGCAATGTTCTGGATCTTGCTCTTGGTTATTCGCACAACATCATCTTTGAAGTTCCTAAAGAAATCAAAGTGGCAACCGCTCAGGAAAAAGGTCAGAACCCAACCATCAGTCTTGAAGGCATCGACCGTCAGCTGATTGGTCAGGTGGCGGCAAAGATCCGCGGTCTGCGCAAGCCCGAACCTTATAAAGGAAAAGGTATTCGTTATGTAGGTGAAATCGTGCGCAAGAAAGCCGGAAAAGCAGCAGGAAAATAATTGGAGTTTATGGTTTATTGTTTCTGGTCAGATCGAAGAGAACTCAGAAATCAACAAGAAACCATAGACAAACATATTCCCTGGCAGTATCAGGGAGATAAATAAAATAAAATGAGAACAAACGCAAAAACAACAAGAAGGCAGAACATCCGCTATCGCATCCGCGCAAAAATTGCCGGAACAGCGAAGAAGCCTCGTTTGTCGGTTTTCCGTAGCAATACAGAGATCTATGTTCAGCTGATTGATGATGACAATGCAGTAACGCTTGCTGCCGCATCATCAAAGGATAAAGAGGTGAAAGCACAAAGCGGAAATAAAACTGAAAAAAGCAAAATGGTGGGACAGGCCATTGCACGCAAAGCCAAAGAGCTCGGAATAGAAAATGTGGTGTTTGACAGGGGTGGAAACCTCTATCATGGAAGAGTGAAGCAACTGGCTGAAGGTGCAAGGGAAGGAGGACTGATATTTTAAGCTTCGAGCTGTGAGCTTCGGGCTACGAGAAGCTCGTTACCCGTAGCTTTTCAAAAAAATTACCAAGTAAAATAAAATGGCAAAAGCAATTTTAAACAGAGTAAAAGCAGGTGACCTCGAATTGAAAGAGAAAGTGGTTGCGATCAACCGCGTGGTAAAGACCACCAAGGGTGGTCGTACATTCTCGTTCTCTGCACTCGTTGTGGTGGGCAATGAACAAGGTGTTGTGGGTCATGGCCTGGGCAAGGCAAAAGAAGTACAGGAGGCCATCACAAAAGGTATTGAGGATGCAAAGAAAAACCTCATCAAGGTTCCTGTGATGCATGGCACTATTCCACACGACCAGCTGGCAAAGGAAGGTGCAGCCAAAGTACTGATTAAACCCGCTGCTCATGGTACAGGAGTAATTGCAGGAGGATCCATGCGTGCGGTTCTGGAAAGCGCCGGTGTTACCGACGTTCTGGCCAAATCCCTGGGTTCTGCCAATCCGCACAATGTGGTGAAGGCTACATTTAAAGCCCTGGCACTGCTGCGCGAGCCGATCCATGTTTCCAAAACAAGAAGGATTGGTCTGAAGAAAGTATTTAATGGTTAATCTGCCAAGCTTTGGCCTCAAACCAAAAGATCATGAAAAAAATAAAAATCACACTGGTAAAAAGTCCGATTGACAGACCCGAGCGTCAGAAAGAAACACTGAAGGCACTTGGTTTGAACAAGCTGAATGCAACCAGGGAAGTGGAAGCGACACCGCAAATACTGGGAATGGTGCGGAAAGTAGAACACATGCTTTCGGTAAGTGAAGTTTAAATAAAGCTACGAGCCACGAGCCAGGAGGTGTGAGTAGCTTCGAGCTAGTAGCTACTCACAGCTCATAGCTCGAAGCTATTTTAAAAAAAAGCGAGGGGCGATTCCCCGTAAGTAAAAATCAAAAAAATGAACCTACACAATTTACGTCCTGCAAAAGGCGCAGTACACAAGGAAAAACGTTTGGGCCGCGGAGAAGCATCCGGCCATGGTGGTACCTCTACAAAAGGAAACAAGGGTGGACAAAGCCGCGCAGGTTATAAAAGAAAAAGGGCGCACGAAGGCGGACAGATGCCGATTCAGCGCCGTGTTCCAAAGCGTGGATTCAAAAATCCTCATCGCATAGAATATAAAGTGTTTAACCTGGGTCAGATTGAACAGCTGGTTGAAAAATACAGCATCCAGGAGTTTTCATTGGAGAATCTCTACACCAATGGACTGATCAACCAGACCGACCGTGTGAAGATCCTTGGTAATGGTGAGCTGAAAACCAAATTGATCTTCAAAGTAAACGCGATCAGCGAGAAAGCAAAGCAGGCCATCGAAACGGCAGGCGGATCCGTAGAGATCGTGAAGTAATTTTCAGTAAATTGCAAGGCGCATCAGGTGCGTCTTTTTTTTCTAAGGACCGAAAACATTTCATCTTCCGTGAAAAAATTAATTCAAACACTCAAAAATATCTGGAGCATTGAGGAATTGCGCAGCAAGATTCTCTATACTCTGATCCTGATCTTCATATACAGGGTGGGCACGCACATCGTGTTGCCAGGGATCGATCCCACGGCCATTTCACGTCAGATGTCCAATACCAAAAATGGTATGTTGGGTCTGATCGATACGTTTGCGGGTGGTGCCTTCTCACAGGCATCCATATTCGCACTTGGTATCATGCCATATATCTCCGCTTCGATCTTCATGCAGCTGATGACGGTGCTGGTTCCACAGTTCCAGAAAATGCAGAAAGAAGGCGAAAGCGGCCGCAAGAAAATCAATCAGTGGACCCGCTATCTCACCGTAGCAGTAACGGCCGTTCAGGCTTCTGCTTACGTGAGTTATCTGGAGCAGATCACCGGTCCTGGTGGCATTGCCCTGAGTACAGGTACTTTTTGGATCACCACTGTTTTCATCCTTTCCGCAGGAACTTTGTTTGTAATGTGGATGGGTGAAAAGATCACCGACAAAGGATTGGGTAACGGAACCTCGCTGATCATCATGATCGGAATTCTAGCCCGTCTGCCGCGGTCCTTTGCACAGGAATTGGTGGCCAAGTCGACACGTTCAGGAACCATTCTGCTATTCATCATCGAGATTGCCATACTCATTGCCATCATCATGGGATGTATCATGCTGGTGCAGGGGGTTCGGAAGATTCCGGTGAACTATGCCAAACAAATTGTAGGTAACCGCCAGTTTGGTGGAGCGCGGCAGTTTCTTCCTATCAAGGTAAACAGCGCAGGTGTAATGCCCATCATCTTTGCACAGGCTATTATGTTTCTGCCAACACTGTTCAACCTCACCAAATGGGGATCATCGGAGACCGGCCAGGGAATTCAAAGAGTATTTACCGATCACTCTAACCTTTGGTACATGGTAATTTATTCAGTGGTGGTGATTGGGTTTACTTTCCTGTACACAGCTCTGATCTTTAATCCAAAGCAGATCGCGGATAACCTCAAACAAAACAATGGTTTTATTCCTGGTGTGAAGCCTGGACAGCCAACGGCAGATTATATCGGTGCTATCATGGACAAGATTACTTTGCCAGGCGCTATTTTACTGGCGTTCGTAGGTATTCTTCCAGGTATTGCGCAATTGCTTGGTGTGCAGCCACAGTTCTCTACTTTCTTTGGTGGTACTTCACTGCTGATCATGGTAGGAGTAATTCTGGATACATTGCAGCAGATCGAAACTCAGCTCCTCATGCGCCAGTACGACGGACTGATGAAGAGTGGAAGGATCCAGGGCAGAACCGTTACACAGGCTTCTTATTAAAAAGACAACGAACTAAAATATCTTTGAACAAAACCTGGCGCGTCCAGGTTTTTTTTATAATCGTGTTTTAAAAAAACGCGCAGCACTGAGCTCAAGGCTCACAGCTTTATTTATGATCCATTACAAAAACGAACAGGAAATTGAATTGATGCGGGAGAGTGCCTTGCTCGTAAGCAAAACGCTATCCGAGGTGGCTGCCCGACTAAAGCCAGGTATCAAGACGAAAACGATCGACATTTTCATTGGAGAATTTCTGCGCAACCATCAGGCAGTTCCTTCATTTTTAAACTATCATGGCTATCCGTTTAATTCCTGCATTTCTGTGAATGACGTGGTGGTGCATGGATTCCCGGGTGATTATGAATTAAGGGAAGGCGATATTGTATCGGTGGATGTAGGCGTGTACAAGAATAACTACCATGGTGATCATGCCTATACTTTCATGATTGGAAAACCAAAGGATGAAGTGATTCAGTTGGTAAAGGTGACCAAGGAATCATTGTTTAAAGGAATTGAAAAAGCTATTGCAGGAAACAGGGTTGGAGATATTTCCTTTGCCATCCAGGAGCACACGGAAAAAAAGCAGGGTTATGGTGTGGTGCGCGAGTTGGTGGGACATGGATTGGGAAAGAGCATGCATGAAGATCCTCAGGTTCCCAACTATGGAAAGAGAGGTTCGGGTCCGGTGATGAAGGAAGGATTGGTGATAGCGATTGAGCCCATGATCAACCTGGGAAAGAAAGAGGTTTTCACCGACCGCGATGGATGGACGGTACGCACTGCCGACGGAAAGCCTTCGGTGCATTTTGAACATGATGTGTGCGTGAAGAAGAACAAGGCAGATGTGCTCTCCAACTATGCGTCTATTGAAGCGGCTGAGAAAGCCAATGCGAATTTGTATTCGGGTTATTATTAGACCTTATAGGTCTTATAGACCTATAAGGTTACCCCCCGAAAAAATCGTTCCAGGCCCGTGCTGTCTGTATGATAGAGAAAGCGTCTGGAACAAAAGATAGTATTCGTTACAATTAGACCTTATAGGTCTTATAAACCTATAAGGTTACCCCCGTCAAATTTTATGCCTCCCATCAATAAATTTTTTTTTCTCTTATCAGGACTGTTTTTTTCCCTTGGCTGCTATTCACAAACTGCCCTGGAAAAACTGAAGCAATACCATACCACTCATGAACAGGAAATCGTTAATGATTTTATTTCTTTTCTGAGTATCCCCAATGTAGCCACCGACACAGAGCACATTCGAAAGAACGCGGATTTTCTTTTTTCATACATGAACTCAAAGGGCTTGCAGCAGGTGCAACTGCTGGAAGGAGATGGAAAAAATGTTCCGCCTGTCGTCTATGGTGAATTAAATGTTCCAGGCGCTACAAGAACCAT
>JBJMLU010000059.1:0-22330 GCA_045805145.1 Flavisolibacter sp. | reverse complement strand
CCAGAACTTCAGTTTCCCTGTGAGTTAATATAACAGCACCGGTTTTCATTCTGGTCAGTGTTTTACCAGCTTCAAAACTCAAATAGGTCTTTCCACCCGCCACGACTGTAATAGAGTTCATCAATTCATCCCGCGTGGCATTTTTCAGAACATAACCCGATGCCCCGTTGTCCATCATTTTCTGAATAAAACTGTGCTGGTTGAATGTGCTTAAGCCAATAATAAAAACAGAAGGATAATTTTTTTTCACTTCCTTACAAAGTTCAATACCGGACCTGTCAGGAAGATTAATGTCCATTAGCAAAACATCCGGCTGGCACTGGCGTAAAAAAGCAAGACAGGAATCAGCATTCGTGGCATGGCCGGTCCATTCAATGGCGCTTTCATTCTGGAGTAAAGAATGTATACCCTCAATCACCATGTAATGATCATCGACTATGAATACCTTGATTGCCATTATATATTCAATTCAATATGAACAGAAGTCCCCTTTTCTGTGCCCGATTGCACGTCCATGCTGCCTTTCAAATATTCTATCCGGCTTTGAATATTGTTCCACCCCATACCTTTTGTTTGTTGCAAAACCGACTGGGTAAATCCTTTGCCGTCATCTTCCACGGTGATGGCGATCATTTCATTTGTTTTGGTTAGCTGCACAATAGCCGATTTGGCGGAGGCATGTTTCATGGTGTTATTTATCAGCTCCTGAACAATACGATAAATACTGATGGCTGTGGTTTGCTCAAGAGCAACAGAATCTATCCCCATGGACTGGTAAATGACCTGCAGATATCCCGTTCCATTTATATCGTTGCAAAAATCTTTGAGTGCGGTATCGAGGCCGAATTTTACGAGGGCTTCCGGCATCATGTTGTGTGCCACCCGGCGCATTTCGTTTATAGAACTATCCAGCATGTCCATACTGCGTTCAAAAGCCTGATTATTTTCGGCCGTCATCACCTGGTTTCTTTTCATTGTGAGCAGGGAGTATTTAATGCCCGACATCATACCACCCAGACCATCGTGAAGGTCTTTTGCCAGCCGGGTTCTCTCCTGCGCTTCGCCTTTCAATACTGCTTCTGTGGCAGTAAGCTGCTTTGCGTTTTCGAGTTCACTGATATGCTGTTGCTGCAGCTTTTGCTTTTGTTTATAATTACGATAAGAAAGCAAAGAAATGATCAATAAAGCAGCAACAGAACTGATCAGAACATAGTTCCAGAACCTTCTCTGTTGGAGTTGCGCCTGTTGAAGTTTGATCTGCTTATCTTTTTTTTCCGATTCATATTTTTTCTCCAGCTCCGTAGTTGATTTTATGATTTGCTGATTGAATAAACCCTCCTGTATGGAATCATTTTTCTTTTTTGCCCAGAGTGAGCTTTTAAAGTCTCCGTCTCTTGCCGCGATAAAAGACAACACCGAATAAATATTTTTCAATTCGTCCTTCAATGAATCTTTTATGGCTATGTCGAGAGCCTGATAAATATTTGCTTTTGCCACATCATTATTCCCATTAAAATAGTTGGCATAGGCAATATTGTACAGTGAGCTTGCCAGCATCTGGTTGCTTTGAAGTTTCCTGGACAGGGTCAGTGACCGTTCCGAAACAGTTTTCATTTCTTTGTACTCATTCCTGTCTGCATAGGTGTTGGCCATATAGCCGTAAATAGCCGCTTCCGCATATGTATCATCTACTTTTCCCGACTCCTCGATTGCTATGGTATAATAATACAATGCACTATCCGTCTTGTTCAACATCGCATAGGCTTGTCCCAACGTGGCATACAGCCTGTTGGTATAGCCCACCCCTCCTGTTTGATAAAACTTTGATGAAAGAAAACAGTATTCAATCGCCTTCCTGTACTGGTGAAGGTTGAAATAAGCATTGGCAATATTTTGATACATCGGAGCCAGCTTTTTACTGTCCTTCCTGTTTTCAATAAGTTGCAATGTCAACAAACTATATTCAAGCTGCTTGTCAAACTCGCCAAGATACTGGTACACGATACCCGTATTGCCCAGTGTACGAATGATGAAATCGGAGTCATTGATTTCCCTGGCAAGGGTCAGCGCATTTTTGCTTTGCTGCATGGCCAACTCATAATTTCCCTTGGTAAAAGAAACGATAAAGCTCTCGGCATAATAATGATAGAGGCCTTTTTTAAATTTCAATAAATCAGACAGCCGCTTTGATTGTTCTAAATAAAAAACAGAGGAATCCTGGTTATTGGTTTCATAGATACTTGCCATCTGCAACAACTGCATAACTTTTGACGTGTCTTCTTTGGCAGTGGAAAGTAATTGTAACAGGCTGTCTTTCTTTTGGGCCTGGGCATTTGCGGCCAGGGATGCAACGAGAAGTAAGATAATGGTAACTCCCGGCCTCATATAGTAATGTAGCTTTTTTATTCCCACTGCACAAATAAACCACAGTGCTGTGGATGGACGCCTCCCCTTTTCCCGTGATTTTTTCCAATTACTGAAATCTCCTGTTTTTATAGGATAGGCGAACACCTCATACCGGTTGAACTTTATCGTCTTACGAAATGATTAGAGCGACAAAAACTGGCTGATTAAATATGCACCATGAAATTATATATTCTGACCTTCTTGCTTTTGTTGATTGCATCAACATCGTTTTCACAACCTCCTAAAAAAACAGTTGCGAAAGAAAAACCAGAGGCTTCATCCAAATCCGATAAAGCGATGGAAGAAGCCATGAAAGGAATGAGCGAAGAAGATAAAGCGGAGATGCGGAAAATGGTAAAGGAAGTGATGCCCGACATGATGAAGGAAACGGGTCCTGATCCCGTTTCTTTTACGGATAACAAAAGCCTGGTACCTTCCAGGGATGCGCTACGCATCAACAACATTTCCAAAAAAACATTTACAGATGCAGATATAACCACCAACGCTGCGCTGCTGTATACCAAACTCGCCGTCAAAATAAAGGCAGATGAAAAAGCAATTATCTCCAGAGTACTCACGCAGACACATGATGGATCTTCTTTGATGTCCGCAGCTGTAACCTGCCTGATGCAAGGACACTACCAGGCTTCGATGGGACTCGCCATGAAAGCGGTGCTGGCCGATCCAAAAAATGTGACCTATCAATCTAATCTGGCTGCCATTCTATCACAAAGCGGTTACCCGGAAAATGCGATCCCTCTTTTGAAGAAATTATCCGCGCAATTTCCCCGAAACAGCACCGTGTTGAATAATCTTGGTTATGCCTGGCTTAGCCTCGGAGAAATCGATACGGCCCGCCGTTATTTAGGCTATGCTGCAATGCGTAATCCAAATAATCCGGAAACACAGTTGTGCCGTGGCTTTATAGAAGAATTAAAAGGCGACCCTAAAAAAGCGGCTGATAATTATGTTGAATCTTTCGAGGAGCTTCCCAATCCTTTTACTGAAACCATGGCCAAAAATGTAAAAGCAGGAGACCGGCTGAATGAAATTGATTTTGAAAAAATAAAAAGCCGGATCACCATCTACGAATATTTTAAGAAGGACTGGATTAAAATTCCTGTACTGAAGGATGATGTTTCTGCCTATGACAATAACATGAGCATAAAAAATGGCTATGAGAAAATGTTCGATCAATTAAATAAAGACATAGAAGCGATGAGCGCAGCCAGCAATGCAGAAGTGGACGCGCTGATGGACAAAGGCATGGATCAATTTGCCAGAACAATGGCAAAGGAAAATATGAAAGGCCTGAGTATGATGAGCATGCCGGCTGTGTATGTACAAAAAATATTAGTGGCTTATCTGAAAAAATGGACAGAGGACTATACCCGCCAGTACGACTCGTTGAAAGTGCAGATCAACATCAAAAAAAAGGAGATGACCAAATCTGCCGATGATGATAAATGCAAGGATTATGAACGCAGGGATAATGAATTCATGACTTATGCCAATCCGCTGATCAGGGATTTCAATGTTCAACGAATGGAAGCATTCCGTGTCTGGCTCAATGCTTTTTGTACCTGGAGCTGGTATATTACAGGCAATCCGAAAAATGTGGTATTAACGCAATGCATCACTTGGACAAATGCCCTGGTGGAGCTGTATCGTTCTGCGGTTTCCGACCAGGTAGCAATAGCCCGCACCTGCGTTATGCAAAATGGTAAGGACACAGCTTCTATTGCCCCACCGCTCATTCCCAATTTTACCTGTCCCCCAGTAGTAAGTATTCCCATTGGCCTGGATGAAATCCGCCTCAGCGCCGGAGCTATGAACTTCGACAACAATTCATGGAATATTAAACAGGCAGAAGGAATGGCTATGCCCAATGTCACCCTCACCTTTGGCATGGATAAGAACGATATCGCCGAAGCAGGCAAGTATGGCAATCCCTATGTGAAAACTGGAAATGGTAGTGCCAATTCCTCAGGCATTGGCAACGACGATGAGGATCAATTAACACCACTCCCCAACCTAAAGGACAAACTCACTCCCCTGTCCAAAATACCACCGGATGAACTGACCCCGCTTGATCCGCGATTGCTGGACACGGATAAAAAACTAACCTCGCTGGATATGAAAAAGATCCGGCAGGCAGAACTGGCCAGAAAACTTCTCAAAGAAGCAATGTCCACCAAATGCCCTGGCGAATTGCCGGATAAGAATAATCGTAAAAAAATATTTGAAGTCAGGCTGGGTAAACTGGAGATGGATGATGTATGGGATGAAGAAAGAGGCGCCTGGATCGATCCGGATGGCAATCCCCGGCCACCACTTGTGCTTAGTTTAGGAAAGCTGGAGGTGTATGAGTGGGATGATGATGTAAAAGCGTGGTTTAATGAAAAGGGTGAACAGCTTGATGAAAATTTTCGTGGCACAGGACTCGGCAAACCCACATTTGAAGAGGTGGTGGAAAACGGACCACAACCTGTGATCAATAATGGGTTGGGCATGATGGGCAAAGCAATCGGATTTATCAAAGGACTATTTAACTAACGAAGACCCGATCAAACTGATTTTTTATGAGAAAATATTTTCTTTCAATCTTATTTCTTCTACAAATTACTCTTGCGTGGTCACAGCCCATCCCTCTCCGATCAATTGAAGACAGTGTTCTGGGATGGATAAAAATTTACCATCTCAAAGGGGTTCGGGAGCCAAAGAAAGTGGACGATAAATTTTATACAGCAGCGCAGTTATCCATTTGTGATTCCTTTGCCAACTGGATGCAGGCGAGCTATATGCCCAAAGGAGGGTTGGGCGACGTAAGAAAAAATGTTTCTGCAAAACTGGGCCCCTATAACAAGATTACTGCAGCCCTGCCACAGGCTTATGGAGCTACTGCCTTAATTTATACGGACCTGAAATATAATAGTAGCGGCAAGATGGTGCCGGCAACCAACTTCGGCGAATTCTGGACGATCTACGCCAATGCAGTCCCCGGTTGGGCCGTTTTAGATATCAGCACTCCTTCGGCTTATTATTTCACCATGCCTTCTTTTGATTCTCATTTTGGCGATGAGCAAACCAGAAAGATCCATGATAAGAGCCAGATTGAAACGCTGAAGTCCTACATAACTTTCTGGGTAAAAGACATTGAGGCAGGAGGAGGAACGGATTACGTGTTGCTGTGCAAAGACAATAAATCTCCCTTTGTAAAATTGACGAAGGGCGAATACCTGCAATTGCTGGAAGAAGCGATACCCAGGTCTTATGAAGAAGAAAAGAGAAAGATATATGAAGCCAATAAAGACAAGCAGAGAAGTATAGATTATCTCATGAAGTCCCTCGACGAGAAAAAAGAACGCTTCGTCACCGGCTTAAAAAAGAACCGGGAAAAATACAGGAGCCGCCTGAATGAGCCGGCTACAACAAGCATCCAGCCCTCCCTGTATGATCTGGAATTCGAAAAGGATGTGTTCAGCAATGATGGATTATCTAATCCTGAATCCACTTCGGGAAGGGTTCCGGTTTATAAAATTGACCCGGTGATGGCGGACCTGTGTAAAAAAGATAAACCTCAATGGATATTAATGAGCTGGTGGTGGGCACCCAATGATGCAGTAGAAAAGTACATGCATGAATCCATTACCAACAATTTCAATTTTGACTATGTCTATAATTTTTTCTTTGATCCGGAAAAACTAAAAGGACAGCTTTATCAACCGCTTCGCTCTCCCCGCTATAAGGATGCTGTAGTGATCACAGCGGCCTCGGATGCTGCCAGAAAAAATGCTGCTGATGCCAACATCCATTTCTACGAGGATTTCTCTACCACGGGCATGGGTAAAAAGCCCGTAGGCTGGCAAACGCAATTGGCTCATGATGGCTCTTCCAGTATTGTAACCAACCTCGATGGACTCGATGGCAAATGGGTGTTGATGAATGGCGATTATACCATCAGCCCCAATCAACTAAAAAAACCATTGCCGCAAAATTTTACTCTGGTTTATGAACTGGTAGCCGCTCAAAATTTTACCTGGGGCGCAAAGGGATTGGTGTTGCAGTTATCAAAAGAAACCACACCGGGCAACCCTGAGTCCTACCTGCGACTAAAGCTTCGTCCGGGTTATGATGGAAAAGATGGAGAAGCCGTGCTGGAAACAAAATTCTCCTCTGGTTATTCCAGTGGCACCAAATGGCTGGGTGCTCCGGGTTTTTCCAATAACAAAAAAAATAACCACATTACTGTAATGATAAAAAAAGCGGGCGAGACGCCGCTGGTGTTCATCGACAAAAATAAAATTGCGGAATTCGAAAAAGCCATACCTGCAGCTGATTTGTTCAATACCCTGTCATTCAGCAGCGGCAGTGATGGTGAGAATAATAAATATTACATCAGCAATATTAAAGTCACAAAAGATCAGCCATGAAAAACATGACCCGTTTCTTCAACGCGCTTGCTTTCTTGGCTATTGCACTACCTGTTGGTGTGTTTGCCCAGAAAGAAACATATGAACTGGTTACGTACTCGCCACCCAAAGGTTGGATAAAGGAAGTAAAAGAAAAAACCTATACCAGCTACACGAAGACGAACAAGCAGGCTAAAACTTATTGCCAGATTTTTATTATGCTTAGCGTCGACAGCAAAGGCAGCATCAGTAAAGATTTTGACAGTGAATGGAAAACCCTTGTGGTAAACCCTTACAATGTTTCTGATACTCCACGGTTAAGCCAGCCGTCGGCGAAAGATGGTTGGGAGGCCAAAGGCGGCATGGCACGCTTTGTTTTTAATAAGGGAAATTCTATCGCCATACTCACAACAATGAGTGGTTACAACAAAGTTGTCAGCATTGTAGCGGTCACAAACAGCCAGGATTATATACCTGCCATACAAGCATTGATGGAATCTGTAGAAATGAAAAGGCCTGAACCGCTGAAGGCTTCCGATAAACCGGTCATCGCTTCTGCCAAAGGAAATTTTGCTTTCACCACCACCAATTTTGATGATGGTTGGACAGCATCGGCACAGGAAGATTGGGTGCAGGTAACAAAGGGGAAACTAAAAGCATTGATCCACTATCCAAACAAAATAGCCGATGCATACAATTCAGTGTTGCTTGATGGATTGAAAAATGCATGGAACATACTGGTTGCTCCCAGATATAGTTCCGTCAGTAATCTGGAATTTAAATCTGCAGGCGGATGGGAGGCCATAGAATTTGCCGCAGCAAATGCCGTGGAAAAAGCAACAGGCAAAGCTGTATATGTTGTATTGTTCAAAAAGGATTATTCAAACGGAAACGGAAAATATCTGGAATTTATAAGTCTCGATAAACAGTCTTTTGAAAATGAGTTCGGCCCCTATCATCAATCCTCTTCCGGTTGGGACAAAATGGAAAAAATGGCCAGTTACAACAAGTTTGCAGTTGCCGCCTCTGATCTCACAGGGAAGTGGACAAATAATTTCAGCGGAGCAATTCAGTATGTAAACGCTTATACCGGTTTTGATGCTGGCATGGATACACATGCGTCGGCTGAAAATTTCACAATAGGTCCTGGAAATTCTTACACCTGGGACCTGGCCATTGCCAGTGGCCCGGTCGGAAATATTAAATTTCAATCGGTAAAGTCGGAAGGAAAGTTTTCCATGATCGGGAACTGGCAGGCAAGTTTTTCAGATATAGAAGGAAAAGCCAGAATCTACAATTTTTATTTCTCCTGCATCAAAGGATGGCGGATCTTATGGATGGATGATAGAGCTTTCGCTAAAATTGAATAATTCTGACACTCTGGCAAACAGAACTGCGGAGAAAAGGAGAGAGAGCAAACTTTCCTCCGCAATTAATCTTCCGCTCTTTCTGTTTTTTATTTCTTCCATTAGTAAAGCCTGATTATTTCATCAGCTAAAAAAATCAAAACCTTCCCCCTAATTGGAGTAACGGAGTAATTATCTGCCTTCTGATTGTGAAACAGAAAAATTTTAAATATGGGTTAAATCATCAACCGCCATCGTATTACCTGTGCGGCATTCAACAGTTATTTTCTGATAAATCAGCTTTATTTCATCCATCAGTGGTGAAGGAGCCGTACCGACTTTTATACTTGTATTTTCAGGAACAGTAGCCGACTGCTTAAAGCTGGTTACACGAACATTCTCCAGGGTAATAACATACCCTGCCCCCTTTTCTTCATTTTGATTGGGACCCGAAAACTCAATTACTACTTTTTTAAGCATTTCATTTGATATGAGTGCCTGTAAGAACTGAGGACTGGATGCGCCTGCGAGTTTTCTTATTACAAATGGCTGATGCTGCCGGCGCCCCGTGGCCATTCCAACTCCATTGCCCATACTCGTGGCGGTCGATATTTCCAATGTAGCTGCCGTGAGGTCTATTCTGTCTGTTTGCCGTTGATTCTCGCCCTTGAACTTCCCCTGCTGGATGGCGTCAACAGTCATGGAGATGGTTTGGCTCCTTACACCATTACAAAAAATGATTAGTGTAGTAAGTGCGGTAAGAAAAAGTTTCATGATAGAAGTATTTTGACCTGAAAAGTAGAACTCTCCACCAGTTTCACAATAGAACAAAAGTTAGATACGATGAAAGGGAATCCCCTTCTTCCCGGTTTTTGTTCCTTTAGCCAATCTCAGAAAGCTGGTAATGAATACATTTTTGGAAACCCTTAAAAAAACCTTTTACGAACAAAGAAAATGCGGCGGTTATTAAAACTGTTAACTGATAGGATGCACAAGCCAAATAACTCTACATCTGAGAAACGGTTTTGTGGAAGTTGCAGTACAGCGGATTTAGATTTCAATTATCCTAAAATGTCCGTTTCAAATTATATACTGCAATTCTTCATGATATTGGTTCGATAATGCTGGATGTAAGCACAATCGAGGAAAGTGAGCGAACCGCCACAATTCGCACTTTCTCCTTGTGTTTATGTCAGCTCTCTTTTTGTACCTAATATTGCAATGAACTTCAGTGCAAACCCTGACCAACTAAAACTAAAGAAGAAATTATGCAAACCATCATCGGCTCGGGAGGAACCATCGGAATTCCCCTGGCCAGAGAACTAAGCAAGTACACCGATACATTACGACTCGTGAGCAGGCATCCAAAAAAAATCAGTGAATCCAACGAACTCTTTCCGCTCGATGTAAACAATCTTGAAAAAATTGATAGCGCTATTGACGGAAGCGAAGTGGTATATATAACGATAGGCTTTGATTACAAACTATCGGTGTGGCAAAATACCTGGCCTCCGTTTCTGCAAGCTGTAATCAAGGCATGTAAAGCACATGGCTCTAAATTGGTGTTCTTTGATAACGTGTACATGTATGCAAAATCTGCCATCCCGCACATGACCGAAGAATCTCCTCTTGATCCTCCCAGTAAGAAAGGAAAACTAAGGTTGCAATTGGCAGAGATGGTCATGAACGAAGTGAAGCAGGGGAATTTAACAGCGCTGATTGCAAGATCAGCCGATTTCTATGGACCTGAAACCGACAAGAGTGTGCTGGCAGAAACAGCCGCAAAAAATTTACTAAAAGGAAAGAAAGCCCAGGCCTTCGGCAATGTCAATAAAATACATACCTACACCTTTACCCCTGATGCGGGTAAAGCAACCGCTTTACTCGGTAATACACCATCCGCATACAACCAGGTATGGCATCTTCCCACCACAAAAGAAAAACTAACGGCAAAACAATGGATTGAACTGGTGGCCCAGGAGATCAACGCAGCACCCAAAATTCAAATGGTACCCACATGGATGCTGCATGTTCTCGGGTTGTTCAACTCCACGATCAAAGAATTTCCTGAAATGCTTTACCAATACGAATTGGATTATGTTTTCGACAGCAGCAAATTTGAAAAAACATTTGGTATTCAGGCAACAGCTCCAGGCCAGGGAATAAAAGCAATGATGGACTATTTAAAAAAGATTTCTTGAACTCAACCACTCTAGAGGGAGGAAAGAGCGAGAAAGAGAGCGAAGCAACCACTAAGAAATGACTGCCACTAAAAAGCACTTCAATAAATCTAATCCCTAAGGAAAGACCACCTCTGAAGCAATCCCGAGGTCCCTTCGCAGACCTTGGGCGGACGCGAGTCAGTAAGAACATACTGCCTGCAAAAAACTCTTCAACAATAAAATCTGATTACTGAAGAACGCCCCTTCACCAGCCCCCTTTGGCAAAAGAATAAATGGGTCTTCAGCCTGCTGCCCGTACTCTTCAAAAAAACATATGTAAAAATTCCCGACCAATAATTTGCTCCATTCGTAGAAGCTCATCTAACCAAATCACGAGAAAATAAATAAAAAATGGCTGGCAAAAACTTTGATAGCTATCCTTTACCCAAACAAAATTCTCAACATTAAATAAAGACGTATGGAATCAAACAACAGATATGCTTTGATCACCGGAGCATCGAGCGGAATTGGATATGAACTCGCAAAACTTTTTGCCCAGGACGGCTATAACCTGATCCTCGTTGCACGTACCAGGGAAGACCTTGAAAAGGTAGCGACAGAATTCTCCCAGTATGGGATTGATGTGGTCACGATCGCTAAAGACCTTTTCAATCGTAATGCTGCATTTGAGGTTTACGACGAAGTGAAATTAAAAAGACTAACCGTAGATGTACTGGTGAATGATGCAGGACAGGGGCAGTTTGGACTTTTTGTTGACAGCGACATCGACCGCCTGCTCGACATCATCCAACTCAACGTTTCCTCACTTACTGCCATGACCCACCTGTTTTTGAAAGACATGGTATCGCGCAACGAAGGAAAAATTTTGCAGCTCGCCTCCATTGCTTCCAAATTGCCCGGACCCTGGCAGGCCGTGTACCATGCTACAAAGGCTTATGTGCTTTCATTCACCGAAGCCCTCGTGCGCGAACTCAAGGATTCTGCAGTATCCATGACCGCCCTCCAACCCGGCGCTACCGACACAGATTTCTTCAACAAGGCAGAAATGCAGGAATCAAAGATCCTGGACAGCAAATTATCCGATCCGGCGCAAGTAGCGAAAGATGGATATGAAGCACTCATGAAAGGTGATGACAAGATCGTTTCCGGCTTCAAGAACAAGGCTATGATGGGTATGAGCAACATAATGCCGGATACCATGGTGGCCGCCAGAACAGAAAAAATGCAGGAACCAAAGAGCGACGAAGACAAAGAAAAATAGCGATCCATTCAACCGGCAATAAAAAAAAATTATGAAAGCGGCAGTATTTCACAAGATCGGCGATATCAGCGTCGATAATGTAGACGATCCTAAGATTGAAAAGCCTGACGACATCGTTGTTAAAGTCACAGCAACGGCTATTTGCGGTTCCGACCTTCACATTCTCGATGGATTTGTTCCACAAATGAAAGACCTCGTCATGGGACATGAGTTCATGGGCGTTGTGGAAGAAGCAGGGCCTTCGGTGAAAAAAGTAAAAAAGGGTGACCGTGTGGTGGTTCCGTTCAGCATCGCCTGCGGACAGTGTTTCTTCTGTGCACACAATCTTCATCCGCATTGCGAAAATTCCAACCCGGAAAAATACGGACCCGAGGGAGATATGATGAAGGGGAAAGGCGGAGGTCTCTTTGGTTACACCGATCTGTATGGAGGATACAGCGGTGGCCAGGCGGAATATGTTCGCGTGCCTTATGCCAACGTTGGTCCTAAACTGATTCCCGATGGACTTGCCGATGAAGAAGTTCTTTTTCTCACAGATATTTTTCCAACCGGATGGGCCGGAATTGACTGGTGCAAATTAAAAGGCGGAGAGTCTGTCGTGATTTTTGGTAGCGGACCTGTGGGACTGATGGCTCAGAAAGCAGCCTGGCTTCATGGTGCGGAGAAAGTGATTGCAGTAGATCCGGAAGATTACCGCCTCGAGTTTGCAAAAAAGATAAACAAGGTGGAAACCATCAACGCGCATGACGAGCACCTCATGGAAAAGATCAGGGAAATGACTGGCGGCCGCGGTCCCGATGCAGCAGTAGATGCAGTGGGTACTGAAGCAGAACGTTCTTTCCTGGAAAAACTGAAAGCCGTTGTGAATGCGGAGAAAGGAACACCCAAGGTGATGGAGTGGTGCTTTGAAGCGGTTCGTCGTGGTGGCAGCGTAGCTGTGTTGGGCGTTTATGGAAGTCCTTACGATAATTTCCCCGTGCACAGAATATTTGACAAAGGACTCAATATCAGTTTTGGTCAGTCGTATGTGCACAAGGACTACGACAAACTCTTCGACCTTGTTAAAAATAAAAAAGTGGTGCTCAACGATGTGATCACACACCGCCTTCCCTTGAGCGAGGCTGGGCGTGGCTATAATATTTTCAAAAATAAAGAAGAAGGTTGCGTTAAAGTGGTGATGAAACCATAGCACTGCTGGATAAAAAAGTATAACAGATCAAGGACAGGTTTTTTATTCATTAGAAATTTCATAACCCAATTATCATTTCAAAATGGAAACCATAGACGAAAAAAATATCATCAGCCGACGTAAAATCATTGCAGGACTCGGAGCAGGTATCGCCACATTAGCCGTGAGCCCTTCTTTTGCAGGAGGTGCGCGGCAACAACAATTCACGCCTGATCCTACCGGGCTGGAAGATCCTAAAACCAAATTTCCCAAGCCTCCTTTCAAAGCCCAATCGCAACCCTGGCCTGGACTGGCGCGTGACATGGATCCGCGTCCCGACCACGGTGAAAAATCTTACAAGGGTTCGGGCCGGCTTGCAGGAAGGAAAGCCTTGATCACCGGTGGCGATTCCGGTATGGGCCGTGCAACAGTGATCGCTTATGCGCGCGAAGGTGCGGACGTAGCCATCAATTACCTTCCAGCAGAAGAAGCCGACGCACAGGAAGTGATTGCACTTATAAAACAAGCTGGAAGAAAAGGCATTGCTATTCCAGGCGATCTGCGCGACGAATCAATTTGTAAAATACTTGTAGCTGATGCTGTTCAAGCGCTTGGCGGACTGGATATCATAGTGAGCAATGCCGGAAGACAACAAAGCAAACAGTCAATCGCGGATATCAGTACTGAAGATTTTGATGCTACGATGAAGACAAATATTTATGCGCCCTTCTGGATCATCAAAGCAGCCCTTCCTCATTTGAAACCTGGCTCTGTTATTATCGGCACAACTTCAGAGCAGGCCTATGATCCTTCGCCAGATCTGTACGATTATGCACAAACAAAAGCAGCCACGATGAATTATGTGAAGTCGTTGGCTAAGCAACTCGGACCAAAAGGTATTCGCGTGAATGGTGTTGCACCCGGTCCCATCTGGACACCTTTGCAAGTAAGTGGAGGTGCTACCATGGACAAGCTTGTGAAGTTCGGAAGTGATACAGCAATAGGTCGTCCGGGGCAACCCGCGGAACTGGCTTCTATTTATGTGCAGCTGGCTGCCAACGATGGAAGCTTTACCACGGGCAATATCTATGGGGCTGGTGGTGGAAAAGGACAACCCTGAGACAAGCGAGAAAGAGACCACAGAGCGGGCTTCCTGGTCAGGAAGCTTTTTTATTTTCGCTTGACCTGTTGTTTTTTATTCACTAACAAAGCGCTCTGCTTGTTGAGAAAATTGATCGTGATAGTACAAATTCTCTTTACGGTTTGTCGGGTTTAGATTTGAAGGGAATTAAACACAAAGAACACAAAGAACACAATAGCTGTCCAACCTGTGCGAAGAGATTGCAAATAAAAATGAAGATTTAATGGATAAACCTTGCTGTCCTCTGCGTATCCCTTGTGTTCTTTGCGTTTTCTTCATTAATCAGTTTCAGTTTCTAATTCTTAGCAGTACAGTTGAACATCCAGTTGATGCCAAACTTGTCCGTGCAGCTTCCATAATATGCACCCCAGAACATATCCTGCAAATCCATGCTCACCTTTCCGCCTTCTGATAATGCGAGGAACAATCTTTTCGTTTCTTCTTTTGTATCCGGCTCCAGATGTATGTGCATATTGTTTCCCTTGTGTACACTAAATCCCATACTCGCGGCAGCATCGGTAGCCATCAGCACATGTCCACCCAGAATAGGCAGCTCTACGTGCAGCACCAGCTTCTTGTCTTCTTCGGATAATCCGGGTTGTCCGGCTACGGCCGGAAAATCGCCAAAGCGCTGGATGCCGGCACCATGAAATTCTGTTTTGAAAACAGACTTGTAAAATCTAAATGCATCCTCTGTATTGCCAGGGAAATTGAGGTAGGTGCAAACTCTGGACATATTGTTTGGTTTTAACTGCTGTTGAATAGAAAATTTTGTTTGCAGGTAAAGATTCAGTTTCTCGATATTCTGTTTCAATCCTTCGTCAGCCTTGAAAGTTTTTACAGTCTGGATGAATTCCTCTTTTGTACGGAACAACATATGCCATTTGATGAAGGTGTTGTCGCCTTGCGGTTCAAATTCAACGGTAGCCACAAAGCTGGGTGCGGAAATATGCTCGTACACAATTTTTCGGTGACGAACCACTTCTTTAAAAACAGATTTATTCTTATAGTCCTTTCCATCAGGACCATGCATCACGAGGTTCCACTCACCTCCGGGCTGAACATCCATTTGGCTGATGGTGTTGGTAAATCCATTGGGTCCCCACCACTGGGCAATGTGTTTTGGATCGGTCCAAACTTCCCAAACCAGTTCAATGGGTGCATTGAGCAGTCGTGAGAGCAGCAGCTCGCGGTCGGCGTTGCTATTTTTTTCTGCGGGCATGTTTTTTTTGTTTTTGAATTTTATTCAGATAATGTTCAAGAGAATCCAATCTGCTTTCCCAGTGCTGCTTGTACTGATCCACCCAAACCGAGATGGCGCCCAGCTTGTCCAGACTGGCTTCACAATACCGTTCCCTGCCCTGCGTATGGATCTTCACCAGTCCACACTCATTCAGAATGCGTATGTGCAGGGAGATAGCCTGTCGGCTGACGTCGAAATTTCCGGCGATTGTGTTGAGATTGAGCGGCTGATCTGCCACCAAACGTATGATCTCTCTTCTTGTCGGATCGGCTATGGCCTGAAATACATCCCTCCTGGTTTCCATAATGCGCAAGCATTTACTTGCAAATATAATATGCAAGCATCCACTTGCGCAAATATTTTTTATCTTTCCTCACTATTTAATTTTTTACGATGCGCATTGCAACCTACAATGTCAACGGAATCAATGGCCACCTCGCAGTTCTGCTTCGCTGGCTGGAGCAGACAAAGCCCGATATAGTTTGCCTTCAGGAACTCAAAGCTCCCCAGGAAAAATTTCCCGAGAAATCCATCGAAGAAGCAGGTTACCAGGCCATCTGGCATGGACAAAAAAGCTGGAATGGTGTAGCAATACTCTCCCGCAACGAAAAGCCGCGCGAAATCCGTCATGTATTGCCCGGTGACCCCGAGGATAGCCATAGCCGTTATATTGAAGCGGAAATAGAAGGCATTATTGTAGGGTGTCTCTACCTCCCTAATGGCAATCCTGCACCAGGACCGAAATTTGATTACAAGCTCAAATGGTTTGAGCGGCTTCAGAAGCATGCTGCGGAACTATTGGCCTCAAATGCTCCGGTAGTGCTGACAGGTGATTACAATGTGATGCCAACAGAATTGGATGTTTATAAACCGGAACGCTGGGTAGATGATGCCTTGTTCCGTCCTGAATCGCGTGCGGCATTCAAAAAACTGGTGGAACAGGGTTGGACCGATGCGATACGAAAGCTTCATCCCAAAGAAACCATTTATACTTTCTGGGACTATTTCCGGAATGCCTTTGGCCGCAATGCCGGACTTCGCATTGATCATTTTTTGCTTAGCCCTTCTCTTAGTAAACGGCTTCAGTCTGCCGGTGTGGACCGTGAAGTACGGGGTTGGGAAAAAACCAGTGACCATGCGCCGGTGTGGATTGAGTTAAAGATGTGAGATGTGGGATGTGAGATGAGAGGAGAGAGCGGAAGTGTCCTATAAGTCCTTCAGTATTTCTTCAGGCGACAGCGTAGCGTTCTCTGTCATCTCTCCCCTCACACTTACAGGACAATAGTTGAATCCTATAGTGCTCCCATTAGTTTAGGGTCATTGCGAGCGGAGCGACCCCCGCAGGGTGCGGGGCTAAAGCTATAGCGGTGGCGCAAGCAATCTCACTGAATGATTCAAGGGAAAGTTTTGTTTTTGCAGAGGATATAGTTCCCCATTAAGAAGATGCCTTGCTGAATAGAATTACCGAAAGCACCTGCCTACCGGCAGGCGGGTAAGGGAGTGACACAACACAAGCTGAGGCAAGAACTTAAGTTGACTAAAAAATTCAACCAATAAATTTTTTGTTTGTGACCTCGAAACAAGTCTAAATCCATTTGTTGAGAACAATTTGAATAAAGAATATTTTCTGTTCTTGTTGGCGTCTCCGCCAACGAGTGATTCGAAGTTTTGAAACTTATTGTTCTGACTCTCGGATTCTGTAAGTATTAATTTTGTACGAAGATTTAACCAGCTGTAAAACTTTCTTCAGCTTCTGTTGTGTCACTCTCTTGTGCGTTCAGTAATTCTATTCAGCTGCACATTTTAGACGGAACGAACAATAAGTTTTACATGAACAAAAACTTCGCCTGATCCAATAAATGAGATTGCTTCGCTCCGCTCGCAATGACACTAAACTAATGCGAGCACTATAGGATTCAACTATTCTCCTTAAGTGTGAAATGAAAGATGAGAGACAACGCCACGCTCTCGCCTGAAGAAATACTGAAGGACTTATAGGACACTTCCGCTCCCTCCTCTCATCTCACATCCCAGATCCCACATCTCTCTTCTCTCATCCCACATCCCACATCTCTTCGTTCGGTAGAAGCCGCTCCAGCTTGATCTATTTCGCACAGGCATTACCGTACGAAGTGATGTACAATAATGAATATGGAAATGCAAATGAGCAGGATGGATAGGCAGACAACTGCCGTCATGATTGTTTTCAGAGGGTCACGGCGTGGCATGAAACAAGATAATCATTGTTTTTCCCAATTCAAATAAGTAAGATCAGCAGGAAGAAAAAGAGGTCAACTTATTTTCCAGGTATTTCTTCAGGAGGTCCATGGCCTTGGGCCAGGTTTCCAAAATGGTATTGTTATAGAGGTGAAGTAATTGACCGCTGCAGTTGTGCCGGTTGACCATGGTCATCCTGGTTCGGTTCATTCCTTCATATTCAAAATGCAGGTGAAGATGAATATGCCCGATTTTCAGGATGGGCGATACATACATGATCTTGGTGATATCGATGATGTTATTCTCTGTGTCTACTTTTTCCACAATACCATAGAGCGCGTGCTGTTTGTCGCTCATGCCTTCCTTCCATGTCAGGAAGAACATTCCTCCTTCGAAGGGCTCGATCATGGCCGTATCTGCGCGCCACCACTGCTTCAGTTCCTGACTGTCAAGCCAGGCAAGCATGCCTGCGTCAGGACGACCTTCATAAGAAAGTACTGCACTGGCAGAGGCAAGATCGGTTTGTATCATTGCTCTGTAATCCATAGAATATTGGTGACCGAAAATTGCAGGAAATTATGCAGTCGTGAAAGTTCTTTTCGTCATTTGGAGAAATTTTTCGACCAATGGCTCACTACAAAATGTGCACGCGTAAAAAATCGATGAACCGAATTATTTATCGTCGGAATATTTCAGAGACAAATACGAAAGAGATGCGGAAAATACGGAGAGAGAGAAAGCTGTTAGCTGATAGCTATTAGCTTTTCGCCAGAAACCAACAGCCAATAGCCAACAGCCAATAGCCAATAGCTAACAGCTTTTCTCTCTCTCATTTCCAGATCGATTTAAGTCTTGCAAGGTGAAAAGACCCGATGGGAAAATGTTGTTTTGATTGGAAAGCGATGTGATCATAATCCTGGTGCGGGAAAAAAATTTCTGTCATCACGGTAAGTCCATTGTCTGCAAAAACTTCCACTGAGGAATGATCGATAATAACTGTGAGAATAAATTCTTTACTTGCCGAGAGTCGCGGCGCAGAATGAATGGCGGCAAAATCTTTTTCAAAATCTACCAGTCCTGATTTTCTCCGATCGATAAAATATCGATTGCTGTCCGCATTATATCCTACGACCAGCTTTTCTCCAGATGGATTTGACAGGGTGATATTAAAATCCACTAGTTGTGTGCTACTGATGTCCAGCCGGGTCGCATCTGAGCTATTTCCTGTTGGTGTGCCCAGCTCGAGTGCACTGGCATCGATATTCTTCTTTTCAACAGGATCTTCTTCCAGTTGATGGAGCTCAGGAACCGGAATGGATCGCAGAAAATATTTATCTCCAATTTTTTCCAGCGACAGATCGCGCGGTACAGTCATCGCGCTCCTCCATTTTTCGGTAGGCACTTTGGTACCATAGAGCCAGTTGCTCATCCAGCCCAGGAAAATTTTTCTCTCGCCTGTGTTCGACCAGGTCACACCTGCATAGTCATCTGGTCCATAGTCAATCCACCGGGTATCGGTTTGGAAAGGAATAAAACGATGTCCATTAAAACTACCGATGAAATATTGTGTAGCAGAACCGCCATTCGGACCTCCAGGATTGATGCTCACCAACAACACCCATAATTTTTCATTGTTTACCATCATTGGAAAAAGATCAGGACATTCCCAAACACCTCCGTGTGCTCCGACATCTTTTCCAAAATCACTTTCGCGCGTCCAGTTCTTCAGATTGGGTGACGAATAAAAACTAATGCGATCCTGAGTGGCCAGGGTCATGATCCATTTTTTGCTTTCTTCATGCCAGCGCACCTTGGGATCGCGAAAGTCTTTGATGCCAGGATTTTTCAACACCGGATTGCCTGAATATTTGATCCAGGTCTTTCCTTCGTCGATACTATAGGCAATGCTTTGATTTTGAAAATTGAGGGTACCTGCTTTTTCCCCCTTCGGATCATGCTGTGTAAAAATGGCTACGAGTGCTGGTTTTCCATATTTTCCAAAGCCTGAAGTATTGTTCACATCCACCACAACACTACCCGAAAAAATATAACCCAGACTGTCCGGATACAAGGCAATGGGCTGGTGCGTCCAATGAAGAAGATCTGAGCTCGTGGCATGTCCCCAGTGCATGGGTCCCCACACAGTGCTGTCCGGATAATACTGGTAAAAGAGATGGTAAAGATGATCGTAATAAACCAGTCCATTGGGATCGTTCATCCATTTTTCCTTTGGAGAAAAATGAACCTGCAGCCGGTGCGGTTCATTGTATTCCGTAGCAGTTTTCTCCTGCTGTTTATTCTTACACCCAATCAACAACAACAACGGGAGAATATATTTTGAATAATGGAACATAACAACGGGAATTGTCAATCGAAAATAATCGCGAAGGTCAGTGGTTAATCCTGAGTCGGTATCCACAAATTATTCTTCCTTTCCGCCGCTCGCCGCTTCTCTCATCCCTCATCTCCCATCCCCCATCTATTCTTTGATCAATCGTTTTTCCAGTTCCTCCAAAGAAACGCCTTTGGTTTCCGGAACTTTCACTAGCACCCAAATGAGTTGAAGCACCATCATAAAAGCAAAGAAAGCAAAGATGCGCCAGGGGTTGTCCTTAAAAATTCCATTCTTCGAATCCAAAAACACTGGAGTGAGTAATGTGATCAGCGCGGCAAATACCCAATGCGTACTGGCGCCAAACGATTGTCCCAATGCTCTTACCTTGTTTGGAAATATCTCTGAAATAAAAACCCAGATCACAGCACCCTGACCGATGGCATGCGCTGCAATGAACAACAATAAAAATGTCATCAAAAAAGCCGGACCTGCATGCGAATAGAAAGACCAGGCTACCATGGACAGACTCAGAATATATCCAAAGGAGCCAATCAACAACAATGTCTTTCTTCCTATCCGGTCGATAAGATACAGTCCAACAAAGGTGAACAGAAGATTGGTTCCTCCAATGGCAATTGAATTCAGGAGCGATTCTTTTGAAGCAAGTCCTGCACGCTCCAGGATCTCAGGCGCGTAGTACAGAATGAAGTTGATGCCTGACAACTGGTTAAAAAAAGCAACCATGAAGGCAAGCCACAGCACTGTTTTATACTTGGCACTAAAGATCTGCGTGGTATGTCCAACAGAACTTTCATGCTGATAGCTTTTGATGATGGACGATACTTCTTCCTCCGGATTTTTTATACCGAGTCGAGCCAATACTTTTTTTGCGAGTTCTTTGTTGTTTTTTGTTGTGATCAACCATCGCGGAGACTCCGGAACTCCCAATACCAATGCAGAATAAATCACAGAAGGAATTGCAAGAGCACCAAGCATCCATCTCCAATCGTTGGCTCCTCCCACTCCTTTGAGAAAATAATTGGAAAGAAAAGCAACCAGGATGCCGAAGACAATATTGAATTGGTAGAGCGCTCCCAGTTTTCCCCGGTTAGAAGGAGTAGAGATCTCGGAAATATAAGTGGGGGCAGCCACAGAAGAAACACCAATGCCCACACCGCCGATAAATCGGAAAAAGGAAAATAAATAAGGTCCGGGAGCCAGTGCCGTTCCAATTGCCGAAAGACTAAAAAGAACACCTACTGCAATCAACACTTTTTTTCTTCCGAAGGTTTGCGTGGGCATTCCTCCGAAAACCGCGCCCAGCACGGTTCCCCAGAGCGCCATGGACATGATGAAAAAACCATGGAAAAGAGGAGTGGTATGCCAAAGCTCTTTGATGGGAAGATTGGCGCCCGAGATCACCACGGTATCGAAGCCAAATATAAATCCGGCCAGGGCTGCCGTCAGTGAAATCCGGATCAGGTAGCCGGAAGCACCGTAATTATTTTCAATATTCATTGGGGATACGAGTGGCTTGCCTGATTCTACGAACATGGTTTTGGTTTTTGGTTCAAGCTAACTAAGCTGTTCTCTTAACTGAATGTACAATTTGTCTGCATGCGAATAAAATTTAAGGTCCAGCCCAGTCTGAAACGAGAGAGGGCATATCTCTCTTATGGTCAGAGCAAAGACGAAAACCGGAAGATGTCAGGCAAAAACAAAATAAATTTCGCAGAGCAGTTTCAAACAAAAAGTTTTCGAGCGATGCTGCTTTAATTTGGAGCCTCATTCATGAAAAACCTGTAGTTTATGAGCGTTGAAGGATCACTACCTGTTTGTTCGGAAAGCGAGAAGGATCAAACGGATTCGCAACATGGTGAAGGTTTATAAATCGAATCTAAAAATAATACTACCGGATGGTTAAAACCCTGGCAACGAAAGGCCAGTTCATTTTGCATTTTCATCCACTTCAAATATTCCAAAAACATTATTGTCCTGGTCAAGAAAATAGCCCTGCCAACACTTGCCCGGTATGGCAAATTTGGGAACGGCCATCTTTCCACCATTTTGAACAATGAGCTGATTGGATTCATCAAAACTGCGCACCTGCACCGAACAAACGAAAGCATTGGTGCCGCATTCCGGCGGTGGAAGTTTTGCTGGACGTTGCAACAGTCCGCCATTGAGCGTTGGCGTTTCAATCCGATAATATTCTATGGGCAGCTGTTCTTCCCTGAAAAATTTCCAACCAAATACCCGTTGATAAAACCTGCATTCCCGAAGCGGGTTGGAAGACTGGATTTCAAAATAACCAACCGTATTCATTTCATTATTAGCTTTAATCATGCTTCTGCTACCAGATAGATCCAGGCTCGCTTTCCCGAAGCAAGTGTGACCTTCTTCCTCTTATAATTTTCGGGTTCATAGCTGTCGGCCTTCAATAGTTCCTCATAACTAAGTTCCAGTACAGTGCCATCCACGACATCTCCTTTGTCTGCGGTATGTATGAGAGTGCGCTGGTGTTTTTCTTCACCTTTGGAAAGAAAAACTTCATCTTCGACCCCGATTGTTTTCAGCCGGTATTCACAAAGGCGGTCGGCATGACCGCTCAGTCTTCT
>JBJMLU010000058.1:0-13769 GCA_045805145.1 Flavisolibacter sp. | reverse complement strand
TGGGATATATCCCTGTAGATGCGATCTATACGCCCATCAAGAATGTGAAATACAGCATCGAGAATACCCGTGTGGAACAGCGTACAGACTATGAGAAACTGGTAATGGAAATAAGCACAGATGGTACCATTCACCCGGAAGAAGCTGTTAAACAGGCTAGCCGTATCCTGATCCAGCACCTCATGATCATCACCGATGAGAACATTACTTTCGACAATAAGGAAGAGAAGAAAGAAGACATCGTAGACGAACAGACCTTACAATTGCGTAAAGTGCTGAAGACACCTCTGGAAGACCTCGATCTTTCTGTACGTGCCTTCAACTGCCTCAAAGCAGCAAAGATCAATTCACTCAGCGAGCTGGTTCAGTACGAACAGGAAGACCTCATGAAGTTCCGCAACTTTGGTCAGAAATCTCTGTCGGAGATTGAGCAGGTGCTCAACGAAAGAGGACTTCATTTTGGAATGGACCTCGGAAAATTAGGAATCGATAAAGACGATTATTAGTTCAAAGTCAAAAGTTAAAAGTCAAAAGCGAAAAGAGATTGACAGAACTGAGTTAATCAATTTTCATCATTTGCCTTTTCACTTTTCCCTTATAATTAGGCTGCAATTCCTTGACACGGTGCAGCCGAATATTCAATCATCGTTTAAAGACGGAGGAAGAGAAGCAGTAGCTGGCTCGGAACTCTGAACTTTGAACTTTAAACTTAACAGTCATGCGTCACGGAGACAAAATCAACAACCTCGGTCGTAAAAAAGCGCACCGGGCTGCGTTGTTAAGCAATCTTACCTGTCAGTTATTCAGGCACAAGCGTATCGTTACCACATTGGCAAAAGCCAAGGCCCTGCGCGTTTATGCAGAGCCCCTCATCACCAAAAGCAAACAAAACACCACGCACCAGCGCCGGGTTGTGTTCAGTTATTTGCAGGACAAGGAAGCAGTAGCAGAATTGTTCAGCACCATCAGCGAAAAAATAGCAGGACGCCCCGGGGGTTATACCAGGGTCATTAAGCTCGGCACCCGCCCCGGCGATAATGCCGAACTGGCGATGATCGAACTGGTTGACTTCAACGAAATCTACGGCAAGGACAAGGGTGCAAAAAAAGAAGGCGCCAGAAGAACTCGTCGTGCCGGCGGTGGAAAAAAGAAAACTGAAACGGAGGCTGGCGAGCCTGCTGCTTCTACCGAAGTAGCGGCTACCGAAACTTCCGAGCAACAGCCCAGCTAACGATTGGGTGCTATACAGAGGAGGCAAGATATTCATCTTGCCTTTTTTTATGTTTGCTATTGGGGAAAAGTTTAACGTTGGTGGTTGTGATTGAATATTTTTCTTTGCATAAGTTTTAAAAAGATGGAGCAACAACAACCTGCAATTCTGGTTCTGGAAGACGGAACAACCTGTATGGGCAAGGCCTTTGGCGCTGTAGGTACCACAGGCGGTGAGATCTGTTTCAATACCGGTATGACCGGCTATCAGGAAGTATTTACCGATCCGAGTTATTATGGACAGGTGCTGATCATGAATGCTGTACACATTGGCAACTATGGAGTGGCTGATTTTGATGTGGAAAGTGATAGCATCAAGATCAGGGGACTGATTGGCAGAAACCTTGAAGAATTGTTCTCACGACGCAAAGCCCAGATGTCGCTGGATGAATATTTGAAAAAACAGAATATCGTTGCCATCGAAGGTGTTGACACAAGAGCGCTGGTGACACATATCCGCAGCAAGGGTGCAATGAACTGCATGATCTCCTCAGAAATTCTGGATGCAGAAGTGCTGAAGAAAAAACTTGGAGAAGTCCCCGATATGTCGGGTCTGGAGCTGGCTTCCATCGTCAGTACAAAAACTTCTTTTGAATTGGGTGATCCTCATTCGCCCATCAAGATTGCAGTACTTGATTACGGAACCAAGCGACATATTCTTCAATGCATGGTAGACAGGGGAGTGCATGTAAAAGTATTTCCTGCAAGGACTTCGCTGGAAGAATTGAAGCAGTTCAATCCAACCGGATATTTCATCAGCAATGGTCCAGGCGATCCTGCAGCCATGGAATATGCCGTGCATACCGTGAGAGATATTCTCAAAGAAGAGAAACCAACATTTGGAATTTGCCTGGGCCATCAATTGCTGGCGCTTGCCAATGACATTCCTACATTCAAAATGCATCATGGACACAGAGGAATGAATCATCCGGTAAAAAATCTGATCACCGGCAAATGCGAGATCACTACGCAGAACCATGGCTTTGGTGTGGACCCGGAAGCAGTTCGCAGATCGAGCAATATCGAGATCACGCATGTTAATTTGAACGACCAGTCCATTGAAGGCATCCGTGTAAAAGACAAGCCGGCTTTTTCAGTGCAGTATCACCCGGAAAGCACGCCTGGTCCGCACGACAGCCGTTATCTATTCGATGAATTCATTTCCATGATCAGGGAACACGTATCACACAACGAGCCTCCCATGATGCGCATAGCATGATCACGGATTTCACGGATGAAGGTCAGATTTCACGGATTGATTAAGAGGATTGATTTCACGAATGGATTTCAGATTGAGTTGAAGTATCAGGAAGGATAGATTGAAAAATATGATGGAGAGTTTGGATTCTTACTAATGGTTTGTGATCTGCATTATTTTCTCTGAATTCATTATTTTCAATCTCACCATCGTTGAACCAGATCAGGAAGTTTTTAAAAAGAGTGATATCCTTTCAAAAAATCCACATAATCTGTGTAATCAATCAATGAAATCTGACCTTAATCTGTGAAATCCGTGATTATATGAGGATAGCGATCATTAATGGACCCAATCTGAATCTTCTCGGTAAAAGAGAGACCGATATTTATGGCAACATGCCCTTTGAAAATTATTTGCAGCAACTGAAAACAAAATATCCTGACGTCAGCTTCACCTATTTTCAAAGCAATGTGGAAGGAGAGTTGATCAACGAACTGCAAAAACTTGGTTTCGACCACGACGGCATCATCATCAATCCTGGAGGTTATACGCATACATCGATTGCCATTGGCGACGCCATTGCAGCCATCAAGACGCCGGTAATTGAAGTGCACATCTCCAATGTTCATGCACGGGAAGATTTCAGAAAATTTTCTCACATATCAGGAAAATCCGTGGGCAGCATATTCGGACTCGGACTCAAAGGATACGAACTGGCCTTGCAGTGGTTTATTCAGAAATGAGAAGAAATAGCTGTGAGCGGTGAGCTTCGAGCCGCGAGGAGATTAAAAGGATTAGCAGGACGATGGCAAACTTTTCTTGAAGCCAACAGCAAAAAAATATGATCATCGAGAGATCAACTGATCTCCGGAATTTGGTTTGAAGCGCAATCAGGGTTCCACCGATAACAATTGCAATCCAGTAAGTCTTTGAATCCTCTCGCGGCTCTCAGCTCTCAGCTCACAGCTCTCAGCTTACGCCTTTGGATTGATCGCAAGGGCAGCGCGTTCAAGGTCCAGGGTGAGGCGGTAAATGAATTGTAGCTGGTCTTTGAGCATCGGATCATCAATTCCTGAATCTTCCGTTTTTGAAGGATTTAATTTTATCATTTCTTCTTCCTGCAATTTGTTTCCGTCCATTTTTTGTGGAGTTTGTACAAGCTCATTATACGATTTACAAGCAAGGGCAATCAACTGGTCCCTGTGTTTTTTAGGTTCTCTTGAAAGAAGAGTTGTGGCCAGGGTAGCGATATTGGAAAACAGGATGTGACTCAGCACCACAAATTCATGAACTCTTTCGCTGTTCCGCTGTTTGCTCCGGGGTTCGGAGATCATTCTTTGAAATGCAGCAGCAAGATTGGCTGAATGAAGATAGACTTCCCTGCGTGCGACTTTGTACTCCAATGTGCTCACTTTTTGTCCGGATAGTGCTTCGATTATTTTTTTCAGATAAGCCGCATTTGCATTCAACAGACCTTGAATGTAATTTTTCAACTGGTATGATTCCCAGCTGGGAAAAAGAAATAAGCCTGCAGTAAACGCAATGGTGCAGCCCAATACTGTATCAAAGATCCTTTCCTGAACCACCGATTTATATCCTGTACCCAGGAAGGAAAAAAGTATCAGGATATAAGGCGTAGTGCAGATCACCATCAACAGATAACGAATACGCATAAAAGAATAGGTACCGATCATGAACAGGACCATGAACACAAACTGGACGGTCTTGTTTGGAACGAATACCAGCACCAGCACACCTATAGCGCCCCCGGTTAGTGTGCCAATAATGCGTTCGATATTTCTCTGCTTGGTTAAACTAAACGCAGGTTTGAGCATGAAGGCAATGGTCATCAGGATCCAGTAGCTGTGATGGCCGTATGCCAACATTTTCGAAATGATGAATCCGGCCATGCAGGCAATGCATACCCGTAGCGCGTGTTTGAAAACAGAAGATTCGAAGGAGAGATTGTTCCAGAGAATAACCGGTTCCAGCGATTGATGGCTCACAAAATGCGAATGATCGAGCCTTGTCTTTGTTCTGGGCACATCTTTTTCGAAATACTTCGTCAGTTCATCGAATCCCTGGAGCATTTTACGATAGTTGACCAGGATCTTTTTCAGGATCACGGTATTGTTTTCATTCTGAACTAAAGTATCAATGCCTGTTTTCAGTCTTTTCATTTCCTCGCCGTAATCGAATCCGCGTACAAAAGAAGTATTGGACTGAATGGCCCTTCCAATGGCATCCAGTTCTATGGCCAGTTTTCGTACCGAAGCACTCATTAATTCCAGAGCGCCTGTATCGCTGAATTGTTTTCGAAGAAGCGCATAATCGTAATAGGCTGCCGTGATGTCTTCAAACAGATCGACTGTTTCAACAAAACTGAGTACCAGTTTTCTTCCTTCGCTTGTTGTTTCTTTAACAATCTGTCTCGTCTTAAAAAAAAGCTCACGCACAGCGTCCTGTTTTTCATTGACGATAACTTGCTGGGCTACCAGCCTTCTGTAATTTCGGTCAAGATCGGTGGAAGGATTATAAAAATCTGCCTTGATGGAGAGATAGCTGGCAATTTCGCGTATGCATTCACCAAGGGTTCTTTGAGCAATGCGATAAGGACGGATGGTTTGCAGCAGAAGACTCAGCGCAAGAAAATAGAGTCCGCCTGCAAGAATAAAAAAAGCATGCGGAAGGATCTCGTTGTTTTTCAATGCCCCTTCCATGGTGAGGATCATCGAAAGGATGGCAGCATTTCCTACTGCTGTTGCACGGTTGCCATAAACCGTGAACATGGAAAAGAAAAAAGTGACCACCGCTATCTCGATGCCCATTGTGTACACATTTCTTTGGGCATAAGCGGTAATGAGTGCAACGACAAAAGTAAATCCGCAGCAGATCAGCATTCCATTCTTACGATGGATCAGGGGCCCGGGCGAATCGGTCATGCTCACGAACATGGCTCCCAAAGAGATGGTAAGACCCGTTTCAAAAAAACCGAGATAAGATCCTGCCAGTGCAGGCAGCAGAATGGCAATGGCCGCGCGAATGCCATCTGCAAAAGCCTGGCTATAAAAAAAATAACGGATCTCTCTGGCTTGCTTTTTCACCATGATTTTTACGACAACATTTGCTGCGCTTAGCGTTTTGGGCTTTGAGTGCCAAAGTTGATTATTCTTAGTTAATTAACTAACATTCATCATTGGTAAACTTTGCTTAGTTTTCTCTCTTTGCAGATTTATGAAAATTCCGGTTAACTATACTTTACCCGAAGAAGCATTACAGATCATTCAGTCTGGCAACAGGGTTTTTGTCCAGGGAAGCGCACAAACACCCACCTGCCTGCTTCGGGCGCTGGCCCAACAAGCTTACAGGCTCAAAGCGGTGGAACTCGTTTTTATCAGTGTGTATGGTGACATCCATGTCGACAAGCCCGAACTATCCGAGAGCTTCCGGATCAATTCACTCTTTGTATCTGCTTCTATTCGCGAGGATGTGCAGGCAGGAAGGGCAGATTATGTTCCGGTTTTTTTGAGCGAGATCCCAGAATTGTTCAAAAGAAATATTCTTCCCATTGATGTGGCACTGGTTCAGGTATCACCTCCTGACCAACACGGTTATTGTTCACTCGGCGTATCTGTTGACATCGCACGTTCAGCGGTCAATACAGCAAAACATGTGATTGCACAAGTAAATCGCTACGTGCCACGAACCCACGGAGACGGCCTTATTCACAGCAGTCGCTTTTATGCCATGGTGCACTGCGATGAACCTTTGCATGAAGCGCGATTTGGCGACAAGGTGGGCCCTGAAGAATTGCGCATTGGTGCACATGTAGCCGGTTTAATTGAAGACAGGAGTACCATTCAGATGGGCATAGGCTCTATCCCGGACGCAGTGCTGCGGTCGCTGATGGGACATAAAGATCTTGGAGTTCACACGGAAATGTGCAGCGATGGCATCGTTGAGCTTTTTGAAAAGGACATCATCAACAATAAGTACAAACGCATCCATCCCAACAAAGCAGTTGCAGGTTTTGCACTGGGCACCCGAAGGCTTTATGACTATGTAGATGATAATCCTGCCTTTCAATTTCTGGATATTGATTATGTCAATGATCCTCATGTGATCCGGAGGAACAATCAGATGGTGGCCATCAACAGTGCTATCGAAATCGACATTACCGGTCAGGTTTGTTCAGATTCCATTGGCACCTATCAGTTCTCCGGTGTAGGCGGACAAATGGACTTCATGCGCGGTGCTGCATTGAGTGAAGGTGGAAAGCCTATTATCGCCCTGCCTTCCCGTACCGCGAAAGGAGTTGCGCGCATTGTTCCTTACCTGAGGCCTGGTGCAGGCGTCGTGACCACAAGGGCTCATGTGCACTATGTAATCACTGAATATGGAATTGCTTATTTGTTTGGAAAAAACCTGAGGCAGCGTGCGCGTGCCCTCATCAACATTGCCCATCCTGATGACAGAGAGCTTCTGGAGAAAGCCTGTTTTGATCGGTTTAAGATATTTTAAGGGAAGAAGGATGAGAGCTGTGAGCTGTGAGCTCAGAGCTGTGAGAAGGAAGACCATCAGGCAAAAATTCGTTCCATCATTTGTATGCAACGCTCCGCCTTTCTGATAAAACTTCCTCAGCGTCACTAATCCATACAGGATCTTGTCGTAACCACAATACAGAACCCGCAGCTCGCCGCTCGCAGCTCTTAGCTCCAGGCCAGTAGCCATCAGCCAATCGCCAACAGCTCCTCTTATCGGCTGCAAAATTCTGCAAGAACCTTTGCGGTTTGGCGCACACCATCAACATTGTCTGACTTGCAGGTCCAACTGGCTCCGAGATTTTTGCAATAAGATTCATCCTCCTCATTCATCGAGGTGGTATAAATGAGGACGGGGATATTTTGAAACCTCGGATGCCTGCGGATAGCCGCAAGGGTTTCCTTGCCATTGAGGCGAGGCATATTAATATCCAATACAATGAGGATGGGTGGATTGCCGTTGATTGCAAAATCGTCCAGGAACTTCAAGACCTCTTTTCCGTCCTTAAATTCTAAAACATTAATGTTTCGGTTATACTGTTTGAAAAAGCCGGTGATCAGTTCCAGGTCGTCCGCATCATCATCAGCAAAAATGATATAGCGGCCTTTCATCTATTTAAATTAAACTATTGAAAAAGACCAGGCAAGTTTTTACTGATCAATTTATGCACTAAGCATTTACCCGTAGTTCTACGGTAGAAGGATCGCTTTTGTGGAAAACACTGTTTCTATGATCAATCTCTTTCGCTGAGTGGTTCCTGTGCTGATTCTCTTTCCCTGTTCTCCGTGTTCTTTGGAGCCGGTTTCTTTTTCAGCCAGTCCGGATCTTTTTGCAATCCCTGAACATCATCCAGTGAAGCAACATACAGGCTTCTGCCGTGTGTGCCCAGCACGATCTCATTCTCTCTTTCCTGAATGGCTATATCATGCACCGGGATGGATTTTGGAAGACCTCCGTTCCACATCATAAAATTCTGGCCGCGATCGAAGCTCACATAAAGTCCTCCGTCTGTTCCGAGGTAAAGAATATTTTCATTGTGCGGATCTTCTTTGATCACATTAATGGGTTCAGCTGGCAGATCTCTTCCTAAAACATTCCATGTTGCACCGAAATCCTCACTCACATAGAGGTAAGGATTGAAATCATCATCGCGGTATCCATTGAGCGCAACATACACCCTTCCTTCCTTGTACCGGGATGCAGTGAGCCTGCTCACCCACAATCCCTGGGGAAGAACTCTCGTCGTTCCTTTCTTTGAAGAAATCGCATTGACCTGCATCCATGTGTAACCTCCATCTTTTGACAATTGAATATTTCCATCATCGGTCCCCACATAGAGGAAACCAAATCGAAGTGGTGATTCAGCAATCGTAGTAATGGTTCCAAAAGGAACATCGCCCGGCTTTCCTCCGTTACTCAGGTCTGGACTGATGGGAATGAGTGTGTCGGCCCTGTTGAAAGAACGGAAAAGATGGTTGCCTCCGAAATAGATCACATCCTGATTGTGTTGGCTGATCAACACCGGTGTCTGCCAGTTGAAACGAAAGGGTTTTTCCCCCAGCATATGTTGCGGCGTAATACGTTTGCTTTCTCTTGGATTGAGGCGGTTGAGGCGGGAGTAATTTCCAAACTGAAACCCTGTATAGACTGTGAGATTGTCCCTGGTATCTACCTGCACCTGCATTCCATCTCCACCCATAATAGACTTGAATCCATAATTTCCATTCTCGGTCCAGCCTGCGCCTTCCCTGTTGGTGGACGGTCCATACCAAACCCCATTGTCCTGCAATCCACCATAAACATTATAGGGTTTTGCATTGTCAACGAATACCGAATAGAACTGGCCTACGGGCGGCATATTTGCTTTGTACCAATGTTGGCCGTTGTCGTAGGTGATATTGCATCCTCCATCATTGCCAATGATGATATGACTGTCTTTTTGCGGATCGATCCAGGCGATATGATGGTCGGCGTGAACATTCTCCTTGTCCATCCGGAAGAAGGTCTTGCCTCCGTCATTGGAGATTTCAATATCAAATCCGGTGATCACCAGTTTCTGGTCGTTGTAAGGAGAGACGAAGATCTTTCCGAAATAATAGCCATAGGTGTTATACAGTGTGAGCTCTTTTGTATTTGTCTTTTTCCAGGTTTGTCCGCCGTCCTCGCTACGATATACTTCTGCACCTATGATGGGTGTATCAAAGAGGGCTGTATTGGCGTCGTATAAATAATCCCAGACTGCAGTAGGTTTCAATGTTCCGTTCGATACTCTTTCCATGACCATGGTGGCTGTGTAGCGTGGATACATGCGGTTGCGCCTTAAAAAAGTATCGAGCCTTCGTGGATCTAGCTGAAGAAATTGTTCCCTGGTCAGGTTTTGAAAATCGCGAAGTACATAGCTAAGCGAATCGATCTTTTTTTCAGAAGAAGCTTTGTGAAAATTATTGTCCATGATCGCATACACGATCTTTGGATTAGCGGGATACACAGCCACACCAATTCTGCCCACGCCATCGCCTACTGGAAATCCGGATCCTTGTTTTGTGAGCAGGGTCCATGAATTTCCACCATCGGTGCTTTTGTAAATGCCGCTGCTCTTTCCGCTTTCTTCAAAATTCCAGGCCGATCGTGTACGGTACCATGCTGTCGCATAGAGTTCCAAAGGATTTTGCGGATTGATGTCAAGGTCCACCGCACCAGTATTGTCGTCAATATATAAAGTTTGTTTCCAGGTCTGTCCGCCATCAGTAGTTTTAAATACACCCCTGTCGTGATTGGGTGAATAAAGGTGTCCCAACACAGCCACCCAAACAGTGTTGTCGTCTGTTGGATGAAGCTGGATCTTGCCGATATGTTGTGATTCCGGAAGCCCGAGGTATTGCCAGGTCTTTCCCTTGTCCTTGCTTTTATACATGCCAATGCCTGCATAAGAAGAACGGCTGCTGTTTACTTCGCCGGTTCCTACCCAGATGGTGCCCGTCTTCCAGTTCACGGCAATATCTCCAATGGTGATCACGTCCGTGCTGTCGAAAACCGGACTAAAGGATTGTCCATTATTGTTGGTGTACCAAACGCCGCCTGTAGCATAGGCCACGTAAAATTCCGTAGGGTCTGCCGGATTGGCATCAACATCCACCACGCGGCCACTCATGATGGAAGGGCCGATATTGCGGAATTTAATGCTGTTTAGCAATGATTTGCTTTCAAGAACCTGCCTTTGTTGCATGCCTTTAAGCCGGTCGGAAGCCGCCATGGGTTTGGACTGGGCATTTGTGAAAAAACTAACGAGTAAAAAGGTGCAGCTCAGAAGGTATTGATATAAATTTGGCTGCATAAAACAGTCTGATTTGCGTTTCATCATAAGAGCCAAACATACTAAACAATGCGATATCTAATCATAATTGCCCTATTGGTTTCTGTCCACAGCCAGGCGCAATGGAAAAACTTTATTATCGGTGCCAAGGGTGATACCCTGAACCGTGTGGACCAGAAGGGACTCAAACAGGGTCCATGGTATGTTCATGTGGATGAATTGAGGGGAGAGCGTGGATACGAAGAGGAAGGTTTTTTCCAGGACGATAAGAAAGAAGGCGTATGGCGCCGCTACTCTTTGGAGGGCGACCTCATTGCCATGGAATCCTTCCGGTTCGGAATGAAGGACGGCAAGTCCGTTTATTTTACCAATGCAGGTGAGCCCCTGCGGGAAGAAAACTGGAGGGCCATTGATCCTAAAAATCCATACGATACCATTGATGTCCGTGACGTGAATGATCCTACCAAGGTGCTTCGTAAGGAAATCATCAAGCTGGAACCTACATCTTATAAAAACGGCGTGTGGACTTACTACAATCCCATGTCCGGTACTATTGACCATACAGAAGAATGGGTGATGAACCGTCCGAAAGAGGAAGCAGCTGCTGCCAAACAGGGAGACGATGACCTGGCACCCATTGATGTAACCACTGGCAAGGCCACCACAGCAAAGGGTGATGATAAAAAGACTTCGAACAAGCCACCGGCCGTACTTGAATACGAAAAGAAAAATGCGAAGAAAAAGATCAAGGTGCGTGACGGAAGCACGGGAGGATAGCAGGAGAGAGATGTGGGATGAGAGATGAGGGATGTGAGGAGAGAGTTGCAAGGGTAGCGCAATGGTTTGAAGGAGGCGCTGGGATTTCAACGCTGCATGGCTGCTGGGGCAGCGATGTTTTTTGACCAGCAAGGATTTCGCAGCTGTAAATTCTTTTGGAGCTGCATTTATTTTTGGCGCTCAATATTAAAATTCAAACTTCGAAATTTGCGCTCAGAGTTTGAGTACATCTGCCGTCCGGCAAGGACTCTAACCCTTAAAAACAAAAATCTCTTCGCCTGGCATATTGCGGAGGTCCTGGCGGTTAATTCCTCGCGCCTTCGTAAACCTTCGCACCATCTAAGATCTTTAACCATAAAAATTTCTCTGCGAAACCGTCTGCGCCCTCCTTTCTCCACGGTCAACTCTCTCCCCTCATCCTTCATCTCCCATCTCTCATCCCTCATCTCACATCTCACATCTCACCTCCCACATCTCTTTCCTTTGCCAACTATCAACTACCAACTTTGCTATTTTTAATATAGCTTTGATATCAAAATGATATCATAAAACAAATTATATGGAAAAGATCGTAAGGCCCGTTACGGGTCTGGTTGGCTTTCTGATGGTGCTGGTTTGTATTGGCGGAGCTATTTATTTCTTTGTACAGGTTGGCGATCCCAATCGTGATACCTGGCAGGTTATTGCAGCCGTATTACTGATGGTGCTCTCGTTTTTTCTAATGAAAGGACTCATGATCATTCAACCAAATCACTCAAGGGTGTTGAATTTTTTTGGAAAGTATGCAGGCACTGTAAAAGAAAATGGCTGGTTCTTCGTCAATCCCTTTTACGCCACCTCTAATATTTCGCTGAGGGCTCAAAACCTGGAGAGCACGCGGCTGAAAGTAAATGACAAAATGGGTAATCCCATTGAGATCGCTGCAGTAATTGTATGGCAGGTGGGTGATACCTATCGTGCTGCTTATGATGTGATCAATTATGTTGAATATGTCAATCGTCAGAGCGAAGCGGCGGTTCGTCACCTGGCCAACAGTTTTCCCTATGATAATCTTGAGGACGAACACGCGGACATCACACTGCGCAATGGAGGTGACAAGGTGAACGAAATTCTGGAACAGGAGCTCACCGACCGTCTTGCTCCGGCAGGCATCGTCATTCGTGAAGCGCGCATCAGTCACCTTGCATATGCAGCGGAAATTGCAGGTGCCATGTTGCAAAGGCAACAGGCAACGGCAATTGTTGCGGCCCGCACCAAGATTGTGGAAGGAGCTGTAGGCATGGTGGAGATGGCCCTGGAAATGTTGTCGCGAAAAGACATCGTGCATCTTGATGAAGAAAAGAAAGCAGCCATGGTGAGTAACCTGATGGTGGTGCTTTGCGGAGAAAGAGGTGCGCAACCCATTCTCAATACGGGAACCTTGTACCAGTAAACCGGATACTGTGAGCGAAAAGAAAAATTTCGTGATCCGCATCGACAGCGATACATACAGGTCGCTGGAGAAATGGGCATCGGATGAATTCCGCAGCGTGAATGGCCAGATTGAATTTTTGCTCGACAAGGCGTTGAAGGAAGCAGGAAGAAAAAAACCCTCGGGCAGTACAGGCAATAAAAAGAATAAATCCTGATGCGGAAAATGGAGGAGAAATTCACCAAAACTTTTAAAGAATTTTCTCTCAAAAAAGTGGAGAAATAATCTGTTTCAACTATAACAAATCGTCTACATTTACCCTGTCCACAAGCCATCAAAATGGCTTATCTTGAACACCTAATATTTGAGCACTATGATTAAAATGCAAGTAATTGGCAATCTTGGAAAAGATTGCGTAGTAAACCAGGTTAACGGAAAAAACGTCATCAATTTTACAGTAGCCCATACGGAGAAATACCGCGACAGTGCGGGCAATAACCAGGAGAAGACAACCTGGGTGGATTGCGCTTACTGGTCGGACAAGACCGGTGTTGCTCCTTATCTACAAAAAGGCACGCAGGTATTTGTGGAAGGTAGTCCTGAAGTGCGCAGCTTCACTCGTGGCGATGGAACAGCAGGAGCTTCTCTTTCACTTCGTGTAAGAGATATCCAGTTGCTTGGAAGGAAAGGTGATAACAGCGGCAATCCGAATTCGGATGCCGTTTCTTCTTCCCGCCAGCAGGCATCTGCACCCGCCAGTGTGGATGATGTGGCAGATGATCTGCCCTTCTAAATAAAATCTAGAAAAAGCCCCGTTATGCCTTGCGTAACGGGGCTTTTTTGTTTAGAGGGTTTAGTGTTTCATCCAAGGGATATTTTTTGAAGAGATTCCTTCAGAGGCAGTCATTCCTTTTTTGGTTAGATACTTTGGATAGAGTTTCGTTGGCTGCCAGTATTTGCTGATTGGTATTTTTCTTTTCTACTTTTTTTCTGGAAAAGAAAAAGTAGAAAGGGAAGTTCAAGGATCCCGCCTTCGGTGGGGCGGGAACGGTCTTGTGAGTTTTGCGATGATGTTCATGAATGATCTTGGGTTTCATTGTTTTGGAGCGCCTTACTGTTCGTGAGTGTACTACGAGGCGGTCTTGGGGCTGGTGCTCGCTTCGCTTGCAAGGAGATTGCCGCGCTGCGCTCGCAATGACGTCTAAACTACAATGCTCACTACCGGTTTTTATTGCTGCCTTTAACGCAAGGACAGTCTC
>JBJMLU010000057.1:0-87453 GCA_045805145.1 Flavisolibacter sp. | reverse complement strand
TTTTGCGACCGCAAAATCATGCTTCATCATGCAACAAGGCTCCTTCACAGGTTTAATGAATCAACTATCTCAGATTTTCAACAGCTTCAAATCATTCTTGAAAGTGATGTAATCACGGATCACCAAATAACAGGGTCAAAGCAAAAGCATTTCTCCTGTGATGGATGTCTTGTGAGGATAATCATAACCACAGTTTCCTTATGGTAAAAGTTTACATTCTTTTTCTGTTGGCCTTTTTATGGTCAGCATTGCCGTCCTCTGCCCAGGTGCGCCAGTTGCGCGGCTCGGTTACGGACAGCATCGGCAATCCGCTCTCCGGCGTGAGCATTCAATTACGCAATACTTCTACGGGAACACGCACCGATGAACGCGGACTATTTACGCTGCAGGTTCCGCACACAAATGCTACACTGATTGTATCCATGGTTGGATTTGAAACACAACAGATCAATGTGGGTGACAGGGAAAACGTAAGCATTAGCATGCGCACCGGCAGAAATGCACTGCAGGAAGTGGTGGTTACTGCGCTGGGTATTGCCCGCGACAAACGTTCGCTTGGCTACGCCACACAAAACATCAAGGGTGAAGACCTCGTTGACAAGGGCGAAGTGAATATCGTGAGCGCCCTTCAAGGGAAAGTGGCAGGCGTGGACATTACAGGTGCCAGTGGTGCTGTTGGATCTTCAGTGAATATCAACATCAGGGGCATCAGTTCTTTTACCGGGAGCAACCAGCCCCTCTTTGTAGTGGATGGAATTCCCATCAGCAATGATGTGGACCGTACCGGCAACACACTCTTCGACCAGCAACCCGCCAACCGTGCACTGGACCTGAACCTGAATGATATCGAATCGGTGAACGTTCTCAAAGGACCATCGGCGGCTGCACTTTATGGACAAAGAGGTGCTTCCGGCGCCATCATTATCACTACCAAAAAAGGAAATGCAGGAAGAGGAAAAGTAAAAGTGACACTATCGTCTTCTTATGCTCTTCAAAATATCTATGGACTTCCGGAATTTCAAAACGAGTATGGCCAGGGTGCAAACGGACAATTAAATCCCGTAAGCACATTTTCTTTCGGACCCAGGATCGGGTCTTCACCCAATCTGAGTAACGGACTACTGGTGAATGGTGCACCAGTTGATTATAAGGCCTATCCAAACAACATCCGGAATTTTTATGAGACGGGTACTACGTTCGACAACAATATTAATATCAACAGCGGCGACAAGAAACAGAATGTAAGTTTCTCGGTGGGCAATACAAACCAGAAAGGCATGCTGCCCAATACCAGTTTAAACCGCACCAATATTGGCGTCAATTTTACCAATGCGTTTAGCGACCGGTTTACTTTTTCTACTTCGGTAAATTATATCAATTCCAAACAAGTTGGTATTCTCCAGGGCAATGGTGCACAAAGCGCATTGTTCCAATTGTTTTCTGTGCCGCGCAGCTTCGATCTTGATTTTTACCGCGTGCATTATAAGAATCCTGATGGCACCAGCAACTGGCCATTGAACAACACGAGAGACAATCCTTATTTCGCTGCATACGAAGATCCCTTGAACAGTTATTTGAGCAGGACCATCGGCAATATTAACCTCGCATATGACCTTGCCCGCTGGCTCAATGTTTCTTACCGCATTGGTGTGGATACGTACACCGATCGCAGGAAAAGAATTATTGCAGTAGGTTCCGCTGCGGCAGGCGGACTGGGAAGGATCATCGAAGACAATTTCTTCCGCACAGAAATAAACGGCGACCTGATTGTCACCGCGAAAAAAGACAACATCTTCCGCGACGTTAACGCCAACTTATTGGTTGGTCAAAATATAAACAGTCGAAATTATCAAAACCTGACCGTGCAGGGTGATAACCTGGGCATTCCTGGTTTTTACAATGTATCTAATGCAGGTTCTTTCCAGAGTTCAGGAGAACTGACACGAAAGAGCCGGCTGGTTGGTTATTACAGTCAGCTCAATCTTTCCTATAGAAATTATTTGTTTTTGGAATTAACGGGAAGACTAGATCAAACTTCTACGCTGGCTCCCGGACATAATACTTATTTCTATCCTTCCGTTGCCACCAGCTGGGTGTTCACCGATGCATTTAAAATTCGCTCCCCTGTTCTTTCTTATGGAAAACTCAGAGCCAGTGTAGCTACAGTAGGAAAGGATGCAAGTCCTTATCAATTGAGTAATGTGTACAGCACCTGGTCTTATGGAAACAATGTGGCGCAGTTTACATTTCCATATGCAACTACGCTCGGATTTGGTGCGAGTTCCAGAATTGCCAACAGTAATCTCACTCCCGAGTTTACTACATCGTATGAAGTGGGTACCAATATCGGATTTTTCCAAAACCGGTTGAGCATCGATGCAGCCTACTTTTATCAAAGCAGTAAAGACCAGATCGTGAATGTGGGCATTCCGGTTTCAACAGGATACAACACCTTTACCACTAACACAGGTGAGATGGTGAATAAAGGAATAGAACTTCTGGTGAACGGAACCATTGTTCGTCAAAGAAATTTCACCTGGGAAGTAAGTGCCAATTTCACCAGGATCCGAAACAAAGTTGTTTCTATTGGGCATGGCATCAAGAGCTTTCAAATTCCCGGAAACCAGTTTACAGGTAATATTGCCTCTATCGTTGAAGGCAGACCTTATGGTGTGATACTGGGTAATAAATGGATGCGCAGTCCGGACGGACAACTATTGATTAATCCGGCAACGGGTACTTTACTGGGTACTGTTGCAGGGCAAGAGATCGCTAATCCCAATCGCGATTTCATGGCGGGACTCACCAACACGATCCAATTCAAATCGGTTAGTTTTTCTTTCCTCCTCGATTATAAACAAGGTGGCGATTTTGTTTCCTGGACTGCTTCCACTTACCGGTCCAACGGTTCATTGAAAGTAACGGGTGGTGACAGGGAAACACCAAGAATCTTTCCTGGTGTAATTCAGACTGCTGATGGAAAATATATTCCGAACAACATTCAGATACCAGCGCAGACTTATTGGAATTCGATGAGTTCTGCAACTACAACAGGTGACCTGGGTGTGTTTGATGCAACAACTTTTCGGGTCAGGGAATTATCACTGAGTGTGGACATGGCAGGTTCGAAAATGGGAACGAAAGCATTCTCCAATGCACGTTTCACCGTGTTTGGAAGAAACCTTTTCTATTATGCACCCAACAGTCCTGTTGATCCCGAGCTCAATACCCAGGGCGCAGGAAATTTGCGCGGCAGTGAATTGCAAAGCGCTCCCAATGCACGCACCATCGGTGCCAGTATCAGAATTAGTTTTTAATAACACAACAACACAAATATGACGAGGCGTTTTCTTCTATATTTTTTTCTGCTGGTTTCGATCACGTCCTGTAAAAAGTACCTGGACGTCAATACAGATCCGAACAATGCCACAGATGTTCCTCCCAAACTTTTATTACCCACTACCACCGTTGGAATTGCCTGGGCCAATGGAAATGCACTGGGACGTGCAGCAGCCATCCTGATGCAATACAATGCCGGACTCGCGGGCGATCCGGCAGCATTCGACGTTTATAGCCTGGAAGGAAGTTTTGACAACCAATGGAATTTCGAGATCTATAATGGTAGCATCAACAATCTCAAGATTCTGATTGATAAAACAAAAACAGAAAGTCCTGCTTACTCAGGAATTGCACGTTTGGAAATGGCTTATGCTTTTTCCCTGGCAACGGATCTCTGGGGTGATGTTCCTTACTCCCAGGCTGGATATGGCCTTCAGTTTTCACAGCCAAGATTTGATACGCAAAAAGATATTTATCTGGGCAATCCCTCTCTTGGTATTCAAAGTCTGTTCAGTCTTGTGCGCGATGGCCTGGCCGATCTGGACAAGCCCAGCTCATTGAAGCCTGGAGCAGATGATATTGTATATGCTGGTGACCTTACGAAGTGGAAGCGGATGGGCAATACGCTCTTGCTGAAATTCGCTATGCAGATCAGCAACATAGCCCCTGACACAACCAAATCGGTGATCAATAGCGTGATCGCAGGCAATAATTATATCAATGACAACACGCAGGACTTTGAAGTGAAGTTCAACACCTCAGTCAACAACCAGAATCCTTATTATGCATTTGATATTCTCAACAGGCCCGATGAAGAGATGATGAGTTCACGCTTCCTGGCACTGATGCGGAGCCTGAATGACACCGTGCGGCTTTCAAAATATTATACAAAGCCCAATGGGGTTTTCTCCGGATACGAGAACGGTTCTACGTTTACGCCACCCACGCGTCCCAACCGTTCGCGCTACAATGTGTATGTTACTGGTACTTCCGGGGAAGCGCCTGTTCGATTGATCACAAATTTTCAGCGTGCTTTTATTCTTGCCGAATCGGCACTTGTATTTGCAACTTCAGGCGACGCCAATGCACTTTACCAGGAAGGCATCAAGGCTTCAATGAAAAAAACCGGCATGACGGATGCCGAGATCACCAATTATTTCGCTACCAATCCAACTATTGTAAATCTTTCGGGAACAACGGATGAAAAGAGGAAGCAGATCATCACCCAGAAATACATTGCTTTTGTAGGAAATGCCGTTGAGGCTTATAATGATTACCGCAGAACGGGTTATCCTGTGTTGGCGGTATCGTCCAATGCCAAAGGCGATGATCCGAATACCATTCCCAAAAGGCTTCCCTATGTGATCATAGAAGCAGAAAGAAATCCCAATCAACCAAATCCCCGTCCGCGCACCAATGAGAAACTGTGGTGGGGACTCTAAGCAAAAATTAATGAATATGAACTGGAATAAAATATTGATCGCTCTGCCCATAATGGGTGTAATACTCCTTACAACAGGATGCAAGAAAGAAGAAGGCTTTGGTCCCCTCACCGACAGCAAACCGGATATCCCAGTAACGGTATCGAATGTATTTGACTACCGTCCTTCTCCCACTGTAAAGGCTTCGAAAGCGGAAAACAAAATATTGATCACCCTTCAGATCCCTTCAAACCTGGGAAGGACGATCAAAGAAATTTCAAAGATCGCCGCTTCCACTACAGGAAATTATAATGCGATCTACAGTGGAACTACGGTGGGAACAGCAACCTCGCAACTATGGTCTGCCACACCCATCCCGGTGAATGCCACCAGTTATACTTTCACTACAACTTTCGATGAATACAAGGCCAAGACCGGCATTACTGCTACTCCGGCGTCCAACGCACTGCTGGGAAGAGATTTTTATTTTTTGCTGACGTTGGACAATGGACAGACACTCATTCCGGAGAATGTTCGCGTTTGGGTGGTGGATTGAGAAGAGAAGCTGCAAGGAAGGAACAAAGAGAAATAGAGAGAAGAATGATTGTTTAGATCATTGAAGATGTTAGAGCTGTGAATCATTCCACGAAATCGATCGTAAATCTTTGATTTCTTCTTGCCGCTTATCCCGCAATTTTATTTTTTTAGCTATTGTTAACATTCGGAGGCTGCAGGTTTCAGAGGCAGGATTTAATTGTTCAGGGTTAGGAATTCAAGTTTCAAGGAAAGGATTTCACGACTGCAAAAAAATGGTGCAGGCTTTTGTTACCAACCATAGAGAATCACTGTTTTTTGCTTCTTCATCAGACTAATTTGGATTATTCGTTAACCCAAAATTTGTTTTATGAAAAGTTTGTTTCTGGCCATCGTCCTCTCAGTGAGCAGCATCATTTGTTTCGCCACCCCGAACGAAAAAGTACTTAGTAGTTTTGCCACTTCATTTCCGAAAGCCGATAGCGTAAGCTGGTATGAGAATGATAATAATTATGAAGTGCATTTTAATATGGGTGAAGTTCATTGCCGCCTCTGGTATGACAAAGAAGGAACTGTGATCAAGTCCATCCGTTATTATCTGCAAACCATGCTTCCTCCCATCGTATTGTCCAGGGTGCAGCACAAGTATTCCGACAAGTCAATTTTTGGTATTACCGAAGTAACTACTCCCGAAGACGGCGTACAGTATTACATCATCCTGCAAGATGACAAGAAATGGTACGATATTACTTCCGATGCTTCCGGCAACCTCACGCTTACCAAGAAGTTTAATAAGGCGTGAATGGTGAATGGTGAATGGTGAATGGTGAATAGTGAATAGTGAGTAGTGAATAGTGAATGGTGAATAGTCAATTGTGAATAGTGAGTAGTGAGTGGTGATTGGAGAGTCGTGAATCGGGAATCGGAAGGATGGTTGAAGGCGTGATTGTGACATGTGAATCAGCTTGATGCTTGATGGCGGCGTGCAGAACAAGAAGTAGCCCGAGGTGATTGGTGAAAGTAGATGGTGAGTTGTATAGAGATAGGAGACAGGATTGATCTCTCTGTTCGATAAATTGTAACAAGGCGAAACGTCTCAATTGTAATAGCATCATTGCCATTTGCTTCCTGCGGACTCTTCTGCCGTTTGCCGTTTGCTTTTCACAACTCACCCAACTAAAATCATGTTTTGCCAACTAAGGTTTGTTTTTCTGAATTGAACCCAGGAAGTTTAATGAAACCGCCTTAGCGATTGGTCTGATCCGGTAGCGCAATTTCTTTGAAATAAGTACAGGAACGGTGAAAATTGCCTGCATACACTAAAGCAAGCCGTTCATAAAAAACAGAGACTGCACGCTTAGGCAAAGCATTAATTTACGATTAAACACACACCCTGCGATGCTAACTGAATTGGTGCATGAAGAACAATTATCTGCCCTGCTATGCAAGGCCACTCCTTCTTCAGCACTAAGGCCTTTCATCGAACATTATCGTCAGACCTGTTCTGATGGTGTGGCAACGCCCATTCGATTTCTTCCCAATATTGGATTTACCATTCGTTTCAACCTCGGTACCAGTTTCAGCATAAGAAATGAGGAGCAATCATTTGAATTGAATGACCACATGCTCATTCCAAACAACCAGACCTGGATTGACGAAGGAATTTTTTTTGCCATCAAGTTCCGATTCGGGCTTCTTCCACAGATCAAAGGAAACAACCAGGATGGAATCTGGAACCATCCTGTTCCACTCCGCGACGTACTACCGGAAAATTTTATTCATTCAGTAGCCGCTGCAACAAGTTTTGAAGACCGTATCCGGCTGACAGAAGAATATTTCCTTCCCCTTTATGAAAACAATACCCGGATGTTGACTAAATACAAAGTGATCGAGGAGATGGTGAATTATTTTACCGAACATAATTTCAGCAGCTTTCAAATAGAAAAGGACAAGAGCAATTTTGTTTCCTCCAAATCGCTCCAGCGATACTTTCTGGAAAATTTTGGACTCACACCCAAATCGGTTTATTGCATTCTCCGCGTGCGAAAGGCTTTAGAGGCCTATTTCAACCATTCCGCAGAATTTCGCATTTACGATTTTGATTATTATGACTATAGTCATTTTTATAAAGAGATCAAAAGGGTAGTAGGGCTCAACCTCCCACAACTCAAGGGCAATGAGGATTTTCGGGGAATCGCGTGAGAAAACTGCGAACAAAGAAAGCGGGATTAAATATCGGGATGGTAAGATCTTGTTTCGGGCAGTATGGGGAAGATGAACGCAAAGACCGCGGAGAAAAGAAAGAACTCAGACTTCAATTTACATTAAAACCATGCGGCCCATTGCGTATTCTTTGCGCTCTTTGCGGTTAATTTCCATTCAGAAAAAATGTTCCTGACAGAAAAGTTTTCTCTCTCTCATTTCCTTGAATAAAATATTATTTAATTCAACACTGTTTGCTTCAGAAAAATTTTATCCGATATGAACCAGAGTCTCCACGAAAAGGTATTGATCAGTGAACTAGTACTTTAAACAATAAAGTTTTTTGGAATTTTTTTTCAACGGCGACATTTATTTTGAAATAAATAGTAAATTCATGCAAACGTTTGCATAACTGCTATGCACCAACCTCTAAGCAAGGCCACCATCGAGGATATCGCCCGGGTGCTCCACGTAACTGCTTCTACTGTTTCGCGGGCACTCAACGGACATCCTGCCATCAGCGAGGCTACAAAAAAAGCAGTCAGCAGAACCGCACAAAAACTCGACTACCAGCACAACAAGGTTGCTTCTTCACTTCGCCTTGGTAAGACAAGAATCATTGGTGTGATTATTCCCAGCGCAGAAATAAATTTCTTCGGCTCCGTAGTGCATGGCATTGAAAAAATTGCCAGTGAAATGGACTATAGTGTGCTGATGTTTCAATCCAACGAGTTGCTGGACGTGGAAAAAAAAGGCGTTACCACTTTTATGCGCTCACGGGTGGATGGCGTATTGGCCTCTCTTTCGAAAGAAACCACCAGCCTGGATCATTACCTCAAATTAAAAAACCGGGGCATACCGCTTGTTTTGTTCGACCGGGCAAACGACCAGCTGGGCGTGCCATCGGTAGTGGTCAATGATTACAGGGGCGCTTACCGCGCCACCGAGCACCTGATTCGACAGGGTTGCCGCCGCATTGCACACATAGCCGGGCAACAACACGTAGCCATATTCAAGCAAAGACTGGAAGGTTACCGCGATGCCCTGCTTCATTATGATCTTCCTGTGGATGAAAAACTGATTGTGTATGGGAAAGTGACCATTGAATCGGGAAGACAATGCATGGATGAATTGATGTTGCACAATGCGGCTCCTGATGGAGTTTTTGCAGTGGAAGATTTTACAGCCCTTGGCGCCATGCAATCACTCAAAGAAGCCAATATCACCATTCCTGACCAGGTAGCCCTGATTGGATTTGCCAACGAAGCATTCGGAGAATATATTTCTCCTTCTCTTTCCACGGTGGACCAGCAGACCATCAGGATGGGAGAAGAAGCTGCGAGACTTTTTTTTGAACTATCAGCCAACGATACATTTTATTCCTCCGCCCCTTGTAAACGCATGCTGGAACCGGAGTTGATCTACAGGGCGTCCAGTGTGAGAGATGTCAATGCCCTGTAAATGCAGTTCCGCAACCTGTGTGAACCCAGTCCATGAAAAACAGAAACTATTTTTAATTCAAACTGCATTGAAATGAAAAAACGATTGCCTTATCTGTTCATTCTGGCTGCACTCTGTTTGCATCTGAGTGTGCAGGCCCAACAAAACATCAGGGGTACACTTCGTTCTACTACAGGCGAACCTCTTGCAGGAGCCACAATAGCTGTAAAGGGAGGAAGGAACTCCGTAACCACGGATGCCAACGGACAGTTTTCCATTAACGCACCCATTGGAAGTACGCTCGTGGTTAGTTACATTGGTTATGCTGCAAAGGAAGTAACGGTAGTAGATGAAAATCCACTGAGCATCCAGATCCAGTCCACCAACGCCGAAATGCAACAGGTGGTGGTAATTGGATACCAGACTGTGAGAAGAAAAGACCTGACCGGAGCTACAGGTATTGTGAACATGGCTGATGTCAACAAGATCTCGGCTCAATCTGTAGGTGAAGCTATTCAGGGTACTGTGCCCGGTGTTACGGTTCGCAATGGTGGTGCTCCGGGAAGCAATCCTACCATTGAGATCAGGGGCGTTTCCAGTTTTGGAAATACCTCACCATTGTATGTAATCGATGGTATGCTTGCCGATGCCAATACCACCATCAATCCCGATGATGTAGCCTCGATCCAGGTGCTGAAAGATGCATCTGCAGCAGCCATCTACGGCTCCAGAGCTGGAAATGGCGTGATCATCATCACTACGAAAAAAGGGAAAGACGGTCCTGCGCGAATTAATTTTTCAGCACGCTATGGTGTTGAGGAAATTCCAAAGAGATGGGATGTGATGGATGCGCCACAGTTTCTCAATACCATCAAGCAACAGTACCAGAATTCCGGAACAGCACTGCCCGCAGGTATTGCAGCACAACTTGCCAACAATACCATCAACACCAACTGGCAGGACCAGGTGTATCGAACAGGACAGGTTCAGGACTATAATGCAGGGATCTCTGGTGGATCACAGACCGGCAACTTCCTGGTATCTTTTGGTTATTATAAGAACAAAGGTGTATTGATCGATAATGAATTTGACCGCGCTTCCCTTCGCATAAATTCGGAAGCAAAAAAAGGAAGACTGAGTTTTGGTGAAAACATGGTGCTGAGTAACAGCAATGGAAAAAATCCAGGCGGTGGCGTCAATGCTTTTTATGAAGCGCCGCTTTCTCTTCCCATCATTGCTGTGCAGGGACCACAATACAACACTATTCAAGCCAATCCGCAGGGATGGGGCATGGGAACATCTGATGTTCCTTCTTATGCCAGCAACTACGTTGCCAATGCTGCTCTTGACAAGCAGACCTACAATTTTGCAAAGATTCTCGGCAATGCTTATGCAGACATTCGCATCATCAACGGACTGAATTACCGTTTCAATGCCGGAGCAGAAGTAAGTTTTGATTATTTCAAAGAAGTTCGCGACACTGGAATCTGGCGTTATGCCAACCAGCCGCCCAATACCGGAGTGAATGAAAGCAGGCAAAGGTTTACCAATCTTCTTCTGGAACATACCCTGAATTTCAACAGGACATTTGGACGGCATGCCATCAGTGCAGTCTTTGGTTTTTCGCGCACTGAACAAAAAAGAGAAGTTACCAGCGGTGGACGCGTCAATCTGTTAACCACCAATGGAACTCAATTCACAACCATCAGTTCTGCAACCGGTGCACTCTCCGCTTCAGGAGGTACGCCACTGTTCTGGCGTTCGCACGGTTATCTGGGCCGGATCAATTATACATATAACGATCGGTATCTGTTGACACTTACCGGCCGCATAGATCAGGATTCGAGATTCGGTCCCAATTATCAAACCGGAAAATTTCCTTCTGTGGCTGCAGCCTGGCGCCTGAGCCGGGAAGATTTCTTTCATGTGGGATGGATCAACGACCTGAAGCTTCGAGCATCATGGGGAAAATTAGGATTTAGTGATGTACTGGGCTCCTGGGATTATTTCTCCGTAGTGAATGTATTTCCTCGCGCAATATATGGAACCAACCAAGGTGTTTACCAGGGAGGATACCAGTCAATCGTAACCAATCCTGATCTGCACTGGGAAACACGCATTCAAAAAAATGTTGGCTTTGATGCCACTGTTTTTGAAAATCGTTTGTCCCTTTCCTTTGATGTGTACAATGCTACTTCACAGGATGTACTGGTAAATCTTCCGATCGCTCTTTATACTGGCAACAATCGCAATCTTCCTCCCGCAGTTAATGCCGCCAGTATGAAAAACACTGGTGTTGAATTTTCAGCAACCTACCGCAGTAAGACTACAGGCAGTTCAGCGATGCACTGGGAAATATCCGGCAACTTCACCACCATCCATAATGAAGTCATCAGCGTAGGAAACCGCGGAACGGACGCCAGTGGAAATAAGGTGGATTATATTGAGCCGACGAATTTTACGCGCGCAGAAATCGGACATTCCGTTGGCGAATGGTATGTGATCAAAACTGCGGGCATCTTCAAGAGCCAGCAGGACGTTGATGCCTATGTGGACAAGAACGGAAAAAAAATTCAGCCGAACGCCAAACCAGGTGATGTGAAATATATTGATGCAAACGGTGATGGCGTGATCGATAATAATGACAGGCAGTTCGCCGGTTCGCCCTGGCCAAGCCTGCAAACAGGTATTCAATTCAATCTTTATTATGGACAGTTTAGTCTTAACCTTCAACTCGTAGGCGTTTTCGGAAATAAGATTTACAATGATGTTCGCCGTGTTCTTGACTCGTATGAACTGGCCAATTTCCGCAGTGATATCAATCCATGGTCGCCCACGAATCCAAATGGTACGGATGCACGCCTTGCTGTAGACCAGTCAAGTGATCCTACTGTATCGTTCAACAATATGGCACAAACAGATCGTTGGTTGGAAAGCGGTTCTTACCTGCGGGTCCGGAACCTGGAACTGGCCTATGGGCTGCCGAAGTCTGTGCTCACCCGGGTGAATTTCACGGGAGCACGCGTTTTCGTCAGTGGTCAGAATTTGTTCACGATCACTAAGTACAAAGGACTTGATCCTGATGTACAGGGTACCGGCATCATCACCCGGGGATTTGACGCGGGCAACTGGCCATCGAACAGGATGATCTCTATTGGCGTGCAGGCTGATTTCTAATTCTAAAATTCTTGAAATGAAAAAAATATTTTTTTCCCTTGCAGTATTGCTCTTTCTAACAGAGGGCTGCAAAAAAAGTGAACTGACTATTCCGAATCCCAATCAGGCAACCACACAGCAGTTCTGGCTCACTGCTTCAGACGCGCAGCAGGCCGTCAATGCAGTTTACAGTACTTATCACCGCGCAGGTTTGAGCAGGTGGATGCATTTTCTAAATATCGTTAGAGCAGATGAAGGATTCAGCACCAGTCCTGCTCCATGGATCCGGAATTTTTACGATCTCTTTGTGTACACGGATTATAATGATGGACTTATTAGCAGTCTGTGGGAGGATTGTTACGTTGGCGTTAACCGCAGTAACCAGGTTCTTGACCATGTGCCCAACATCAACATGGATGCGTCGCTCAAGCAACAGCTTCTGGGTGAAGCCCAATTCATGAGGGGACTATTTTATTATATTCTTGCGCTGCACTTCGGTAATGTTCCCATTCTTTTGCACGCGAACAAACCAGGGGATTATCCACCCACCTCTACCCAGGATCAGGTGTACGCACAGGCAGCACAGGATTTTACTGCTGCAGCCGCAGTATTGCCTACTTCTTATAATGCAAGTAATAAAGGACGCGCCACAAAAGGTGCTGCCTATGCCATGCTGGGAAAAACCTACATGCAGCAAAAGAAGTATCAACAGGCAAAGGATGCACTGGCCTGGCTTGCAGAAGGGCCCGGAGCAGGCATCTACAGTCTGGTTACTAATTACAGGGATAATTTTATTGAGACCGCAGAAAATAATTCTGAATCTGTTTTTGAATTTCAGAACGCTGCCAATCCCATTGATGCATTCGATAATGATGCAGGTGATGGAGATCCCAACCATACACCGGACAGATTAAATTATGGAACTTCCATTCCTCCATTTTTTGCTCCTCGTCCCATTGGATTTACAGATGGACAGGCAGAGAGATGGGTAGTTTGGGAATTTCTGAAAGAAAAACAGACCAATGGACAAAGAGATCCACGGGTAGCTGCAACATTTCTTTATGATTCAACAGATGTCCGTGGACCCGATTTCACACTGGTGTATGGACAGACCTGGACCTCGCGTGGTTATTCCAATGATGTAACAGATCCAATTGGTGTGGCAACGAACCGCACCGTGTACTGGAGAAAATTTTTGGATGATGCTACGATGAATGGTGAAGTTTTCCATTCTGGCAATAACTATCGCTTCGTCCGTTATGCAGATGTTTTGCTGCTGTATGCAGAAGCTTTGAATGCACTGAACCAAACCACACAGGCCTATCCTTTCGTGGACAAGGTGAGAGTAAGAGCAGGGCTTGCAACGCTTAGTGCAGCCATGCCTGGTCTTAGTCAGGCGCAATTTCTGAATCAGCTCAAACACGAACGCATCACCGAACTTTCGGGTGAGGGTCACCGTTGGGAAGACCTCTCACGCTGGGGTGAGCTTGGACCACAGCTGGCATCACGCGATCCGGCATTCGCCAATTTTAAAGTAGGAAAGAATGAATTTCTGCCCATTCCACAATTCGATCTCGACATCAATCCCAATCTCAAACAGAATCCGGGATATTGATAATGAATAATGAATAGTGAATAGTGAATGGTGAATGGTGAATAGTGAATAGTGAATAGTGAATAGTCAACAGTCAATAGTTGATAGTTGATAGAGGGGATTGCAGCATTTATTGAACAAAAAAATTGAAACAAAAAAAATCGATTTTGAATAAGTAAGCCGCTCTTGCACGCTTTCCTATTCATTATTCACTATTCATTATTCACTCTTTCACCATCGCAACTTTTCGAATTATGAATTTCAAGTTCTGGTTCATCAGCATTTTTATTTGTTCTGCCGTGACGGTTACCTGCCAGAAGAAGTCAGGTACGGTACCGCAACCGCCACCTCCGCCGTCGGGTAATGCTGATACCAGTTTTACCAATCCCTTGCTTTCAAGTGGCCCTGATCCCTGGGTGACTCAGAAAGACACCAACTATTATTACACGAATACCTTTGGCAACCGGTTGGCCTTATACAAAACCAGCAAGATGTCGCAGTTGAATAATGCGCCACTCACTACTATTTGGACACCGCCGGTAACCGGACCTTATTCAAAAGACATTTGGGCTCCGGAACTTCATTACGTGCAGGGAAAATGGTACATGTACTTTGCTGCAGATGATGGAACCAATGCTACCCATCGCATCTATGTTTTGGAAAATACAGCTGCAGATCCCACCACCGGAACATGGGACCTCAAAGGAAAGGTTGCGGATCCTGCAGACAAATGGGCGATTGATGCATCTGAATTCGACTACAACGGCCAGTCATACCTGATCTGGTCGGGATGGCCGGGCGATGTGGATGGACAACAAAATATTTATATCGCTTTACTCAGTAATCCCTGGACGATTTCCGGAAACCGCGTTTTGCTTTCGACTCCTGATTATGCCTGGGAAAAAAACGGAGCGCCTCCTGTTGTGAACGAAGGCCCTGAAGTGATCAGCAATGCTACAGGAAAAATTTTCCTTACCTATTCTGCCAGTGGATGCTGGACTGATGATTATGCAATGGGTATGCTTTCACTGAAGGCTGGAGGAGACCCGCTCAATCCCGCAGATTGGACCAAATCATCTACACCTGTTTTTACCAAAAAACCGGAGAACGGAGCGTATGGACCGGGACATAATGGATTTTTTAAATCAAGAGATGGAACCGAGGACTGGATCATTTATCATGCCAATTCATCATCGGGACAGGGTTGTGGTAATGCGAGAAATCCAAGGATGCAAAAATTTACCTGGAACGCCGACGGTAGTCCCAATTTTGGCGTACCCGTGCCGATTAATATTCCGATACGGAAACCGAGAGGGGAATAGGTATTGAGGTATTGAGGTATTAGATGGAATTAGGAATTTGGAATTTGGAATTGCCACCTACGCTAAAGCTTCGGTGGCCAAAGAGGAATTTGGGGGAAGGCAGGTTTCTATGAAATCAGCAATCTGTGAAATCCAATTTCAATCCGTGAAATCCGTGATTATTAAATCATCAGTTTTATGTCATTCAGCCAGAAGAACAAAACGCAAAGGGCTGAGAGGAAGTCCCTTGCGGCCCTTTGCGATTCTCTGCGTTCTTTGCGTTTTGTTCTTGAATTACCGGATGACTTTAAATAAAAAACATGCACATTAAATTCACTTTCCTTGTTTTTTTCATCTTCATGTCCGACAAACTCTTTGCTCAAAAAGCTTCCACGTTTAATGGGATGGAAACAAACATGGCCAACCTGTTTCGTTTGTCCGATGCAAAGACAAGGTCCATTAGCCCGGAGAATCCTACAGGGGAACCGGGAAAGGGTGGATCCGTTCCATTGAATCAGGGTGTGGCTTCAGGTGCTGCAAGGGAACTGGGAACGGGATGGAAGGTCAATCCTTTTGCATGGATCGACGCAGGCAAGACCATTACCATCGCGGAGATCAAAGGTCCCGGTGCGATTCAACATATATGGATGACACCAACAGGCAACTGGCGTTTTTCTATCCTGCGTTTTTACTGGGATGATGAGCAGGAACCTTCTGTTGAAGTTCCGGTTGGAGATTTTTTTGGAATGGGCTGGGGTCAATATGCAGCGCTCAATTCACTGGCAGTGGCTGTCAATCCAGGGAGTGCATTCAATGCTTATTGGGTGATGCCCTTCAGAAAAAAATGCCGGATCACCATGGAGAATATCAGCACAGAAAGAATGAATCTGTATTACCAGGTTGACTATTCTCTTACAACCGTGCCCGATGATGCAGCTTATTTTCACGCCCAATTTCGTCGTAGCAATCCAACGCATGGTTCAGTCTATACCCTGGTTGATAGCATTAAAGGTAAAGGACAATATGTGGGCACCTATCTTGCCTGGGGCGTGAACAACAATGGATGGTGGGGCGAAGGCGAGATCAAATTTTACATGGATGGCGACAAAGATTTTCCGACCATCAATGGAACAGGCACTGAAGATTATTTCTGTGGTTCGTATAATTTCGAAAATCAGAGAACGCACCAGTACCAGGAATTTTCCACAGCATACTCCGGGCTTCACCAAGTAATCAAACCCGATGGTCTTTATGGTTCCCAACAAAGATTCGGAATGTACCGGTGGCATATTGTTGACCCCATCCGTTTTGATCAATCGCTCAGAGTAACCATTCAGGATCTGGGATGGCGTAGCGGTGGCCGTTATCTTCCACAACAATCCGATATCAGTTCGGTAGTGTACTGGTATCAAACCGAGCCCCATGTGCCCTTTCCCAAACTTCCCCGGAAAGATCAACTCGAAATAAATTGATACCCTGAATAACAATTCAAGCATGATCATCAGAAAATTTTTATTCCTTCTTCTACTTGTCTGCAGTGTAGAATCTTTCGCGCAGAAAAAAACTTCAAAAGATCTTTCTCCTGCTCCTGCCGGAGTGTGGTCTTTGGAAAAAGCATGGAACTGGTATCAACAGCATGCCTGGATCAATGGAGCCAATTTTGTTCCGAGTACAGCAATCAATCAACTGGAGATGTGGCAGGCCGACAGCTTCGATTCGGTTACCATTAACCGTGAGTTGGGCTGGGCCGAAAATATTGGTTTCAACACCATGCGTGTGTTCCTGCATAGCCTGGCCTGGAAACAGGACCCGGAAGGATTTAAAAACAGGATAGACCAGTTCCTTTCTATTGCCAATCGGCATGGCATTCAACCGCTCTTTGTTTTTTTTGATGACTGCTGGAATAAAATTCCGCGCGAGGGGAAACAGCCTGCACCAAGAACAGGTATTCACAATTCAGGCTGGGTGCAGGATCCGGGGCAACCTGCGTCGAACGATACAACGATCTATCCTTCGCTTGAAAAATATGTAAAAGATATTCTAGGCCGTTTTGCAAAAGACAAACGCATCTTGCTTTGGGATTTATACAATGAGCCAGGCAATTCGGACAAACGGGACTCTTCGCTCACACTGTTGAAAAAAGTTTTTCAATGGGCCAGGGAGATCCATCCTGATCAGCCCCTGAGTGCCGGACTATGGGCCTGGGACCTTGAAAGACTCAATGCCTTTCAACTCGAGAATTCCGACATCATTACCTATCACGATTACGAAGAGCCTCAATGGCATCTTCGCGTATTACAATTGCTTAAAGCCAACGGTCGCCCTTTGATCTGCACCGAATACATGGCAAGGACAAGAAACAGCCGTTTCTCCAATACGATGCCTCTGCTTCGAAAAGAAAATGTGGGTGCCATCAACTGGGGATTTGTTTCCGGGAAAACCAATACCATTTATGCCTGGGATACACCCATTCCCGATGGAAGTCAGCCCACCGAATGGTTCCATGATATTTTTTTTCCGGATGGAAGACCTTATCGACAGGATGAAGTGGAATTGATACGGCAGCTAAATGGAAAAAAATAAATGATCTTCGCCGATGCCAACGATTGAGTCAATTGCTATGAAGATTTCTTTCAATCTTTTATTTTTTTTCTTCTTCATAAATGCTGATGCGCAGGTGCTCGTGCTTCCTGGTGATCATCCTGATCCTTCTGTGGTAAAAATCGGTGATACCTATTGGTCCAGTTCTACTACATCCAATTGGTTTCCGGCATTTCCATTGATGCAATCAAAGGACTTGCTTCATTGGAAGCAGCAGGCATATGTGTTTACTCAAATGCCTTCCTGGGCCGATTATTATTTCTGGGCTCCCGAGATCAGCTATGATCACGGAAAAGTGTACATCTATTATGCTGCACATAAAAAAAATGGCAATCTCTGTGTAGCCGTTGCCAGCGCCGACAAACCGGAAGGACCTTTCAAAGACCACGGCCCTTTGGTATGCCAGGAAGATGGATCCATTGATGCTTTTCCCATGCGTGATGAAAATGGAAAACTTTTTCTGATCTGGAAAGAAGATGCCAACAGCATCGGCAAGCCTACACCCATTTGGATTCAGGAGATGAATGAAGACCGCACAGCTCTTTTGGGAGAAAAGAGAGAATTGTTCCGCAATAATGTTGCCTGGGAGTCAAACCTTGTTGAAGGTGTTTCCATGACAAGGCATGGAGATTATTTTTATGCATTTTATGCCGGAGCCGGATGTTGTGGTGCGGGATGCAGCTATGCAGAGGGCATCGCCAGATCTAAATCGCTGATGGGGCCCTGGGAAAAATATTCTGGCAATCCGGTGCTGAAAAATTTGGGCAGATGGACCTGTCCAGGTCATGGTACACCCATTGAAAAAGACGGACATTATTATTTTTTATTTCATGCCTATGACCGGAGCAGTAATATTTTTACAGGAAGACAGGGACTGCTGATGGAATACCGTTTTACCACCGACAACTGGATCGAATTTCTTCCTTCAGAAAATAATGCTGATGCGCAGCCACAAAACGTTTCGGAAAAATTTAAGGGACATGATCTTTCCAACCAGTGGCAGTGGACCGTATTTCAACATCCATCTTATTCTTTACACAAGGGCATGTTATGGCTTGAGGCTTCGCAGAACGGAGCGGGAAGTTTCATCGGACAAAAAATAGAATCCGGAAATTATATTGCTACAATTAATCTGTGTGCCAAAAGAACAAGCAGTGCCGCCGGACTCGCTGCGATTGGTGATGAAAATAATTTGTTGTCAGTACTGTTTGATAAAGGCAGGATCACCATAGTTGAAAGGAGAGAGGGCAAGTCAAACAATCTGCTGGACAAGCAGGTGGGCAAGACTGTTATGCCCTACAAAAAGTTCTTTTTGCGCATGGAAGTCAGGAATTCCCATGAAATTTATTTTCTCTATAGCCTGGATGGAAAGAACTTTACTGCATTGAACGACGCTTTTATAAACGGGACCTATCTTCCTCCCTGGGACAGGGCGGTTCGGGTAGGACTCATTTCATCGGGAAATGAAAATCAACAGGCGGTATTCAACAACTTCGATTTGACCTATCAATAACCATTAACCAGCAATATGAAATATTCATGTCTTGCATTCGCCATCATCATCTCTCTCACTGCCTGTCAGAACAACAGCTCGTCGAGTACAGCCAACAGCGATTCAACAGGCAATCATTCTTCAACAGATAATAACAATGGTATGAATCTGCCCAACAGAAAAGCTTATCAGGAAACAGTCGATGGGAAAAAAACGGATTTGTATATCCTGAAAAATTCAAAAGGAATGACTGCTGCCATTACCAATTATGGTGGGCGGATCGTGGGTATCTGGGTGCCCGGCAAAGATGGTAAGATGCGTGATGTGGTGGTGGGACTGGGAAGTGTAAAAGATTATCAAAGTCCGGGTGATGCCTATTTCGGTGCGCTTATCGGCCGGTATGGAAACCGGATCGGTCGTGCAAAATTCAAACTCGATGGAAAAGAATATACACTCTTCGCCAACAATGGTCCAAATACATTACATGGAGGTAAGAAGGGATTTTCTGCGCAGGTATGGAATGCAAAACAGTTGGGTGATTCCTCGCTTCAGCTCAGTTATCTTTCAAAAGACATGGAAGAAGGATTTCCCGGCAACCTGAATGTGCAGGTTACTTATACACTATCCAACGATAATGAACTCAAGATAGATTACAAAGCAACCACTGATAAAAAAACGGTGGTGAACCTCACCAACCATGCGTATTTCAATTTGAATGGAGAAGGAAGTGGCATCATCAACAATCATGTGCTGCAGATCAATGCAGACAAATACACTCCTGTTGATTCAACACTTATTCCCACCGGAAAGATCGAACCTGTTGCCGGAACTCCTTTTGATTTCAGAAATCCTACAGCCATCGGTGCACACATCAATGATAGCAACGAGCAATTGAAATTTGGAAAAGGATACGATCACAATTTTGTGTTGAATGGTTCGGGCATGAAAAAAGCGGCAACCGTAACCGGCGACCAATCAGGTATTGTGCTCACGGTGTACACAATAGAACCCGGCATCCAGTTTTACGGAGGAAATTTTATGCAGGGACAAAATCATTTCAAAGAAGGAGCAAAGGATGAATACAGAACGGCATTCTGCCTGGAGACCCAGCATTTCCCTGATTCTCCCAACCAGCCTTCATTTCCTTCTACGGTGTTGGAGCCTGGGAAAGAATATCATACTACTTCCATTTATAAATTCGATACCAAATAGACTGCCTTATTCACCCTTAAACTGAGTGTATGAACCTTCACCTGATCGACTACAGCATCATTGCACTTTATTTTCTTTTTGTAGTAGGCATTGGTGTCATGCTGAAGCGAAGGATCAAGACGGGCAATGATTTTTTGATGAGCAACCGCAGCATCCCACTGTGGATTACTTCACTTGCATTTATTTCTGCAAACCTCGGAGCGCAGGAAGTACTGGGCATGGCTGCAAGCGGCGCCAAATACGGATTGTACACAGCTCACTATTACTGGTTGGGCGCTGTTATAGCCATGGTGTTCCTTGGTGTGTTCATGATGCCGTTTTATTATGGCAGCAGGGCCCGAAGTGTTCCGGAATACCTGAAGCTTCGTTTCGATGAAAAAACAAGAACGTTCAATGCGCTCACTTTTGCTGTCATGACGGTGTTTTCCTCCGGCATTTCGCTTTATGCACTGGCGATGCTGATGGATACCATTCTGGGTTGGGACTTCAATGTTTCCATCTGGCTTGCAGCAGGAATTGTGCTCGTGTACATTCTGCTTGGAGGTTTGACCAGTGCCGTGTACAATGAAGTGCTTCAATTTTTCCTGATTGTATTGGGCATTGCGCCACTTGTTTACATCGGCATGCATCAGGCCGGAGGATGGCAGGGCATCATGCACAATGTAGACAATGCGAAGCTGCATTTGTGGAAAGGCATGGGAAGCGCTTCCACCAATCCGATGGGCGTAGATGCATTCAGTCTGGTATTCGGGCTGGGGTTTGTGCTGGCATTTGGATATTGGTGTACCGATTTTCTGGTAGTGCAAAGAGCCATGATCTCGCGTAATTTAAATGCAGCGCAACGCACACCGATCATCGCCGCACTTCCAAAAATTTTCATGCCGCTTATTGTTATCATGCCGGGTATCATTTTGCTGGCGCTGCAAAGTGGAGTCGGTGGGTATGATCTTCCCAAAACTCCTTCAGGTGATGTAAACTACAACATGACCCTTCCACTCTTGTTACAAAAATTATATCCAAGCGGTATCCTGGGTGTGGGCATCACAGCACTGATTGCTTCTTTCATGTCTGGAATGGCAGGTAATGTTACAGCGTTCAATACTGTTTGGACATTTGATATTTATCAATCGCACATCAACCGGAATGCTTCGGAAAGACATTATCTGTATGTGGGTAAGGCAACGACCGTTGTAGGAATTCTCATCTCGATTGCAACTGCGTATGTGGCGCGCGGATTCAACAGCATCATGGATCTTTTGCAGCTGGTTTTTTCTTTTGTGAATGCTCCGCTTTTCGCCACTTTTTTCCTGGGCATGTTTTGGAAGAAGACCACTCCAAATGGTGCCTTCTGGGGATTGCTTTCAGGTACAGCTGCCGCGGCCATCACGCATGGTCTCACTGTAGCAGAAGGAAAGGGCGGATGGCTTGCGAAGACCGGTTGGAGCTTTCCCTCCGGCACCAGCCAGGCTTTCAACATCGCGGGTATTGCTTTCATTGTTTGTTTCCTGGTAACTGTGGTGATCAGTCTGTTTACAGAACGCAAGCCTGAAGCTGAATTAAAAGGTTTGGTTTACAGTTTAACTCCCAGGCAAAAAGACGATGGCAGGGCATGGTACCGCAACCCGCTCACACTGGGAGTTATAGTACTACTCATCACGCTCGTGTTTAATATCATCTTCTTCTAAAAATTTTTTATGAATAAGCTTTTTGATCTGCGTTTTGTGATCGGTTCTTTTTTTGGCATTGTCGGTATTCTGCTGCTGATTTATTCATTTACCACTGCAGATGATGCCTCGAACGCACACCTGGTAAACAAATGGTGCGGTGGTGTATTTGTTCTATTCGGTGTGGTGATGATCGTTCTTTCCAGGGAAAAAGACGCACATGATGAATTGCTGGAGAAAGAGAAAAGTTGACAATGATTTTGTTTCATGCAAACCTGCCTGCCGCCAGGCATGACGCAAAGATTCAAGATTTTTCGAATAGTAAATGCGCCAGAGTGTTGAAGGCGCAAGGACTTAACTCCCTGCATAATGCCGGGCAAGGGTGCAAAGTGGGTTTGTTTGATGACAGGAATACTTCAACGTCTTGACTGGCCAGAGAAAAAAATCAATGATCACGGAAGATACATTTATTGAAATGGCACTCTCCTTTAACGGAGCCGAGCAAGTGCCTCATTTTGACCGAAAGGGATTTAAGGTAATTGGAAAACGCATGTTTGCTACCTATCTGCAAAAAGACCACACTGCCAATATTTTCCTGACTCCGGAAGAACAACAGGTTTTCTGCCAGATCGACGACGTCAATATTTATCCCGTTCCCAATAAATGGGGTCAAAACGGAGCGACTACTTTCGATCTCAAAGGAGTTGCAAGAGAAACTGTGTGGGAAGCCCTGGTTTCGGCCTACAGTGAAATCATGAAGAAGAAAAAATAGTGGTCATGTTGGGGAGCAAAAGCTTTTTTTCTATAAAGGCATAAAGAAAAGCGGAGCCTTTTCGATTGGCTTTTATATTATAAGTTAACCGGATTCCCATCCGCTTTCTTTTTATGCTGTTTAAAATTATCTTTATTAAATGCCTTCTAAGTACTTGTCTTATATACACGACACTGTAAAAATTGCGTCATTGACTTTACTAAGCTTCTTCGCGGTGAATTCTGTATGCAGTCAGACCGTTTTTACAAATGTTGATTTTCATTTAAAAATAGTAACCAACCAGCAAGGAAAGGAAATCCTCTATTCCGATTCGTCTCTTTCATTGAGTTTTCAATTGAATCAGAAATCAGTTAAGCTCCAGGATAATTTTGCTTTCATTGATAGCCAACTCATTCAAATTACTCCATTGAAAGTAACCGGCTTTACAAAAAGCCTGAGTGCCCTAAGTGCTGCAGAACAAAAGCAATTTTTAAGCGATTATTCACAGTATGAATTGGATTACATCACAAAGGAATTGCAAATAGAAGTGATTGACCCACACAACCAGTGGGTTCCTATCAATTCAAGAAATTGGTTCATCTGGTATTTCCGTGTGGGCAGCGAGCCCGTACCGACAGGCAAAAAAATAGGGATTCAACTTTTTGCTTCCACTATCATTGGTGGTAAAGTTTTAACCATCAATGCTCCAATGTTTGCGGCTGCAGATTTTAATAAAGCGGGACTGATCGTCAATCAGATGATGGAATCCCTGGCGGAAGCAAAGAAATAGTTGGAGAGAAGTGCGTAAAAACGGTGTAGAGGACCGGGATAAATGGGCTCTCACGATGCTCTTGGAGGCATCCCGGCCAACGAGTAATTTTATTGTCCATGTTGCTTTTATTTTTTTGTTACAGATTTCTTCTGAGACAGTCATTCTTTATTCATTAGATTTTTTGGAGAGTTTTCCTAAAGGCAGTCAGTCTTTACTGGTTGGTTTTTTTGGAGAGTGATTCTTAACGGCAGTCAGTCTTTACTGGTAGTTTTTTTTCCTTTCTACTTTTTCTCTTGGAAAGAAAAAGTAGAGCAAAAAGTTCAAGGACGCCGCGATCGCTCCGCGCGCGCGTCCGGGCCTCGGCACAACAGTCACCCAAAGCTTGTCTCGCAGTTACGTTATACTAGGCAGTCTGGCCTTTACAGAATACAGTTCACTATAGGTATCGAGCGGTTTGATGTTCGTACATCTTTTAATCGGAATAGCTAAAGGCGCTGTGTTCCGCTATGGCAAGGTCATGGAGTTCTTAAGTTACAGTCCTGCGGAACAAGGCGCTAGTACTGTCCTATTATTCGAAGAGGCCAGTAAAGTGAATCAATCAAGTAAAATAGAAGAGAAGTCATAAGCGGGGTTTTGCTTACGTCTGAAGAAATTGCGGGGAGCCAGGACTGAGAAATATTGTAAATACTAATATTGACATTAATAGCTTACCAAAAACCCATTTTACTAAGGAACGGCGTCCGGGAAAATAAGTCAAAAGAGTTTAAAATCATCACAACTATTTTACTGCATTATTCACTTTACTGCACTCTTCGAAATACTGGTGCTCGCTTCGCTTGCAAGGAGATTGCCGCGCTACGCTCGCAATGACGCCTATACTACGATGCTGACTACGGGTTTCAACCTTCCCTTATAATTGGAGTGTGTTACTTTATAATTTGAAGGTGTTACTTACGCAATAGCTCAAAAGGTGTTACTTACGCAATAACTTAAGAAGTACAATCGAAACAGTAATGCATTTTCGATTTGCCGTGAGCTGCGAGCGCACCGAGCATCAGGTCCTAGACAGTGCTTGCATCAAAGGCAGCAATAAAAACCGGTAGTGAGCATTGTAGTTTAGGCGTCATTGCGAGCGCAGCGCGGCAATCTCCTTGCAAGCGAAGCGAGCATCAGTCCTTGGACCGCGTCGTAGTAAGTTCAGCAACAAATAAAGTTCTCCAAACAAAGAAACCAGGATCAACAGGCACACCAACGCAAAAATCGGCAGCCCGAATCCCGCAGCTCCTGGCTAACTCCTAACTTTGCCCCACATTGAACTTTGGTAACATAATTGTATCAGATCATCTAAACCATAACCAATGAAGCAGATTTTTTTCATCTTGATTATCGCTGCCCTGATATCATGCAACAACAGCGGCACCAGCAATAATACTTCCGACACGCAGGCCACACCCAATCCTGCCAATGTTCAGAATGTAAATGGAAACGTGCCTGATACTACTAACGGGACGAACCTGAACGGCGGACTGCCGATGGATTCATCACGCGTGAAAGATTCCTCGCGCCACTAAATTAAATCAGTGAATGTCCGCTTAACAAGGTGGTGGTTCTGATGAATGAGACGACGAAAAATTCAGCCGTCTGAATTCACTATTCATTATTCACCATCCTCTTTCGGCATCAGGCCTTAAAATTTTTCAGGTAATCTGCATCGGCCTTTGCAGCGGCCAGTGGCGTTGTGCCTTCATAAGCTTCCTGCTCTACGATATAATAGGAGAGCCCTTTGTCTGTTCCTGCTTTTAGTATTTTGGGGAAATCAATTGAGCCTGTTCCCAGGTCTACAGATACATCGCGTTCGGAAGGAGCTGCATTTTTCTTTCTGTCCTTAATGTGACAGAGTTTAAATCGATCTGGATATTTATTGAACCAGGCAATGGGATCCTGTCCGGCGGTAACGACCCAGTAAATGTCCATTTCAAAATCCACCAGGTCCTTGTTGGTATTTTGCATCAGCACGTCCTGCGGCAACTGACCTTCCAGTGGAATAAATCCATAGTCATGGTTGTGATAGGCGAAGCGAATTCCATTTTTCTTGCAGGTCTCTCCGCGCTGGTTGAAGGTGTCAGCAAACTTTTTGAAGTCGTCCATTTTTTTCTGAGGACCCAGGTAGGGACAGATCAGGTAATCCATTCCAATCTCTGCTGCCTCAGCTGCTTTCCTGTCAAAATCCTTGTTGATATCACAATGGCTGGACACGATCTTCATGTTCAGGCTGTCCATCAATTTTTTGAAGTCTTTGTTCGACATGCCCCAAAAAATTCCTTGTGGTCCCTCAAAGCCTTCAATTTGCTTGTATCCAAATGAAGCAACTTGTGTGAGCACTCCCTTGGGATCTTTGGGAAGATCATCGCGAAGTGTCCAGAGCTGGAGCCCGAAATTGCTGTTGATGGAATTCAGTTTTGATGCTGTACAGCCCAATTGTCCGGCCACTGATGTGAGCAGGAGACCAGATCCCAGTGCTGCTGATAATTTGATGAATTCTCTGCGTTGGTATGGCATGTTGGTTAGTTGACAGTTGGTAGTTGATAGTTGGTAGAAGGAATTGGGAATTAGGAATTTGATTTGAACTGTTTTCAATGAAATCAACTCAGTGAAATCCGTGATCAAATAAATAATTTTTCGCCTTTCTTGTAGGGAACACAACCATCGAATCTTCCGGGAACCGGGATGTAACGAATGGCTTTTGTTGCGCCCACTTCCGAAGTGAAGAACCCAAGAAGGGTGAGCTGTTTCATCATCATGAAATAATGAGAAGACATGCGTTGCTTCTTATAATTCTTGTTTCCTTTCGCCACTTCATCTTTTTCTTTCTTGCTTTCATTGGAATTGAATTCATTCACCTTGGTCTGATAGTCTTTTGCTTCTTTATCCAGTTCAGCCAGCAGGTCATGGCGTTGTTGGGGACTGGCTTCCATGAAGGATTTGCTGAACTTCTTATTGCTCGCGTCATTGAGCTTGTCCATTCCTTCGCGGAAAGCTTTTTGATCACCTTCTTCATAACAATCATTCACCATGGTGGTCATGAACTGTCCTACGTTGGCGGCCTTGGCACCGGGGGTGAAGGTTTGTGGAAGAATGGTTTCACCAATCTCATTCAGATAGGCTACATCGTCCTGGCTCCATTCGGTTGGGCTGGATGATTTTGTTTTACAGCCGGTCAGAAAAGCATCTGCTCCAATGAAAGTGCCTCCCACCAGTATGCTGATATATTTTACGGCGTCCCTGCGATCCATATGTTATGGTTTAAAGTTTGAATTTTTATTGTTTACCCAAGTTTTGTCGGTCATGTGCCGACCGTCAATCATTCACTATGGAATGTAAACGTTCACGGTCAACGGTTGACGTTATCATGCTTTTAAACTATATCCCTGACGATACTCCCTCTTCACATACTGGTTCACGTCATCGAAATTGGTCACCTTCATATTGTTATTATCCCACACCAGTTTGATATACCGACCGGGGAAGGTAAATCCTTTTCCATCATCCCTGGGCTTACGGATATCACTGGCACGGATTGCGAGATTGGCCATGAGCAGTGCTTCAGTCAGGGGTCCCGCAATTTCAAATGGTGAACTCACTTCCTTGTTTCCTGCACCGGCAATGCAGGCTTCCACCCACTGTGCATAGTGACCTTCAGCTCCACCTGGAACACGGGGATATTTCTCTTTTACATGAACTTCATTGGTCTTGGATGTCGGCAACAATTTTGGATTGGCTCCATAAGTGGCGCACATCATCTTGCCCTTTGTTCCAATGAAAAGTGTTCCATTACCGCCATCACCAAATGTTTCGTTCGGTCCAAGTTCTTCCGGACGCTCGGGTTGAATTCCTCCGTCCATCCAATGAACTGTAACGGGTCCTTTTGTTTTATTTGTCTTCGGGAAATTGATGATCACGTGACTGGAAGGCGGAAAACTTTCCGGGAAATATCCGCGCTTGAATTCGTCTACATACACACTACCCACGCTGGCCTGCACATCGGTAACATACCCCAGGTTCAGCACGCGCACAGCGGGCTCCATGATGTGGCAACCCATATCACCAAGAGCACCTGTACCATAATCCCACCAGCCACGCCAGTTGAATGGAACCAGTTTCTCTACATAATCTTTGTACGGTGCAGTGCCCAGCCAGAGATTCCAATCCAGTCCTGCAGGAACAGGAGCGGTGGCTGCCGGCCAGGGAATTCCCTGTGGCCATACCGGACGGTCGGTCCAACAGTAAACTGTATGCACATCACCGATCACGCCTGCATCGTACCATTCTCTTAATATTCGTACGCCATCGCCCGATGCGCCCTGGTTGCCCATTTGTGTTACGACCTTGTATCTTTTTGCTGCCTCGGTGAGCACTCTTGCTTCATAGATATCATGGGTCATTGGTTTTTGTACGTACACATGTTTTCCCAACTGCATGGCTGCAAGTGCGGGAGCAGCGTGGTTGTGATCGGGAACGGAAACTGAAACGGCATCAAAATTTTTTGACTCCTTGTCCAGCAGTTCACGCCAGTCCTTGTAGTATTTTGCTTTTGGAAAATTCTTTACCGTGGTTGCTGCCCTTCTATCATCTACATCGCAGAGGAAAGCAATATCGGCCTTACCTGATTTGTAAAAATTAGCGATGTCACTTTCGCCCTTTCCACCAACGCCGATGCTCGCAATGGTTAGTCGGTCGCTGGGAGCGATAAATCCTTTTCCTCCCAATACAAAGCGGGGAACAATAAAAAATCCTGCAGCAGCCATGCCCGTATTCTTTAGAAATTCTCTACGGGAGTTGCCTGTTGATGTTTTTTCTTTTTCTGACATAGTCATAAGGATTAAATGTTCATTTTCTTTAGTTCACTCACGGCATGATCGCAAGCCCTTGCGGTCATGGCCATATAAGTAAGTGAAGGATTGACACAGGAAGCAGAGGCCATGAAAGCTCCGTCTGTAACATATACATTGGGCGCATCCCAAACCTGGTTCCATTGATTGAGCACGGAGGTTTTTGGATCTTTACCCATGCGTGCTGTTCCCATTTCATGAATGCCCATGCCGGGCTGATAACCGTTGTCGTAAGTTTTTACATTTTTTACTCCCGCAGCTTCCAGCATTTCCTTGGCATCTTCTGCCATATCCTTTCTCATTTTGTGTTCATTGTCCTTGATCTCTACGTCCATGGCAAGAACAGGAAGACCCCATTTGTCTTTTTTGCTCTTATCCAGGTAGATCCTGTTCTCGTGATAAGGAAGTGTTTCTCCGAAAGCTGTCATTCCCATGGTCCACTGTCCGGGTTCGCACAGAGCATCTTTATAATCGCCGCCAATATTCATCTCCGCTATTTCACGGCCCCATCCCTGCCTGCTGGCGCTGCCCTGGTATCCAAATCCACGGACATAATCTCTCTTGTCGCCAAAAAGATTTCTGTAACGCACTACATAAATACCATTGGGTCTTTTGCCAAAATAATATTTGTCATCATAACCATCCACTTCACCTGAAGCACCTGCGCGGAAATGGTGGTCCATCACATTATGTCCCAGTTCTCCACTGCTGCTTCCCAATCCGTTGGGCCAAACATCCGTAGCAGAATTCATGAGGATCCAGGCCGAGTTGAGTGAAGAAGCATTGACGAAAACAATTTTCGCAGTGTAGTCATATGTCTGATTATTTTGCGCATCAATTATGCGAACGCCTTTTGCTTTTTTGCTGTCCTTATCGTAAAGAATTTCTTTTACGATGGAGAATGGACGAAGGGTGAGATTGCCCGTTTTCAGTGCAGCAGGAAGCGTGGCTGATTGCGTGCTGAAATAGGCGCCATAAGGACAACCGAGCCAACATTTATTTCTGTACTGACAATTGGTGCGATCGTGATGGGGCACAGTAATGTTTGCAGAACGTCCGATGATCATGGAACGATTGAACTGCTGTTTGATGCGTGCGGCTACGTCCTTCTCTACGCAATTCATTTCCATGGGCGGCATAAACTGTCCATCCGGCAATTGTTGCAATCCATCTCTGTTTCCACTGATTCCCGCAAAGGTTTCTGCATAGTCGTACCAGGGAGCAATGTCTTTGTATCGAATAGGCCAGTCTACACCAATGCCTTCCTTGCCATTGGCTTCAAAATCAAAATCACTCCAGCGATAGCTCTGTCGCCCCCAGAGAAGCGATCGTCCACCTACATGGTAACCACGGAACCAGGCATAGGGTTTTACTTCTGTGTAGGGACAATCTTTTTCATTGGCCCACCATCCCAGGTTCATTTCATTGAGCGTGTAGTCGCGGCTCAGCACGGGGTGATCCTTGACCATTTGCTGGGTGCGGCCACCACGATGAGGAAACTGCCAGGGATCTTTGTTGGTGTTGACATAATCCTTAATGTGTTCAATGTTTTCTCCTCTTTCCAGAAGTAAAACTTTCAAACCTTTTTCTGTGAGTTCCTTGGCAGCCCAGCCACCGCTGATACCAGAGCCCACTACAATGGCGTCGTAATTATTGTCAGGCATAGTTGATATGAGTTCAAAGTTGAAAATTAAAAGTTCAAATTCAGTTCAGAGTTCATAGTTCGGAGTTCGGAGTCAGTTCAAAGTTCATAGTTCAAAGTTCAAAGTTCAAAATTGAAAGTTCAGAGTCAGTTCAGAGTTCAGAGTCAACTGAACTTACTACCAACTATCAACAACCAACCCTCAACTCTTCCTCACACATCACAAGTATGAACTGCTTTCTTCAAAGAAGCGATCTTCGAATCATTGTCCTTACCTGTCGGAATGAATTCCTGCGCTACATAATCTTTGAATCCGGTTTCCAGGATGGCGCGCATGATGGCAGGATAAAATAATTCCTGCGTATCATCAATTTCATGTCTTCCGGGAACACCGCCAGTATGATAATGTCCAAAATAATCATGGTGGTCTTTGATGGTCCGGATCACATCTCCTTCATCGATCTGCATATGGTAAATATCATAGAGCAGTTTGAAATTCGTTGAGCCCACGCGTTTGCACAACTCAATGCCCCAGGGAGAGCGGTCGCACATATAATCGATGTGGTTGATCTTGCTGTTGAGGAGTTCCATCTGGATCATGATGCCTTTTTTTTCGGCAAGCGACAGGATCTGCTTGAGTCCTTCAGTACAATTCTTTAACCCGGTTTCATCGTCCATCCCCTTTCGGTTGCCGCTGAAGCAGATGATGTTTTTGTATCCTGCATCGGCCGCCATATTAATATGGTCTGTATAATTTTTAATGAGTGTGGAGTGGAATTCTTTGCGGTTCCATCCTTCGGTGAGACTGATCTCGGCTCCATTGCACATGGAAGAAAAAACACCGTATTTCTGAAGCGTGGGCCAGTCTTTTGGACCAACGAGGTCAATGGCGCTGAAGCCAATTTTTTTTACCGCAGCACAAAGTTGATCAAGTGGGAGAAAATTATATGTCCAGTAGCAGACAGAATGGTTGATGTTGCCCTTTAGCTTTTTGTTCATTTCGGGAGTGGTGCATCCTGCCATGGATACTGCCGGAGCAGCTGCTATTGCGGTTCCACTTAAGATCAGGTTTTTCACCAATTCTCTTCTCAACATGGTACAAAGATATTAAGTGAGCATGGTACTGGCGAGCCCCTCTTCAGCTTTCGATTCTGTAATATTTGTTTGCTGTTCTTTTTTAAAAAACAAAGCAAATAAAATAAATACAGCCGCAGCAATGGCTGAAGGGATCAGCCAGATCATCTTATAATTAAATAGTTTTTCAGAAATCTGATACGCGTCAGTTACCCAGCCAGCTACTTTAAATCCAATCAACATTCCTATTCCATAGGTAGCCAGCGTAATTAAACCTTGCGCCGCACTTTTATAGAGTATGCCAGCTTTCGAATTGGTATAGATTTGACCTGAAACAAAAAAGAAATCATAACAAACCCCGTGAAGCGCAATACCGATGATGAGCATCCAGCTTAATTCATTGGCGTTGCCATAGGCAAACAATGCATAGCGTAGCGCCCAGGCAAGCATACCAATAAGAATGGTTTTCTTGAATCCAAACCGGCTGAAGAAAAGCGGAAGGGCCAACAGAAATAAAACCTCGGAAGCCTGACCAATCGTCATTTTACCCGTCGGATTTTCAACACCAATGTTTTGAAGAAAAGGATTGGCAATTTGATAGTAGAAGGCAAGAGGTATACAAACTAAAATGGACGAGATGAAAAAAACGGCAAAGTTTTTATTCTTCAGGAGCTTCAGTGCATCAAGCCCGATGATTTCATTTACAGAAACCTTTTCACCACGTGTTTTTGTGGGAGGAGTCTTGGGAAGCGTGAAGCTGAAAATTCCCAACAGCAAAGCTGCAACACTGGCCATTGCAAAAGTGTTTTTCAGATCGCCTTTATTGGCATTGTCCTGAGAATCCCAATGAAATAAATAACTAATTAATAAGCCTGCAACGATCCAGCCGATGGTGCCCCAGATCCTGATGCTGGAAAATTCTTTTTCAGGATTTCCTATCTGCCGAAATGAAACCGAATTCACCAATGCCAGCGTAGGCATAAAGAGGACCATATAAATGAAAACAAAGGGATAGAATACGGAAATATCTGCCGCCTTGTACATGCCGTATAGCAGTGCGGCTCCAACCAAATGGAGAACTCCTAAAATCCTTTCTGCATTAAAATAACGGTCGGCAATCAGCCCAATAATAAAAGGCGCAATGATAGCGCCCCAGGACTGCGTGGAAAAGACTTTGCCACTGTCTTGGCCTGTTGCATGTAAATTATAAATCAGATAGGTTCCTAAAGTCACAAACCAGGCGCCCCAAATAAAAAAATTCAAAAACATCATGAAGGATAACTGAATCCTCGTCGTCAATTTCATGCGGGTTTGATTTTAGTTAAAGATTGCGCGGGTGGAAAACCGGACAGGGGCTGAGCCGGGCCAAGAAATAAAAATGTACCGAACAAAGATTTTTCTTGCATTCGTTAGCTAAGTTGTTTTAAAAGTACAGCTTTTTGAAGAGGTGGAAATATTTATTTGTAACAGAAAATACACACTAAAAAAAAATTTTTGTCCTGTTCCCTTACAGTTGAATAAATTTATGCACTTCATTAAGATTGCTTATGGGAGATTTTCAAATAAAGGTCCAGCCAAAAAATTATGACGCAGTAATTGTGGGTTCCGGTGCAGGTGGAGGAATGGCTGCCTACATGTTGTCGAAAGCCGGATTAAATATTGCCTTGATTGAAGCAGGACCGATGTACGATCCTGCAAAAAATGTGACCCAACTCAAATGGCCCTGGGAATCTCCGCGAAGAGGAGCGAGCACCAAATACCGTCCCTTCGGCGACTTCGATGCATGCTACTGGGGCTGGGAAATCGACGGTGAACCCTACACGCATACGGAAGGAACAAAATGGGACTGGTGGCGTGCGCGCATGGTAGGCGGACGAACCAATCACTGGGGAAGAATTTCTCTTCGGTTTGGCCCGAAGGATTTCAAAAGAAAAAGTATTGATGGCCTCGGCGATGACTGGCCCATTGGTTACGAAGATGTCAAACCCTATTACGATCAGGTGGATCGTCTCATTGGCGTATTTGGCAGCAATGAAGGATTGGAAAATGATCCGGACGGAATTTTTCTTCCACCACCAAAGCCCAGACTGCATGAACTTTTTATCAAGAAGGCAGCGCAACAGTCGGGCGTAACCGTAATTCCTTCGCGCCTTTCCATGCTCACACAAAAATTACCGAACAACAATGATAGGAGCGCCTGCTTTTTCTGCGGGCAGTGCAATCGCGGATGCCAGGTGTACGCAGATTTTTCTTCTTCTTCTGTTTTGGTAAAACCCGCACTCGCAACAGGCAGGGTGGATCTTTATACCAATGCCATGGCGCGTGAAGTGCTCACCAACAGAGATGGATTGGCAACAGGAGTTTCTTATGTTAGCAAGGACGACATGCAGGAATACCAGGTAAAAGGAAAGACGGTTCTTCTTGCTGCATCTGCATGCGAGTCCGCACGTCTGTTACTCAACTCCAAATCAAATCGGCATTCCAACGGACTGGCAAATTCAAGTGGAGTGGTGGGAAAATATCTTCATGATTCTACAGGTGCATCAATGGGTGGCGTTCTTCCACAGCTATTCGGACGCAAACGTTACAATGAAGACGGCGTTGGCGGTATGCATGTATATTCTCCCTGGTGGCTCGATAATAAGAAACTGGATTTTCCCAGAGGATATCATATTGAATATTGGGGAGGACAGGGAATGCCGGCATATGGTTTTAGTTGGGGCATTGAAGGAACCAATGGACAATATCCGGTGAATGGAAAGAAAAAGGAAGCAGGCGGTTATGGAAAATCACTCAAAGAAGATTACCGTTATTTCTATGGTGCAGCTGTAGGCATGGCAGGAAGGGGAGAAGGTGTTGCGCGCGCAGACAATTATTGCGAGATTGATCCGGAAGTAGTAGACAAATATGGAATTCCTGTTCTTCGCTTCAATACAAAATGGAGCGACTACGAGATCAATCAGGCAAAGCACATGAAAGAAACTTTTAAGGAGATCATGCACAACATGGGTGCAGTGGTCACCTGGGGTGATGATGGAAAGGAAAACGATTATGGATTGGAACCGCCCGGTAAGATCATTCATGAAGCAGGAACAGTTCGCATGGGAAATGATCCTGGTAGTTCGGCGCTGAACAAATGGAACCAGGCGCACGATTGCAAAAATCTTTTTGTAATGGATGGTGGTCCTTTTGTTTCGCAAGCTGATAAGAACATCACGTGGACTATCCTGGCATTATCAATGCGTGCTTCGGATTATTTAGTAAGTGAGTTGAAAAAGGGAAATATTTAAGAGGAGTTGGTAGTTGATAGTTGATAGTTGATAGAAGGAATTGGAATTGAAATTGGGAATTGAAATTGGGAATTAGGAATTAGGAATTGGGAATTAGGAATTAGGGTGAGAACAGGTTACTATGAAATCATCAATCCGTGAAATCTTTTTAATCAATCCCCGCCCGAACGTACCGTTCGGTACGGGCAGGCGTGAAATCCAATCTTAATCCGTGAAATCCGTGATAAAGTTAAATTTCTTATTGGTGAATTTAAAAACGCTACAATAAAAATGGACAGAAGAGAATCGCTCAAACTGATTGCCTGGAGTACGGTTTCTACGAGCCTGATCCTGGATGCGTGCAAAACCAAGGACAAACCTGCAGAATCGTCGAGTACACCTGCAACACCCGCGTCTACCATTGACCGGATGGCGGAAGAAAAAGCAGTGCAGGAAGCTTTGATGAAAGAGAAATTTTTTACTGCGCATGAAATGGCAACCATTGCCCTGTTGTCTGATATCATTATTCCGGCCGATGATGTTTCAGGAAGCGCCACCCAGGCCAGGGTTCCTGATTTTATAGAGTTCATGGCAAAGGACCGTCCCGAACTACAAGTACCTCTGCGTGGCGGACTGCGATGGCTTGATATGCAGATGTTGAATCTGTATGAAAACCCATTCAAGGACTGCACCTCATCGCAACAAATTGCCATGGTAGACCAGATCGCGTATCCCAAAAAAGCAAAGCCCGAAATGAAACAGGGTGTTGCTTTTTTTAACCTGATGCGCAATCTCACCGCCTCCGGATTTTATACTTCCGAAATCGGACTGAAAGATGTAGGTTATGAAGGCAACAAACCGAATCAGTGGAATGGAGTTCCTGATGATGTATTGAAACAATATGGACTTTCGTACAGCGACAAGGAAATGAAGGAATGTGTTCACTTCAGTTGAGAAGGACGGCAGACGTCAAACGAAAGACCACAGAGCGCATGATCTCTGAGGACTGCGGGCGGGGACCGACGACTTTATTAAACCATAAACCATAAACCAGAAACCATCAAATGAACAGGAAACTCAGGATGGGCATGGTAGGCGGAGGCAAGGATGCATTCATCGGAGCCGTTCACCGCATTGCCCTGAACATGGACGGACTGATTGAATTGTCTTGCGGCGCACTGAGCATCAACCCTGATGTCGCCATTGATTCCGGAAATTCTTTGTTTCTACCTCAGGAAAGAATTTATTTGAATTATGAAGAGATGATCTCCAGGGAAAGCAAGATGCCTTCCGATAAAAAAATTGATTTCATCACCATCGTCACTCCCAATTTTGCGCATTTTGCTCCGGCCATGATGGCGCTGGACAATGGTTTTAATGTAGTGATTGAAAAGCCCATGACCTTTACGCTCGACGAAGCGAAACAGCTCAAGAAAAAACTTGATGACACAGGATTGACGCTTTGTCTCACTCATACTTACTCAGGTTATCCAATGGTAAAGCAGGCCAGGGAAATGATCCGTAGTGGCGCACTGGGAAAGGTGAGAAAAATTTATGTTGAATATGCGCAGGGCTGGCTCAGTAAGCTCAGTGAACGCGAGGGCAATGCCCAGGCAGCATGGAGAACGGATCCGAAGCGTTCAGGAAAAAGCGGATGTATGGGCGATATCGGAACGCACGCAGCGCATCTGTCGGAATATATTTCGGGATTGAAGATCACAAAACTTTGTGCTGATCTGAATATAGTAGTGGAAGGACGGGCGCTGGATGACGATGGTGGTGTATTGCTCAAATTCGACAACGGTGCTTCGGGTGTGTTGATGGCTTCACAGATTGCAGCCGGTGAAGAAAATGCTTTGAAGATCCGCATTTACGGAGAGAAGGGCGGCATTGAATGGGCGCAGCAGGAACCCAATACCCTTCTGGTAAAATGGCTGGACCAACCTACACAGGTGCTTCGCGCCGGATCGGGTTATACCGACAGGCTTTCTTCTTTTGCTACACATAATTCGCGCACACCCGGCGGACATCCGGAAGGTTACCTTGAAGCTTTTGGAAATATCTATAGAAATTTTGCTTTGTACCTGATGGCAAAGCTGGACGGAAAAGAACCTTCGAAAGAAATCCAGGACTTTCCCAGAGTAGAAGAAGGTATCCGCGGAATGGCTTTCATTGATAACGTTGTTTCTTCTACCAACAGCGACAAAAAATGGACGGACTTTGTGGTGTGATCAGACGTTAGTCGACTAACGACTTCTCTTCTACCAACTATCAACAATCAACTCCTAACAACATGCAAACAATAAAAGGCCCTGGCATTTTTCTCGCTCAGTTCATGGGCGACCAGCCTCCTTTCAATGATCTGAAAACAATTTGCCAGTGGGCGAAGGGATTGGGTTTTGTGGGCATTCAAATTCCGTCTAACGATCCCCGTTGCATTGATCTGAAAAAAGCGGCAGAAAGTAAAACCTACTGTGATGAGCTCAAAGGTCTGGTGAACGGATGCGGCTTGCAGATCACTGAACTCGCCACACATATACAGGGGCAACTGGTTGCGGTGCATCCCGCCTACGATGCACTCTTTGATGGATTCGCTCCCGAATCAGTTCACAACAATCCCAGGGCAAGAACCGAATGGGCCGTGCAGCAAATGAAATATGCAGCGAAGGCCAGCCAGAATCTCGGACTGAATGCCTGCCCTTCGTTTAGTGGTTCTTTGCTATGGCCCTTCTTTCATCCATGGCCGCAGCGTCCTGCAGGATTGGTAGAAGAAGGATTTCGCGAACTGGCAAAACGTTGGACACCCATTTTGAATTATTTTGACGAATGTGGTGTGGACGTTTGTTATGAGATCCATCCTTCGGAAGATCTGTTCGATGGCATCACCTATGAAATGTTTCTTGAACAGGTGAAGCAGCATCCGCGTGCCTGCCTGCTCTATGATCCTTCGCATTTTGTATTGCAGCAGCTCGACTACCTGGAATATATCGACAACTACCACGAAAGGATCCGGGCTTTCCATGTAAAAGATTCAGAATTCAATCCCACGGGAAAGCAGGGAACATTTGGCGGTTATCAGAGTTGGCTCAACCGTGCGGGCAGGTACCGTTCTCCCGGTGATGGACAAGTGAATTTCAAAGCCATCTTCAGCAAGCTCACACAATATGATTATAAAGGTTGGGCGGTGCTGGAATGGGAATGCTGTATCAAACATCCGGAAGATGGTGCGCGTGAAGGAGCAGAATTTATCCGGAAAAATATTATTCGCGTTACAGAAAAAGCATTTGATGATTTTGCCAAGACAGGAGAAGGACAAAACTTCAATCGCAGTGTTCTGGGAATAAACTAATTTTAAATTCCAACCATACAACATGAAAAGAACAATTGTGTTTATTACGTTTCTTAGCTTTTTATTTGCTTGTAACAACAGTTCTAAATCCAATTCATCTTCCGATACTACAGCATCTCAGCCCAGTGCTCCTTCCGATCCTGCTGCAGAAAAAGGATTGGCGCTGGTGGCCAAGAGTGATTGTTTTACCTGTCATAAAGTGGATCAGCCATCAACAGGTCCGGCTTATACAGCAGTTGCTGCAAGGTATGCGGGTAAGGAAGGAATTGCTGATACTCTTGCGCACAAAATCATTAAAGGCGGATCAGGCAATTGGGGTGCTGTTCCAATGATTCCGCATCCTGCTATTTCGCAGGACGATGCAAAGGCGATGGCCCAATATGTTTTATCTCTAAAAAAATAACCATGAAGAAATACCTTTTTATTTTCTCAGCCCTGGCTTTTGCGGGCTGTAGTTCCTCAAAACAAGCAAGCATGAGTTCTACCAATGAATCAAAAGCCCTGGATGGCGGATGGATCACCTTGTTTGATGGAAGTTCCACCAGCAATTGGCATACCTATGGAAAAACATCTGCCGGTAAAGTGTGGAAGATTGATAATGGAACCCTTCACCTCGATCCGGTGGCACAAAAAAATATGAAGGGAGAAGCGGGCGACCTGGTGACCAATGAGGAGTATGAAAATTTTGACCTGAAACTCGAATGGAAAATTTCACCCAAAGGAAACAGCGGAATTCTTTTTTATGTGAATGAAGACCCTGCCAAATATCATGAAACTTACTTCACCGGTCCGGAAATGCAGGTGTTGGATAATGGAACACCTACCGTTCCCGGTCATCCGGATGGAAGGTTGTACACACACAGGGCAGGCGACCTCTACGATCTTCTGGCATCAAAAGAAGCCGTGAAAACTGCGGGTGAATGGAACCAGGTTGAGGTCATCTCGAATAAAGGTAAACTTGACTTTTATATGAATGGACAGCATTCATTGAGTACGACGATGTGGAATGACAACTGGAGACAAATGATCGCCATCAGCAAGTTCAAGGACATGACAGGTTTTGGGACTTTCAAAAAAGGAAAGATTGCATTGCAGGATCATGGAGATGAAGTATGGTTCCGGAATATCAAGATCAAAAAATTATAGCGAAAGATTTTTAAGATCATTTAAAAGGCCTTCATTTTTTTTGAAGGCCTTTTGTATAAGACAGATAAAGAATGTTGCATGACTTGTTGCACAATATGTTTTTTCTACACATAAGTTTTTGCAAATCTCTGTCCGTGAATATCTTTTGAAAAAAAATTGTTTGATTTTTTAAAAAAAAGCTAATTTAAAGGCCGAATCCCAAACAGAAGCTGCTATGCGAAAATTGAATTTAATCAAACCGACTACGTTTGTAGTCACTCTACTCCTTTTTAGTCTTAGTCAGATTTTTGCACAAACCACTCCGGTAACCGGAACAGTAACCGACCAAACCGCCAAAGGCGTGGCCGGTGTAACGGTATCCGTGAAAGGCACGTCCACAGCCACTCAGACCGATGCTAATGGTAACTACAGGATCAGTGTTCCCGACCATGGCGTATTGGTTTTTAGTTCGGTTGGTTATGGCATGATGGAGATCTCCGTCAATGGCCGATCGACCGTGGATGCCACACTCACTTCTTCGAACAACAGTCTTTCCGAAGTAGTGGTGATCGGTTATGGTAGCGTCCGCAGACGAGACGTTACGGGTGCTGTTGCGACAGTCCAACCAAAAGATTTCAACAAAGGTCCTATCACCAACCCTGACCAGTTGCTGATAGGTAAGGTTTCCGGACTTCAAATCATCAATTCCAGTGGCCAGCCCGGCGCTGCTACTATTGTCAAGATCAGGGGTAACAACTCCATCCGATCGGGCAATACACCATTATATGTGGTGGATGGAATTCCTCTGGATGGAAGATCGGCTCGCCCTACTGTGAGTCCTTCCGGTGTGGGAACCACGCCTGATGTGAATCCACTGCTCTTCATCAATCCCAATGACATTGCTTCCATCGACATCCTCAAGGATGCTTCTGCTTCCGCCATCTACGGTTCACGCGGCGCCAATGGAGTGATCCTGGTAACTACCAAAAAAGGTACGGCCGGACAGGCAAGAGTAGATGTGAATGCTTCAGCAGGTGTCAGCAATGTGATGAGAAACGTTGACGTGCTGGATGCAGCCGGCTATCGTTCCGCGCTGAAAACATACAATGCTCCGGTCTCCGATTCAGGAGCCAATGTGAATCCATTCGATGAGATCCTTCACAAGAATGCACCCACCCAGAATTATTCAGTCGCGTTTGGAGGCGGTTCTGCCAATGGAAGATATCATGCTTCCTTCCTTTATGCCGACCAAAATGGTGTGATCCGCAAGAGCGATCTGAAAAAATATGTAGGAAGTTTCAATGGCCAGTATAAATTCCTGGATAATAAATTGAGCTTCGACTTCAATGTGATCGCTGCCAATGTAAACGAACATATTGCTCCTATCTCCAATGATGCGGGTAGCACGGGTAATATTATTTCGCTTGCTTTGATCTGGAATCCCACTTTATCACTAACAGGTAAGAATGGTCTGTACAATCAGACCAATCCGAGCGGACAGGTAAATCCGCTGGCTATGTCAGATGCTTATAATGACATTGCTAATACCACGACGATTTTGGGATCTGTAGCTGTTGGTTATAAGATCACCAATGACCTGGAATACAGAATGCTCCTTGGATTGGACTACAGCACTGGTATAAGACAACAGGAGATGCAGGGCTGGATCAAGGCCACTGGTGGAAATGCCGATGGCAAGGGAGAAGGTGCTGTGTTGAATAATCGTTTGTTTTCACGAATTCTGACCCATACACTGAATTACAACAAGCAGATCACTCAGGCAGTTTCGCTGAATGCACTCGTAGGTTATGAATATTCCAATTATGCTTATGAAGGAGTGGGTACCGGCACCTACCAGTTCAGTCTGAACCTGAATCAGGCCAACATTAACCCGAACTATCATTACTATAATGACCTTGGAGCGGGTAATCAGGCTAATCTTCAAACATTTGGTTTTAAAGATCCCAGTGTAGAACTGCAAAGTTATTTTGCCCGCGCTGTGCTGAACCTCCGGGACAGATACCTGTTGACAGCAACCATCCGTTCAGACGGCTCCAGTAAGTTCGGTGCCAATAATAAATATGCTACTTTCCCCTCTGTAGCAGGAGCCTGGGTGATCAGCAATGAAAATTTCTTGAAAAATAGTACGCTGTTCAATTCCCTGAAGCTTCGCGTGGGTTATGGACAAACAGGTAACCAAACTTTCAACCCGGTTGATGCCGCCTTGGATGCTGCACATTATACTGGTGTTAATCAGAGCACGATTGTCCATTATGGAAATCCTGACCTCAGATGGGAAACTGTTTCTTCAGTGGACGCGGGTATAGACTTTTCTTTACTCAAAGGAAAATTCTGGGGATTCGTCGACTATTTTGACAAGAAGACTATTAATCCCATTGTAGACTTCCCCGTGTCTCAGCCAACAGCTGGCGGTACGCTTTACAAGAACATGGACGGAGAAACACATCCTACTGTAGGATACACTCCCAAAGCCTGGGTAACCAATAAGGGTGTTGAAGCATCTGTGGGTGTAGCTATCATTGAAAAGAAAGACTTTGTATGGAACTTCCAGGGCAATATCACTTTTGTACAAAACAGGTTTGAATCTCCCGAACTGGCTGCCCTTCCTTTTGTGAAAAATACAGGCGGGCTGCATGGACAGGGATCCTCTGGCGCCTATGCCGAGGTGATTGCCAATGGTCAACCACTTGACGTATTTTATTTGCCCGAATTCCTTGGCTTTGATAAAGCATCAGGAATTGCTCAATACAGCAAGTCGCCTATCTACGCTGGTGATCCCAACCCAGACTTCTATTATGGTTTCTCTACCGATGCAACCTTCAAGAAGGTCAGTCTTGGTCTGAATTTCCATGGAAACCACGGAAACAAGATCTTCAACAATACCGCGATGAGCGTGTTGAACATCAGTAATATTGTTGGTGGAAGAAACATTGCTTCCGGGCTGGTAGGAAATGGTGAGAATGTGGCCAATGCCATCACACCATCTACGCGCTTCCTGGAGAATGGCAGCTTCCTGAAGCTGGGCAATGCTACCCTGACCTACCGCTTCGGTGACCTGGGTAAATATCTCAAGAACTTCAGCGTTTATATCAGCGGAAATAACCTGTTTGTGATCTCCGATTATAAAGGATTCGATCCGGAAGTGAATATCGACAAGACCCTGAATGGTATTCCTTCTTTGGGTATTGACTATATCGGTTTCCCTACAGCGCGTACATTCCTGTTAGGCGTAAACTTTTCTCTTCAATAAAACGATTGCATACTGCTCATGAAAAAATTGAAAAATATGAAGTACATAAAATTGATCATATCGGGATGTGCAGTCTTTGCGCTCTCAGCTTGTACAAAGCTGGAGCAGAAACTGCAAAGCAATGTTCCCTTCGTTCCTGGGAGCGGTGTTGCCGGATCACTTCTTAATGGAACATACAGTGACCTGGCGGGATTGTTTCATGGCCAGGACCAGCTGTTTTCACTGGAAGAAAATACCGGTGATCAGTGCCTGGTGCCTACCAGGGGTGGTGACTGGGATGATAACGGAGTATGGCGTGTTCTTCACGCACATACCTGGCCTACGACCCACTCTCAGTTCATTTCTGTATTCAATGGATTGGGTAAAGCGGAAAGCGATGCCATTGCAACATTGGCTTCGTCTCCAACAGCCCAACAAGCTGATGAAGCCCTGTTCCTCAGAAGCGTAACACAGTTTTATTTGCTGGATCTTTATGGTCAGGTTCCTTATCGTCAGGCCGCAGAATACAATTCCATCAAACCAGCTCCGGTTATGCAGCCTGCTGCCGCGGTGGATACATTGGTAGCGGTACTCAATGGTATTATTAGCAGAAACACGCTACCCACTGCAAATGTTCCCAACAGGGCCAGCGTGGATGCTGCGAAATTTCTTTTAATGAAAGTGTTGCTGAACAAGGGTGCCTTTATCAACAGGGCGACACCAAGTTTTGCTGATGCCGATATGCAACAGGTGATCACGCTCGGAAATCAACTGATCACCAGCGGTAAGTATTCACTTACTCCCAACTATTTCGACAACTTTGGTCCTAATAATGCTACCACAGGAAAGGAAGCCATCTGGTCATGGCCTAACAATGGAACTGGCAACAATGCCGGGATCAGCGCAGGTGGTATCAATGCGCGCTGGATGATGACTCTCCATTACAATTCCTGGGATAAGAACAATGTGTATGGTAGTGCGGGTTGGAATGGTTTCAGCACCGTAGCCGATTTTTATAATTCATTCGAAGGACATGGTGATGCTTCTGCCAATACAGTAATTGATACGACCAAGGACAAGAGAATTGGTGGAAAATTCTATCCCGGCGTAACAGATCAATCAGGACTTCGCCCGGGTTTGCTTGCCGGTCTTCAGAAAAATGAGAACGGTGTACCGGAGGTTGATCGTCACAACAATCCTTTGACCTTTACTCCTACTGTGAACCTGGTGGAGACCAATGCCAATACTTTGGAACTTGCCGGTATCCGCATTGTAAAGTATGCACCGGATTATACCAACTACAATGGTGGTAATCAAAGAAACCAGTTGCAGATGTTCCGCTATGCAGATGTATTGTTGATGGTGGCAGAAGCCAATATGAGGTTATCTGCACCGAACAATGCTGCTGCACTTGTACTGGTCAACCAGATCAGAACTGCAAGAGGCGCTACGCCATGGGCTGCTGTAACACTGGTTAACACGGGTAACGTTGCTGATCCCAATACACTCCTGGCTGAAAGAGGACGTGAACTTTATTGGGAAAGCTGGAGAAGGCAGGACCTGATCCGCTTTGGTGTATACCTGAAACCATGGGCTTTAAAAACAACTGATGATCCAAAGAATCTTCTCTTCCCGATTCCTTCCGATCAGCTGGTAGCCAATCCAAATCTCAAACAGAACGCAGGATACTAAGAACATTTTTTTAACATCATTACGAGAAAGGTCATTGATACAATGGCCTTTCTTTTTTTAATTTTCACCTGGGATAAACCTGAATGTTCATGCGTTTGATTTGTGCTGCTACATGCTTCCTCCTTCTTGTTTCCTGTAAAAACCAAAAGCAGGCACCTGCTCTATTTCAGCTTGTAGAAAATTCAGGGATCGATTTTCAGAACAATGTAGAAGACGGAAGAAAAGACAACAGCTTCCTGTTTCGCAATTTTTACAATGGCGGCGGAGTAGCCATTGGTGATCTTGATAATGACGGCCTGGCCGATGTGTTTTTCACTTCCAATGCAGGAAACAATAAGCTCTATCGAAACAAAGGAAACTTCCAGTTTGAAGACCGCACAACAAAAGCAGGGATCCTGGAAGATGATAAATGGAATACCGGTGTTGTCTTCGCAGATGTGAATGGCGATGGATGGCTGGATATTTATGTCTGCTCTTCGGGTCATATGAGTACAGGCAACAGAAAAAATAAACTCTACATCAACAACCACGATTTTACGTTCACGGAGTCTGCACAGAAATACGGACTGGATATTTCAGCCTATACCACACAGGTTTCTTTTTTTGATTATGATATGGATGGAGACCTCGATTGCTTCATGATCAACAACAGTCCCATTCCGGTCAACCAACTTCAGTTCTCCAACAAACGCGATCTTCCCGAGAAAGACTGGCCCGTTGGTAATTTTTTAAAAGGCGGCGGAGACCATTTGTTCCGAAACGACAACGGGCATTTTGTTGAAGTAACGAAGGAAGCCGGCATACATGGAACTCTTATCAGTTTTGGACTCGGTGTATCTGTGGGTGATATTAATGGCGATGGTTATCCCGACGTTTTTGTATCAAATGATTCCTACGAGCGCGACTATCTCTACATCAATCAAAAGAACGGAACCTTTAAAGACGAACTGGAAAACTGGACGCAGCATATCAGCTTTTCTTCGATGGGAGCTGACATTGCAGACGTCAACAATGATGGCTATCCTGATTTGTTTACTACCGACATGCTGCCTCTGAACGATTATCGTTTAAAGACAACAGGCGCCTTCGACAACATCGATATATTCAATGCCAAGGTAGGCTCCGGATTTTATTATCAATACACACAAAACTGCCTTCAATTAAACAATGGCAATGGCATGTTTGCAGACATTGCCAATTATGCCGGTGTGGATGCTACTGACTGGAGCTGGGGGGCTCTGATGTTCGACATGGACAATGACGGATGGAATGATATCTATGTGTGCAATGGAGTGAACCGTGATGTCACAAACCTGGATTTCATGAATTTTTTTGCTGATGAAACCTATCACAAAATGGTGTTGAGCGGAAAGAAAAGAGAAATTGACCAGTTGCTCAAACAAATTCCGCGCACACCCATTCCCAATAAAGTATTTAGAAACAACCACAACCTGAAATTCACCGATGTGGGTTCCAGCTGGGGCTTCACGCAAAGTTCTTTTTCCAATGGAGCTGCCTATGGTGATCTTGATAACGATGGAGACCTTGACCTGATCGTGAACAACGAGAACCAGAAAGCTTTTGTTTATCGCAACGACTCCCGTCAGACCAATCACAATCATTATCTGGGTGTGGTGTTGAAAGGGAAGGGCATGAATAGTTTTGCCGTCGGCAGTAAGGTCAAGATTTTTACCAGTGGTGAAGTGCTAAGCAGAGAGCTTGTTCCCAGCCGCGGCTTCCAGTCCTGCGTAGATTATAAAATGATCTTTGGTTTGGGTAACATCAGCAAATTAGATTCATTGCAGGTGATCTGGCCCGATCGCACCATGAGCACAATGATATCTCCTGGGGAAGACCAGGTGATGCACATCCAACAGGCGGAAGGGAAGAAAGTGGAAGAGCCGAAACAGGACACACTTCCTCGTTATTTTACCGCCATTCAATCACCATTTGAAAAACATCAGGAAAATGACGTGATTGATTTTTACACGGAACGCAACATTCCGCGCATGCTTTCACGTGAAGGACCCAGGGCTGCAGTGGGTGATGTGGATGGCGACGGAAGAGAAGATGTATTCATTGGAGGTACACCCGGACATCCCGGACAAATTTATTTGCAAAAGCAGGAAGGAAGTTTTTTGAAAAAAGAAGAAAAAGCATTTCAGCAGTTTTCTGATTTCGAAGATGTAGCCGTTTTATTTTTTGATTGTGATAAGGATGGAGACCTTGATCTTTTAATTTGTCCGGGCGGAAACAGTGTTCCTGCAGGCAGCAGGCAGTTACAGCTTCGCCTGTTTAAAAATGATGGCAAAGGAAATTTTACCCTCGATGCCGATGCATTTACCAACGGAGGCGTTAATGTGTCGGTAGCCATCGCCAATGATATAAATGGTGATGGGTATCCGGACCTTTTTGTTGGTGGGCGAAGTTATCCGGGCATTTATGGATTTACTCCCGAAAGTTTTCTTTTCATCAATGACGGGAATGGACATTTTACCGATGTCGCGAAATCAAAAAATTCTGCGATCGCCAATATTGGAATGGTTTGCGGTGCCGTGTGGACGGATGTCACCGGTGATGGAAAAAAAGATCTGGTGGTGGTAGGGGAGTGGATGGGTCCAAGGATTTTTTCTTACAATAAAGATCATTTTGATGAAATAAAAACCAATCTTTCTGAGATGTATGGCTGGTGGCAAACTGTTTCTGCAGCCGATGTGGATGGAGATGGTAAAGAAGATCTCATTTTAGGAAACATCGGAGAGAACTTTTATCTCCGCCCTGATTCTGCGCATCCCGTAAAACTCTGGATCAATGATTTTGACCAGAACAACAGCATTGAAAAGCTCATGACCTATACCGTAAATGGAAAAGACATGCCGGTGTTCTTAAAGCGCGACCTGGAAGAACAACTGCCATCTATCAAAAAAAATAATCTTAAAAACGAAGATTACGCAACAAAATCCGTTGAAGAACTTTTTCCTGCCAGCTTGCTCGATAAATCCCAACAAAAGCTTTTTAATTATCCCAGTTCTGTGGTGGCATTGAACAGGGGCAACGGTCATTTTCTCGTTCACAAACTTCCGGTAATGACTCAGCTCTCCTGCATCAATGTGATTCATGCCATGGATTTGAACGGAGATGGAAAATTAGACCTTGTGATTGGTGGCAATCAGTTTGGCTTTCTGCCGCAGTTTGAGAGGTTGGATGCTTCTATAGGTGATGTGTTGATCAATGATGGAAGGGGCAATTTTACCTGGCAGAAACCATCAAGAACGGGATTAAATCTCAGAGGAGAGATGCGTGACATTGCCGAAATAAAAGGGAAAGCAAAAAAATATCTTTTGTTCCTTCAGAACAATCAGGTGCCTGTTCTTTGTGAAGTAAACGGAGTAAGATGATGGACGAGAAAATGATGAACCGCGAAGTGAGCAAGGATCACAAAGAGACACAAAAGGTTTCTCTCTGCGTTTCTTTGCGCGTCTTTGCGCTCTTTGCGTTTAGCCCCATCTTCTTCTCCTGCAAACACAAGTCGGAACCAACCCTTTTTGCCCTGCAGGACCACTGTGGAATTGATTTCAACAATCAGGTGAAGGATACAAAAGAGCTCAATATTCTGAACTACCGGAATTTTTATAACGGCGCCGGCGTAGCCATTGGCGATATCAACAACGATGGACTGGCAGATGTTTTTTTTACGGCTAACCAGGGCAGCAATAAACTTTATCTCAATAAGGGCAACTGGAAGTTTGACGATATTTCCGACAAAGCAGGATTCAGAGATAAAAAACAGTGGAGCACCGGAGTGGTCATGGTAGACATCAACAACGACGGATGGCTGGATATTTTTGTTTGCAATGCAGGAAGCATTGATGATCCTTCACTGAGAAAGAACCAACTCTTCATCAACAACCATAACCTCACCTTCACGGAATCCGCAGCTCAATACGGACTTGATGACCAGGGCTATACCACGCAGGTTTCATTCTTCGATTTCGACATGGATGGAGACCTCGATTGTTTCATGATCAACAATAGTCCTGTTTCTCCCAGCAGCCTCAATTTTGCCAACCAGCGCGACCTTTCCGATGACCAATGGCCGGTTCCTTCTACCATGAAAGGAGGAGGCGATCACCTGTTGCGCAATGACAATGGACATTTCGTGGACGTAACAAAGCAGGCAGGTATTCATGGGAGTCTGATTTCTTTTGGTCTGGGAGTTACAGTTGGTGATGTAAACAATGATGGCTATCCGGATGTGTACGTGTCGAACGATTTTTTTGAAAGGGATTATTTGTACATCAACCAGAAGAACGGAAGTTTCAAAGACGAACTGGAAAATTGTATGCAGCATACCAGTCTAGCTTCGATGGGAGCTGATATTGGTGATGTCAACAACGACGGCTACCCGGATATTTTTACTACAGATATGCTTCCTGGCGATGACTATCGCCTGAAGACCACTCTTTCCTTCGAGGACATCAATGTGTACCGTCTGAAACAAAAGAATGGATTCTATCACCAGTTTTTTCAAAATACGCTTCAGTTGAATGATAAAAACGGCATGTTTTCCGACATTGCCAATTACGCTGGTGTTTCCGCTACGGACTGGAGTTGGGGCGGGTTGATGTTCGATGCCGACAACGATGGACTGCTTGATCTTTATGTATGCAATGGCATTAACCATGACCTGATCAACCAGGATTTTCTGGATTTTTCTGCCAGTGATATCATGCGTCACATGGAAAGCACGGGGAAAAAAGAAGCGCTGGACGTGATCGTGGATAAAATGCCATCGATACATGTGTTGAATAAAGCCTACCGCAACCAGGGCAATCTTCGGTTTGATGATGCTGGCGCTTCCTGGGGATTTACCCAGCCATCGTTCTCCAATGGTGCTGCATATGGCGATCTGGATAATGACGGAGACCTCGATCTGGTAGTAAACAATGTAAACCAGCCTGCTTTTGTATACAGAAACAATTCAAGAGAGCTGCATCATTCAAACTACATCGCAATTGTTTTAAGAGGAAAAGAAAAAAACAGGTTTGCTGTGGGTGCTGTGGTAAAATTATACAAAAAGGGAGAGGTGCTTAGTCGTGAACTCATTCCCAGTCGGGGCTTTCAGTCCTCCATGGATTATAAGATGATCATAGGACTGGGAAAAACAAGTTCTGTTGATTCGCTGGTGGTGCAGTGGCCCGATCGTGAAAGGTCGGTTTATCTTCATCCTGCACTGAATCGAATAGATTCGTTGACTGAATCAACCCTGCAACCACGACCTTCATTTTTTGCAGATAGTTCTACAACCAATCTTGCATTTCTTCCTGTTCGGGCAAATTTCGAAAAGCATGAAGAAGATGATTATGTCGACTTTTATTACGAGCGCAACATTCCGCGCATGCTTTCGCGCGAAGGACCCAAGGCAGCAGTGGGTGACGTGGACGGAGATGGAAGGGAAGATGTTTTTATTGGAGGAACAGTGGGACATCCGGGTCAGCTCTATTTGCAGAAACAGGAAGGAAGCTTTGTGAAGAAAGAGGAAAAAGCATTTCAGCAGTTTTCGGATTTCGAAGATGTAGCTGTTTTATTTTTTGATTGTGACAAGGATGGAGATCTCGATCTGTTGGTTTGTCCGGGAGGAAACAACGTTCCGGAAGGCAGCAGGCAACTCCAGTTAAGACTTTTTAAAAATGATGGCAAGGGAAAATTCACCCTCGATGCAGAAGCATTTCCATCCAACAAAGACAATATTAGTATTGCCATCGCCGAGGACTTTGATCACGATGGCGACATCGATCTTTTTGTTGGCGGGAGAAATATTCCGCAGGAATATGGGCAGTCGCCTTCCAGTTATCTGATGGTGAATGATGGCAAAGGACATTTTACAGACATGGCTGCGACCAAAAATCCGGACATTGCGCACGCAGGGATGATCACGGGTGCGGTGTGGACCGATGTGACCGGCGATGGAAAGAAAGACCTGGTGATGGTTGGAGAGTGGATGAGTCCAAGAGTATTTTCTTTTAACAACGATCATTTTGATGAAATAAAAACCAATCTTTCTGAGATGTATGGCTGGTGGCAAACGGTTTCTGCAGCCGATGTGGATGGAGATGGTAAAGAAGATTTGATTTTGGGGAACATCGGAGAGAACTTTTATCTCCGTCCTGATTCTGCGCATCCGGTAAAACTCTGGATCAACGATTTTGACCAGAATGGTGTCAATGATAAAGTGTTGACCTATCATGTAGACGACAAAGACAAACCGGTGTTCCTGAAGCATGACCTCGAAGAAGCGATACCCCTGTTGAAAAAAGGGAATCTCAGGCACTCTGATTATGCTTCGCGGTCGATACAGGAATTATTCACTGCCGAAGTGTTGAATCGATCGCTTGTCAAAACTTTTAATTATTCTTCTTCCTGTGTGGCGTTGAATAAAGGCAGTGGTCATTTTGTGGTGCAAAAACTTCCGCCGCACATCCAACTTTCGTCTGTAAACGCCATTCATTGCATGGATCTGAACGCAGACGGAAAAATGGACCTGGTACTTGGAGGGAACCTTTTTAATTTTCAGCCCCAGCTCGAGCAACTCGACGCCAGTATGGGAGATGTCCTGATCAACAGAGGGAAGGGTTCGTTTGAAATCATCGACGCTTCGCGCACTGGTCTGAAACTAAGAGGACAGCTGCGCGATATTCAGGAAATACATGGAAGTAAAGAGTCCTGGCTTTTATTTCTTCAAAATGACGAATGGCCTGTTTTATTTCAAGTCAACAAAAATGTTTTCTCTCCCCGTTCCCTTGCGAAATTCTGATGAATGAAAAAACTAAAATTTACATATCATCTTCTATTATTTCTTGTTTCAGTTCTTTGTTGGGCTGGTTGCGGATCGCATCAAAAGAAAGTTTCCAAACCAATATTCACCTTGCTGGATGACAACAGAACCGGACTTCATTTTGTGAACAAGCTTACGCCTTCGCAACAATTCAACATGTTTTACTACATGTACTTTTACAACGGTGCAGGAATCGGCGCCGGTGATTTCAATAACGATGGACGCACGGATCTTTTCTTTGCTTCCAATCAACAGGAAAATAAAATCTATCTGAATAAAGGAAACCTTTCGTTTACTGATGTAACAAAACAATCGGGAATACCTGAGGATGGAGGATGGTCAACCGGCGTGTCGGTGGTAGACATCAACAACGATGGACTTCTGGATATTTATGTTTGTCGTGTGGGGAAATATGAAGTGTTGAACAGCAAAAATCAGTTGCTGGTCTGTACTGGTATCGATAACAACGGAATTCCTCATTATCAGGACGAGGCAGCGCAATATGGCCTTGATTTTTCCGGGTTCAGCACCCAGGCTGTTTTCTTTGACTACGACCATGATGGCGACCTCGATCTTTTTCTGCTCAATCATTCGGTACATCAGAATGGAACCTTTGCACCGCGCAGCGAATTCCTCGGCACCTATCATCCTCTTTCCGGAGACAGAATTTTTAGAAATGATGGAAACCATTTTACGGATGTTACCAGAGAAACGGGTATCAACAGTTCTGCCATCAGTTATGGATTGGGTGTTGCTGTTTCGGACATCAACCTCGATGGCTGGCCCGACCTCTACGTAGGGAATGATTTTCATGAGAACGATTATCTCTATATGAATCAGAAGAACGGAACATTTTCGGAAGAGAACAATCAGCACCTGATGCATACCAGCCAGTTTTCAATGGGAGTTGATGTAGCAGACGCCAACAACGATGGTTATCCCGAGATCATTTCCATGGACATGCTTCCTTCCGATCCATATATTCTTAAGCGTTCATTAGGTGAAGATGACTATGATATTTTTTTTCATAAGATCTCTGTTGGTTATAATTACCAGTACACAAGAAATAATCTTCAGTACAACCGGAGAAACGGGATGTTCAGTGAAACTGGCTTGTACTCCGGTGTGTATGCTACCGACTGGAGCTGGGCGCCGCTCTGGATGGATTTTGACAATGATGGATTGAAAGATCTTTTCATTTCGAATGGCATTCCCAAACGAATGAACGATATGGACTACGTGGATTTTATTTCCACTGCGGAGATACAGGAAAAGCTTCGCGACAACAAGCTAGATGAAAGGAACATGGCCCTGGTGAATAAATTTCCGGAAATAAAGATTCCCAATAAATTTTATCACAACAAAGGCGACCTTTCTTTTGAAGACATGGGTGATGCTGTTGAAAACGATGCACCCAGTTATTCCAACGGAGCTGTGTACGCCGACCTGGATAATGATGGTGACCTGGACGTAGTGGTAAACAATATTGATGATCCGGTGATGGTATATGAAAATAGAAGCAATGACAGCCACAAGAAAAATTTCGTGGACATTCAACTCAAAGGACCGGAAAAAAATGTCAATGCACTCGGCGCGAAAATCATTTTGTTTGCCAACGGAGGTATAAGAACCTATGAAAATTATCCGGTGAAAGGATTTCAGTCCAGCATGCAGGTACCCATTCACATTGGTCTGGACCAGACGCGAATTGATTCTGCCTTTCTTGTCTGGCCGGATAATAGTTTTGAAAAAGTAAATCTTTCTCCGGGAACAATAACCTTCAACTATAAAAAAGGAGCACCGCAATTTGATTATGCAAGGATCACTTCTTTTCAGCGCAACACCACAGCACCAATGGAGGACATCACCAGCAATGTAAAACTGGATTACAAACACGAAGAAAATCCATTCATTGAATTTAACCGCGAGCCACTGATTCCGCACATGATCTCTTCGGAAGGACCTGCACTGGCTGTTGCCGACATCAATCATGACGGTCTTGATGATGTTTTTTTGGGTGCATCCAAGACTTTCCACGACGCGGTTTATTTGCAGCAGCCTGATGGAAAATTTCAAAGAACAACACAACCGTCGCTTCTTCCCGACAGCATGTATGAGGATGTAGATGCGGTTTGGGCAGATATCAACAATGACGGACATCCTGATTTGCTGGTAGCGAGTGGAGGCAATGAATATTATGGTGATGACGAACATCTTTTGCCCCGCGCTTATTTAAATGATGGGAAGGGAAATCTGCACAAACTGGAGAATGCTTTTAGCGGATTGTATCAAACTTTCTCCTGTATTGTGCCTTATGATTTTGATGGAGATGGCTTTGTTGATCTTTTCCTGGGTGGACGGGCTGTTCCCTGGGAATACGGACAGATTCCGCATTCTTTTTTATTAAAGAATGATGGCAAGGGAAAATTTATTGATGTCACGGAGCAATACTCAAAGGAGCTCTCTCATATTGGAATGGTGACAAGTGCCTTGTGGTTTGATCTGGATAAGGATGGAGACAAGGACCTGATCGTTTGCTGTGAGTGGGGGAAGATTGAAGCCTTCATCAACAATCATGGTTCCTTCTCACGAAAATCATTGACCGATAAAAAAGGCTGGTGGAATTTTGTTCTTCCTGTTGATGTGGACAATGACGGCGATTTTGACCTGATTGCAGGCAATTTGGGATTGAACAGCCGGCTAAAAGCTAGTCCGGAAGAACCGGTTCATTTATACTATAATGATTTTGACAACAACGGAAAAAAGGAACAGATCCTGACTTATTATGTGCAGGGGAAGGAATTACCTTTTGCCAGCAAAGAGGAATTGCAAAAACAGATCCCTTTGATCAAGAAAAAATTCTTTTATGCCGGTGATTTTGCACAGGCAAGCATCAATGATATTTTTTCAGAAGATAAATTAAGCACTGCAGAAGTGTTCAGTGCTGATTATTTTTCCAATGCAGTTCTGATCAATGATGGCCACATGAATTTTACCACCCAGGCGCTTCCCTGGGAAGCACAGCTAAGTCCTTATCGTGATGCTACAGTAATGGATGCGAATGGAGACGGCCTCCCTGATATTTTGATGGTAGGAAATTATTACGACAACAACATTCAGATGGGAAGGTATGATGCAGACTTTGGGACCATCCTCGTAAACCATGGCAAGGGAAAATTCAGTTGTGAAAATATCAACGGTCTTGCCATCAAAGGCCAGGTGCGTCACATCAAACCAATCTCTTTATCGGGTGTGGGCGTAGCCTGGGTGTTGGCAAGAAACAATGATAGTGTCATGGTCATCAGAAAAAGGAATTAGGTATTAAGGTATTGGGATATTAGGGTGGAGTTGGGAATTTGGAAAGAGCAAGGATCTATGAAATCATTATGGCGATTTTACTACGGAGAAAGGAGGGCGCAAAGTTTTTATCCAAAGATTTTTCTTATTCTAAAAATATTCTTCGTTCAAAACTTCTACGTTAGCTTTTCTCAAAATTCAATCGGAATTGAATTGATTTACCATGATTGTAAGAAGAGGACTGAATAAATTAGCTGGGCTGACAATTTCATAGGAAACAGTTCACTTCTAATTCCAAATTCCCAATTCCCAATTCCCAATTCCACTTTAATACCTTATTACCTTAATACCCCATTACCCAATTCCCTAAAAATTACATACTCGGATAAAAAATCACCGTCTTCCACTTTGAGCTGTCCTTTTCCTGATTTCTTTCGGTGACCAGGATTTCAAAAGGAATAGCAGGTTGGGAGAGAAAATGATCTTCCATGTATCGGATCACTGCCTCATGTGCTTGCCGGATACGACCAGGCCCTCCCTGCACCTCGGTTTTCAAAAAGCGGTCCTTCATCGCCACCATGCGGCTTAAAAAAAAAGGAGGAGGAGCGTCAATCATACGGTCGGTGCAAATGGCGACCATGGTTTCATAGTGATTAGAATCGATCGCGTGTACATTGAGCATGGGATGATCCTTTTCTACTGCGCCAGCACGGGCAATCTGGACGCGAATATCATGGATGGCCGCGTAGATACTTGACAAGTCGGGATAGGAGGAAGTAGAAAAACGCGTGGCCAATAGAACCGTATCGGTGAACGTTGTTCTTTCGATGGGAAAACCATAGAGGTTCTCTGTATGCTGGGCAAAATCGTGCAGGTGAGCCAGTATGGATTCGAGATTGTCTTGTATTTCTTTACCCTTGAAATAAGCAGACAAGCGGCTAAGAGGATTCCGTCCGGCATGAATTCCGGTGCTCCAGATCACGAGTGCAGAATCTTTGCCCCCCGGAAGAACCATGAATTTTGTAGGATAGGCAGTGTTACCATGGGTGAGTTGAATTTCCGCTCCATTGGCAAGTGGTTGTTTTATCAGGTACTCATCGCCGTTATACCGGAAAAGATGATTTTGAACCTCGTGGTGCTTTTCGTCTGCAGGCCACCAGCGCTTCCACACAGCGGTGTCATGAACGCAATCGTTGACATTTTTTTCCGTGCAAAAAATTCCAGTGCTCGCGCTGACTTCAATTTCAGAAGGTATGAACAGGTAAATCAAAGCCAAAGCCGCCACGATCACCAGCAGAAGCAGTCCCAAAATTTTTTTCAGCATGGCGACAAATATAACAGAGATGGCTGGAATGATTTTTCGGGGGGTAACCTTATAGGTCTTAAAGACCTATAAGGTCTCTATATAGTTACTAGTATACTATTGTATAAGCGCCTCCGGAGGCTCCAAAACTGCAACAATAAACCAGATACCCTAAATTAGCCCCATGTTCTACCACCGCCTGACGACTGCTTTGTTTCTTCTCCCTGTGTTTTTGTCCGCTCAAACCATCGACCCCTGGAAGATCACTGCCTCTAATATCGACCCCGCACATTACTACGGCGTCACCGTGGCCAATGGCATGATCGGAATTGTTTCTTCTCCCGATCCATTGAAAGTAAAAGACGTAGTACTCGCCGGAGCCTACGACCTCTATGGAAGGGGAAGGGTCAGCAATTTTTTGCGGAGCTTCAATTTGCTCAACATGAACCTCGATATCGACGGTCATCGTGTTTCCTCTTCCGGTGTAAGCAATATGAAACAGGAACTCGACATGCAGTCAGCCGGATTTACTACTTCCTTTGATTACACCAACAACGCGTCGGTGAGCTATACTTATTATTCACTGCGGCATCTTCCATTTACTGTGCTCATGGACGTCACCATCACGGCCAAAAAAGATATCACCATCACCGCCAGCAGTGTGATGGAAGCGCCTGATGCCCTTCGCGATGTCCAGAATTATTACAATGAAATCGACAGACCACATGTCGTAATCAGCCTTCTCACATCCACCGCGAAATCTCCCACGGGAAAACTCCTGATGTGTGCCAGTACCAGCTTTCTTTTCGAAGAACCGCACGGCTCCGAACCACGGGTGATCCACGAGATGTGGGACAACAACATGCACCTGATGAAATTCAGCAAAAAGATCGCCGCTGGTCGGACCTATCATTTTTCCATTGCCGGTTCATCCATCACTTCTGCACACCACGACGATCCTCTCAATGAAGCCGAGCGACTCACCATATTTGCCAAACTCGAAGGACGTGAGCGACTGCTTCGCTTTCACAGACAGGCATGGGATAGTCTCTGGAAAAGTGATATCCTTATCGAAGGCGATCCGCAGGCACAACAGGACATTCACAGCATGCTTTATCATCTTTATTCTTTTGTTCGCGAAGGAACCGCCTATTCTCCTTCGCCCATGGGACTCAGCGGACTTGGTTACAACGGACATGTATTCTGGGATGCTGAATTATGGATGTATCCTGCTATTCTGCTGATGCATCCCGAACTGGCAAAGAGTATGGTGGAGTACCGGTATCAAAGACTGGAAGCAGCGAAGAAGAATGCATTTGCCAATGGATATAAAGGTGCAATGTTTCCCTGGGAAAGTGCAGAAAGCGGCGTTGAAGAAACTCCGGTATGGGCACTTAGTGGTCCCTTCGAACACCATATCACTGCCGATGTAGCCATTGCAGCCTGGAATTATTATGCAGTGACGCAGGACAAACAATGGCTGCGCGAAAAAGGCTGGCCCATTCTTTCCGCTACTGCCGATTTCTGGACTTCGCGTGTAGAGAGAAACGGACCGGGACATTACGAGATCCGCAATGTGGTAGCAGCAGACGAATGGGCCGAGAACGTAGACAACAATGCATTCACCAATGCCGCAGCCAAAACCAATCTTCAACTCGCGGTGCAGGCTGCGAATATTCTCGGTCTCACCGCAAATTCCGACTGGACGGAAGTTGCCAACAATATTCCCATCCTTCAACTGGAGAATGGTGTTACTAAAGAACACGGAGCCTATCATGGCGAAGGAATCAAACAGGCTGATGTGAATCTACTGGCTTATCCTTTACACCAGATCAACGATCCTGCCCAGGTGAGAAAAGACCTGGAATACTATGAAACCAGGGTTCCCGATGAAGGCACGCCTGCCATGACCCAGGCAGTATTTGCTTTGCTTTATGCACGTTTGGGTAATGCAACAAAGGCTGCGCAGTGGTTTCAGGAATCTTATGAGCCCAACCTGCTTCCTCCCTTCCGGGTGATTGCAGAAACGAAAGGAGGCACCAATCCATATTTTGCAACGGGTGCTGGCGGAATCTTACAAGCGGTGATCATGGGATTTGGTGGACTGGAGATAACGCCTACCGGTATCCGGCAGGTGAAATCCATTCTTCCAAAGGGCTGGAAAAGCCTTACCATCACAGGGGTTGGAAGGGAAAAGAAAACTTTCACCATCAGGTAAAAATTTGCTATCTTTTGCCAGCTTTTTAAGCCCCATTTGAGACGACTGCTTTCCATACTGTTTTTGCTGATCCTTCTTTTTAATTTTTACGGATACAGGCTGATGATCGATTGCATCCAGGACCATCAGAGTTCTTTGCTTTCTTCCCGCCTCGATAAGTCCCAGTATGAAGAGACAGACCTGATCTCCATAAAGACTTCTCTGAACCTTCCTTACTATACCAGTTCACTACAGTTTGAAAGGGCCTATGGTTCGGTGCGTATGAATGGAGTGGACTATGAATATGTAAAGAGAAGAGTGTACAATGATACTTTGGAACTTCTCTGTCTTCCCAACCAGGCAAAAACTCAATTGCAATCCGTGAAGAACGACTGGTTTAAACTTTCTCTGGAAGGCCAGCCCTTCAACAAGAAAGCTCCAGGCATTATCAAGATCACGCTTCCGGATTATTGTCAGAACATTACCCAACACTCTTTTGTACTGGGTCCTGTGATCAGACAAAAATATTTTTCCTCTCAAACAGAATTTCTTGCACCCGGTTTTTCTTCCCGGCAGGAGCGTCCTCCCCAGTCAATGCTGTTCGCTATTTGATCTATTGTATTGACTAAACACCACCGTTAAACATGAAGAATATATTATTGACGTTCGGCATCGCGAGCTGCCTGTTCGCCTGCAAGCAAAAAGATTATACAAAATTTACCCACGATCCGCTTCTTTACTGCAAAACAGTAAAAAAGCTGAACGATGTTGTGTTGTACAACAATTTTTCACCTGTTGTTGCTTCGCGCAACTATGCCTATGCCAACATTGCTGCTTATGAATGTATGGCTGCCGGCGATAGCAATTATCTTTCACTCAGTGGACAGATCAAACAACTTCCAAACATGCCAAAGGCACCTGCGGGCGCGAAGGTCGATTATCAGCTCGCCGCAGTTCTTTCATTTGTGAAAGTAGGCAACGCAGTAACTTTTCCTGAGGGTGTATTGATGGACTACTGGAATGAATTGAAAGACGAAGCAGAGAATGCCGGAATGCCTTCTGATGTTCTTCGCAACAGCATTGCTTTTAGTGATACTATTGCCGCTACCATTATGAAATGGAGCAAGATGGACAACTATGCGCAAACCCGGAGCGCGGAAAAATATACTGTGAAAAATGATGAGGGAAGATGGATTCCAACGCCTCCTGCCTACAGCCAGGCCATGGAGCCACACTGGTGCGACATCAGAACCCTTGTGCTTGATTCATGTACTCAGTTTGTATCCCCACTTCCCCCGGCATACAATATGAAAGACAGTAACTCCAAATATTGTAAAGAGTTGATGGAAGTAAAAAATACTGTCAACAACCTTACCGAGGAACAAAAGCAGATTGCTGATTTCTTTGATGACAATCCCTTTAATCTTCACGTGACAGGTCATGTGATGTATGCAACAAAGAAATTTTCTCCTCCCGGTCACTGGATGAATATTGTAGGCATTGCGGCAGAAAAATCGAAAGCCGATTTTGATAAAACCGTAGCGGCTTACACGGAAACTTCCATTGCTTTATTCGACGGATTTATTGTCTGCTGGAAGACGAAGTACATGAACAATACAATTCGTCCTGAAACAGTGATCAACAAATACCTTGATCCTACCTGGCAGCCTTATATTCAAACGCCTCCGTTTCCATCTTATGTGAGTGGACACTCTGTGATCTCTTCGGCCTCCGCGGAAGTTATGTCCCATCATTTCGGAGATCATTTTGAATATACCGACAGTTCCGAACTGGAATTCGGAATTCCCAACCGTTCCTTCAAATCGTTCAGGGATGCGGCATTGGAAGCTTCCTGGTCCCGGCTGTATGGTGGAATCCATTACCGCTCCGACCTGGAGCAGGGTAATATCCTGGGAAAACAAATCGGCGAGTACATCGTGAACAAGCTTCACCTGCGCCGAAACGAAAATCAATTGTCTTACAATCATTAAACTTTTTTATGAGAAAACTGCTTATGCTCATTATAATCTGCACGGTTAATTATTATTCCGTGCAGGCACAGGGCTGTGTCGCCATTCGCAACAATGGCGGTGTATGCACTATGTCCGGTCCGCATCAGGAACAGGACGGAAACAACAAGGGCTGGACCTTTGCTTTGAACAGCCGTTATTTTAAATCCTTTCGTCATTTTGTTGGAACGGACGAACAAAAGCAAAGAGTGGAACAAGGAACGGAAGTTGTCAACCATGTTTTTTCAACCGAGCTTGCTCTTACCAAAATGGTGAACGACCGTTGGTCTTTTGGGATTTTTTTACCGGTGATCAGCAACGATCGTTCTTCACTTTATGAACATGATGGAAAGACGCGTCACAGCACTCATTCATTTGGAACGGGAGATCTTCGTGTTGCAGGTTACTACTGGCTCATCGATCCTGCAAAAAGAACCCGGCTGAATGTGCAGTTGGGACTTGGTATCAAATTCCCAACAGGAGACTATCGCTACCAGGATTATTTCTACAAGAACGACAGCGTGAAAGTATTGGGACCTGTTGACCAGTCCATACAACTGGGAGATGGAGGCACAGGAATCACCGGTGAACTGAATGCTTTTTATCATGTGAGCCGCAATATCAGTGTTTATGCCAATGCTTATTACCTGGCCAATCCGCGTGAGCAGAATGGCGTTTCTACTGCAAGAGGCGGCATTACTTCTCCTTCTTCAGTTACTTATGGCAGTGATGTGATGAGTGTTCCCGACCAATACATGCTTCGTGCAGGAGGCAGTTTGGTTCTGGATAAATTCGTTGTTTCTGCAGGTATGCGGATGGAATGTCTTCCAGTGTATGATCTGCTTGGAGGCAGTGGTGGATTCAGAAGACCTGGTTACGTTATTTCTGCAGAACCTGTGGTGGCGTATAAGATCAACAGGACACAGTTGTATTTCTCTGTTCCTGTTGCCGTAGAAAGAAACCGCACCCAGAGTGTTCCCGATAAGATCAAAACGCAAAAAACTGGCGTGTATTCGCACGGTGATGCAGCCTTTGCCGATTATTCTATCAACCTCGGAGTAGCATTCTCATTCAACTAAATACTTTAAAAATTTCTGAGCATTCTCTTTTTTAAGGGAATGCTTTTTCTTTACATACAAGGCAACGGCGCTGCATAAAGAGAAGTTGCTTTGTCAGGCTTTAACGATAAAACTCTGTGCAGACCTCTGGGAACTTATTTCTTTGCGGTTAGTCTTCTCCTGGCGCCATAAATCAGAAACAGAAAGAGAAAGAGAAAGAAAAGCACAAGGCATAAACCATAAACCATAAACCACAATCCTCCCTATCTTTAATCTACTTCAAACTTCACCACCATCATGAAAAAATGGACCTTGCTTTTTCTGCTTGCCGGCCTCCTTGTCCGTAGCGCAGCTCAAACCCCTACACCCGACAAACTCTGGGGCAGTTTATTTATTGAGGTGCAGACAAAAAAAGTTTTTCCCGACAACAAAACCTTTGTGGACTGCACACCCAAATATGCCCCTTCTGTTATTTTGAAAAAATATGCAGATCAAAAATCAAAACCGGGATTTGACCTTTCTTCTTTCGTGCTTCAGAACTTCAATGTTCCTGCCACACCCAGCGTTCAGGTAAAGCAGGGACTTTCTTTGAAACAACATCTCGATCAATTGTGGAATGTACTCACCCGAAAAGCGGATACGGTGCAACAATACAGTTCTCTTCTTCCCCTTCCCTATTCCTACATTGTTCCGGGAGGAAGGTTCCGGGAGATCTATTATTGGGACAGCTATTTCACCATGCAGGGACTCGCCGCCAGCAAACGCTATGACCTGATTGAAGACATGATCAACAATTTCAAATCACTCATCGACCGCTATGGTCATATTCCCAATGGCAACCGTAATTATTATTTGAGCCGGTCGCAGCCCCCATACTTTGCGCTTATGGTTGATCTGTTGCACCAGCACGGAGGAGATGCGGTGTACAAAAAATATTTTTTCGCCATGGAAAAAGAATACAAATTCTGGATGCAGGGCAGTGAAAAATTAAGTCAGTCGAATACTTATCGTCGCCTCGTTAAAATGCCGGACGGATCGATATTGAATCGTTATTGGGATGACAACAATGCGCCACGCCAGGAGTCTTATGCACAAGATGTAGCGACTAGTAAAAGATATTTGCTCAAAGATGGAAAGGCCTTTGTGAATCTGAGAGCAGCTGCGGAAAGCGGATGGGACTTTTGCAGCCGTTGGTTTGATGACACCCTTCACCTCAATACTATCGAGACCACCGATATAGTTCCGGTTGATCTGAATGGCTTGCTCTATGCTTATGAAAATATTCTTTCTAAAGCAGCACGCGCAAGCGGATCATCTACAAAAGCCAATCAATACAGCAACAACGCTAAGAAACGCCGCACATCTGTTTTTAAATATTGCTGGAACAACAATGTTCATTTCTTTTTCGACTACGACATCAAAGAAAAGAAAACGACAGGACGATGGTCTCTGGCCGGACTCATGCCCCTGTTTGTAGAGATGGCCACACAAGACCAGGCAAAATGGGTGAGCCAGCAGGTACAGGAAAAATTCCTCAAGCCCGGTGGAGTAGTCAGCACGGTCTGGAACACCGGTGAACAGTGGGATGCGCCGAATGGTTGGGCCCCTCTTGAATTTCTGACTGTAAAGGGATTGATGAATTATCATTTCAATGATCTCGCCAAAACCATTGCCCAGAGATGGATGGCACTCAATGAAAAAGTTTTTACCGCCACCGGCAAAATGATGGAAAAATACAATGTGGAAGACACACACTTGACGAGTGGAGGAGGAGAGTATCCCACCCAGGATGGATTTGGTTGGAGCAACGGCGTGTACCTGGCGTTTTATCAATGGTTCCCGCGGTAGGGTATTGGGTATTAAGTTGGAATTAGGAATTGCCTCCTACGCTAAAGCTTCGGCGGCCAAAGAGGAATTGGGAATTGGGATAGAACAGGTTTCTATGAAATCATCAATCCAGAAAATCTGCTAATCAATCCCCGCCCGAACGTACCGTTCGGTACGGGCAGGCGTGAAATCTGTGATCAGGAAATTCGGTAGAGAGTAACTTACGATGAAATTATCAATGGCTAATAGTTGATAGCTGGTAGTTGATGGTTTGTAGAGTATAATTGAGAACTTAGAATTCAGAATTTTGAACTTTGAATTTTGAACTTTCAACTTTGAATTTTGTGGCATCATGTTCTGGGAATTATCCGGGGACTCGTACGAGGATGGACTTTTGGATGCCATTGATAAAGCGAAAAGGGAATAGTTGGTAGTTGATGGTTGATAGTTGATAGTTGATAGTTGATAGTTGATAGAAGAGAGAGAAACCCAGGGGAAAATTTATATAATTAATTAAATAAAAAGAGTCTCTATTCCTCTGCGAAAATCCCTGCGCTCTTCTTTCTCAGTTATTTAATCCGTCTCACCAAAAACAATAAGCCTCTAATAGCCATCAGCCAACAGCTTTCTCTTCCTCTACTTCTTTCTCTTTCTGTTTCTCCTTATTTCCCTGTCCTCTGTGTTGTGCATATTCGCTTATGAGTTGCGCTACCAGGGCCGTCCATCCGGTTTGATGACTGGCGCCTAAACCAAATCCGGTGTCGCCATGAAAGTATTCGTAAAATAAAACCAGATGCTCATTACCCTTCTGCTGATAAAACCAGTTGTAAGGTCCATAGGAGCGACGGTTTCCTTCCGGGTCTTTCTTGAAAAGGCTGATCACTCTTTTGGTGAGTTCATCTGCTGCCTGACATAGATTGATCATATTGCCGGAACGAACAGGATATTCTACCTGGAAACTATCACCGTAAAAATTTCCGTAACGTCGAAGGGACTGGATGATTAGAAAATTGATGGGTATCCACACCGGGCCACGCCAGTTGGAATTGCCTCCGAAGATTTCAGAAGTTGAATCTCCGGGATCATAACTAATGGTATGATGCTGACCATTGACAGTAACAGAATAAGGATGATCACGGTGATATTTGGACAAGGCCCTCACGCCACCTGGTGAAAGAAATTCTTCATCATCCAGCAGTCTTTGCAAAAGATAGATCAGGCGGTTGCGCGGTACGAGCGATAGCAGGATCTCTTCTCCATCACTTCGTTCTTCATTGGGCCAGAATTTATGATTGCCCTTCCGGTAATTTTCAAACCAGCTGGTCCTCTTCTTAAAATCTTTCAGTTGACTGAGTGTTTGCATGCTGATGGTTGACACTGCAAACAAAGATGTGAGTCCAACGATAGATTTAATCCGAAGAGGAGTGGGTTCCGTTCCGGGCATGCACAGCACATCGTAAAAGAATTTGTCTTCCCGGTTCCAGAGGTGATGCTCGTTCAATGATTCTGCAATGAGAATAAAATGTTCGAAGAACCTTGTTGCTGTATCCTCGAAGGATTCATCGTATAAAGCGATATCCAACGCCATATCCATCATATTCAGCGCATAAGTGCCCATCCAGCTGGTGCCATCTGCTTGCTCCAGTTGCATATCGCCTCCATGAAAACTACGGTTGAACACGCCGATATTATCAAGTCCCAAAAATCCACCTTCGAAAATATTATTTCCCTTGCGGTCCTTGCGGTTGATCCACCAGGTAAAATTGATCAGGAGTTTCTGAAAAATTTTTTTCAAAAAGATCAGGTCACCCTTGCCCTTTTTTCTTTTTTCAATATTGTATACTTCCAGCGCGGCCCAGGCATGAACCGGAGGATTGACATCACTGAAGTTCCATTCATAAGCAGGAAGCTGTCCGTCCGGTTTCATATACCATTCGCGCATGATGAGCAGCAGTTGCTGTTTGGCAAACTGAGGATCGATCATGGCCATGGAAATGGTTTGAAATGCAAGGTCCCAGGCTGCATACCAGGGATACTCCCATTTATCCGGCATGGAAATAATATCCTGGTTTTTTAAATGTTGCCAGTCATGGTTCCTTCCCATTTTCCGGTTGTGACTCACCGGTGTAATGCCATCGCTCGAATTAAGCCAGTGCTCCACATCGAAAGCATAATACTGTTTGCTCCACAACAATCCGGCAATTGCCTGCCTTTGGATCTGATGCAGATCTGAACTCATGCCCTTGGGAAGAATGGATTGGTAAAATTCATCAGCCTCCTCTTTGCGAACCTGGAATATTTGTTCAAAGCCCTTTGGAAAGGCTTTGTCTTTTTTTTCATTGCTTAGCCGGCAGTAGATCGTCTTTGTTCCGTTAGCCGGAATTTTTAGCCTGTAAACCGGAGCACACTTGGTTCCTGTTTTCTTGTTGCGAAGAGCGTCACAATTCAGTTCATGGATAATGGCATCATGAAATGCATCCTTCACAAAAATATTTTCGTTCGGCTGTCCGGTTACTTTTTCTGTATTGGTGATGTTGTTGGTAAAAAACAGATCGTCCGCTGGCTGGTAATGAAAATAATAATCGCCCAGGTGATGATGAACTGCTTTGACGATCCCATTCTTTTCATAATAAATTGCCGGCTGTTCCGCAGCTGGATCATATTCCCATTGGTTGGAAAACCAAAGCGTGGGAAGAACCGTGATCTCAGTTGCTTTATTGTGACGGTTTTTAATTTCAATGCGGATAAAAATATCTTCTTCCGATTCTTTGGCATAACTAACCAGGACATCGAAATACCGGTTGTTGTTAAAGATTCCGGTGTCGAGAATTTCAGATTCGGGTTCTTGCTTGGTGCGCATCCGGTTTTCATCGCGCAAAAGTTGATAGGGAAATTCTACCTGTGGATACTTGTACAGGTATTCCATGTAAGAATGTGTAGGAAGGTTGTCGAGATAGTAATACAGTTCTTTTACATCTTCTCCATGGTTTCCTTCGCCATTGCGCAGTCCAAACAATCTTTCTTTGAGTATTTGATCTTTTCCGTTCCAGAGTGCTATGGCAAAACAAAGGTTTTGGAACCTGTCCGAAATTCCGGCCAGTCCATCTTCGCCCCATTGATAGGCGCGGCAGTGTGCATGATCGAAAGGAAAATAATTCCAGGCATCGCCATATTCACTATAATCTTCGCGAACTGTGCCCCATTGTCTTTCACTCAGGTAGGGCCCCCATTTTTCCACATGATCCGCTTTGTCTTCATGTAGGGCTAGTCTTCGGTGTTCTGCTGTCATTGGATTTTTTTGAAGCTTTTAAATGTACTGACATTTTGATTTACAGGGAACTTTCTGTGCATGAATTCGGTGAATAAGGTTCAATCCTTAGACCAGGCTTCTGTTTTTCCGGCCCGCAATCATGATTACGATCAAGCCGATGATGGCTATGATCAGAAATGATATGCGCAAACTAAAAATTCCTGCTACAATCCCAATGAGCGGAGGACCTACAAGGAAGCCCAGAAACCCAATGCTGGAAACTGCTGCCAGTGCCATTCCAGGCGATAGGCGCGAAGACTTTCCTGCCTCACTGTATACCAGTGGTACTACGGAGGAAACACCAAAGCCTACTATGAAAAATCCAATGATGGAGGTGAGCAAGAATGGAAAGATAACGGCAACCGAAAGTCCGGATGCAATGAGTACACCACTGAGTTGAATGGTTTTTTTAAATCCGATCCGCTGCGATACCCAATCAGCAAGAAACCTGCCGGTGGCCATGGTGGACATAAATGCTGTATAGCCTGCACCGATCCAGTCTCTGTCGGCATGCACCACTTTCTGAAAATAAATTCCGCTCCAGTCAAACATCGCGCCTTCACAGATCATGCAACAAAATGCAGTGATGCCAAGTGCAAGCAGCGACTTATCGGGACGGATGAAAATTTTATTGCTGGTTCCTGATTTCACTTCGTCGGTGAGCAGATAGTTAAAAACAAGCGCAACGCCTGCGATGATCAGCGCCATGATCAGAAGAAAATGCTGAACGGGAATAATGTTTCTTCCAATCATGAAGGTCCCGATGCCTGCTGCAGTAAAACCAGCGAGGCTCCAGAGCCCGTGAAAGGAAGCCATAATGTTGCGGCGGTATTTTGCTTCCACACCAACGGCCTGTGTATTGATGGCAATGTTGGCAATATTTCCGGCCATGCCGAAAAATACCAGAGTGGCCACAAGTTGTATGGTAGTCTGAGCAAGTCCCAACAAAACGAGAAAGATGCTATAAAGTAAAATGGCATTGACGGCAATTTTTTTGCTGCCAAACCTTGTCACCAGCCAACCGGCAAAAGGAAGAGCGATCATCGAACCCACGGGAAGAGAAAATAAAACCATTCCCAGAGAGGTATCGGAGAGGTTCAGGCTTTGCTCGATACTGGGAATGCGGGAGGCCCAGCTGGCAAAACAAATTCCCTGAAGAAAGAACAGGCAGCTCACAGCCACACGGTATGCCCTCTTTGTTTGTTCCAAACTCAAAAATAATTCTGACATGTTCCTGATTTAGTTCACTAAGACCGAAGCAAACGTCTGTCTTCGGTTCTCATCCATACGGCCGGCAAAAGGGGGATTCCCCTATAATGTGTACTTGGTACACAAATATAAGACCAATCTTGTGGATTTCCGCATTTGCATTGAATTTTTGAATAACGATGGAGAAAGGAGGACGTAGAGGTTTTTCTTTCTCTGCTGTTAGAGCCCTCTCAAACCAAAACTCTTTCTATCTTCAAGGGGCAATCATCCCCAATGACACAGAAAATTTTTCGCCTGGCTGCAATTGTCTGTACACTAATTCTTATGTCCTGCCACTCAAGTGTTTCCAACAAGACAGACGCCTCTGCCGATAGCATTACTGACCGCAAATGGTGGAAGGAAGCCATTGTGTACCAGATTTATCCGCGCAGTTTCAAAGACGATAATGGCGATGGGATCGGCGACCTCAAAGGCATCATTTCAAAACTCGATTATATTAAAAGCCTCGGCATCGACGTGATCTGGCTCAATCCCGTTTATTCTTCTCCCAATGATGATAATGGTTACGACATCAGCAATTACCGTGATATCATGAAGGAATTCGGCACCATGGATGATTTTGATGCGCTCCTGCAGGGACTGCACGACCGGGGAATCAGGTTGGTGCTGGACCTGGTGGTGAATCATAGCAGCAGTGAGCACGAATGGTTCAAACAATCCCGTAGTTCGCGCGACAATCCATATCGCAACTATTACCACTGGTGGAATGCCGAACGAGGCAAGCCAGCAAAAAGAGTCAGCTTCTTTGATGTGAATGGTGATGCCTGGATGTATGATTCGAGCACAAAATCTTATTACCTCCACTATTTTTCACGCAAGCAACCTGACCTCAATTGGGAGAATCCCAAACTCCGGGAAGAAATCTACAGCATGATGCGCTTTTGGTTTGAAAAGGGCGTTGATGGATTCCGGATGGACGTAATTCCATTTATTTCCAAGGATACCAGCTTTCCGCCTCTACCTGCTAAATATGGAAATGACTATGCCCCTTACTATGCACATGGTCCGCACCTGCACCAGTATCTGCAGGAAATGAACCGTGAAGCATTGAGCAAATACGATGTGATGACCGTTGCGGAAGGCGCAGGCGTGAGCAGTGATGAAGCCCTGGAATTTGTAGATCCAGACCGGCATGAACTCAATATGCTTTATCATTTCGAGGGTGTGAGCATTGGATACCTGCCCAATAAATTTAAAGTGCCCGATCCAAAAGGATATAGCCTCATCGAATTCAAAAATGTGTATTCAAAATGGGATAGCGTATTTGCCAGCAAAGGTTGGGGTACCATCTACCTCGGTAATCACGATCAGCCAAGGATGGTGACAAGGTGGGGAAATGACAGTCCGGCGTACCGGGAACTTTCTTCAAAGATGCTGACCACTTTTTTATTGACCATGCGCGGCACACCTTATTACTACAATGGTGACGAACTCGGAATGAACAATATCAAATTTGACCGGATCGAAGACTACAGGGACATTGAGTCGATCAACATGTACCTGCAAACCAAAGAAAGGGGAGGTGATCTTCAGGAATTTTTAAACGCTCAGAAAATTTCAGCGCGTGATAATTCACGAACACCTTTTCAGTGGGACAGCAGTGCCAACGGAGGATTTACCAATGGAACACCCTGGCTGAAGGTGAATCCGAATTATACAACCGTGAATGTTGAAAAGGAAGACCCAGACAGCAATAGTTGTTTGAATTATTTCCGAAGAATGGTGCGCCTGCGCAAAGACAATCCAATTCTTACTTATGGAAGCTATAAACTTCTGGACCGGGATAACCCCGATGTATATGCGTACACCCGTGAACTCAATGGAAAAAAATTTCTTGTTCTTCTGAATTTCCATGACCATCCAGCTTCTGTTTCAACTGGTGTGGACCTGAAGGGAGCAAAAATTCTGATAAATAATTATCCTTCATCCGCTGCCTCTTCTCAACTAAGACCCTATGAAGCGATCGTATATGAATTGTAATATTCTCTGACCATCTTGCTGAAAACCATTTGACCTTGCTTAACCGGGAAGCATTTATCGGCCAGCTGAAAGACCCACGTTTGTGGGACGTGCTGGTCGTCGGCGGCGGCGCCACGGGGCTTGGCATTGCAGTAGATGCAGCCAGCAGGGGATACAGCACCATAGTTTTTGAGCAGTCCGATTTTGCGAGGGGAACATCGAGCCGTAGCACGAAGCTGGTTCACGGTGGCGTGCGTTATCTGGCCCAGGGAAGAATCAGACTGGTGTATGAAGCACTGCATGAACGCGGACTGCTTTTGAAAAATGCGGGTCACCTGGTTCGAAAACAATCCTTCATCATTCCCTGTTATTCTTTATGGGAAGAACTCAAATACCTCAGTGGACTTAAGATGTACGATTGGCTGGCGGGAAGACTAAGTTTTGGCAATTCTTCTTTTCTCAACTCCAGAAAATTATCAAAACGGCTTCCTCATCTTCGCGGAAATCCGAAAGGAGGCGTAGAATATTTTGATGGACAGTTCGATGATGCGCGACTGGCAATTACCCTTGCCCAAACGGCGGCTGATAAAGGAGCGGTTGTCCTGAATTATTTCAAGGTTACCGCTCTCAAAAAAAATTCGGGTAAGATCGCTGGTGCAATAGTTACGGATCTCGAAAACGGTGATGGGTATGCGATAAACGCAAGATCGGTAATCAATGCCACTGGTGTTTTTGTAGACGACATCAGGATGATGGACGAACCCGAGGACCAGCCGCTGGTTCAGCCCAGTCAGGGTATTCATCTGGTGCTGAATAAAAAATTTCTTGACAGCACAAGTGCCTTGCTCATTCCAAAAACTTCCGATGCGAGGGTGTTGTTTGCCGTGCCCTGGCATGATCATGTTCTGTTGGGCACCACCGATACGCCCTTGAAAAATCATAGCCTGGAGCCAAGAGCACTGGAGCAGGAGATTGATTTTATTTTGCAGACGGTTCAACATTATTTTTCTCCTGCTCCGCGAAGAGAAGATGTGCTCAGCGTATTTGCAGGACTTCGGCCTTTGGCCATGCCGAAAAAAGCCAGCAGCCGTACCCGCGAGATATCCAGAGACCATAAGCTTGTAGTGAGTCCTTCGGGTTTGATCACAATAACAGGAGGCAAATGGACAACTTATCGTAAAATGGCGGAGGATACGGTGGACGCAGCCATCAGAATTGCGGGACTAAGTTATGCACGCTGTATCACCAAAGAACTGAAGTTGCACGGAAGCACTGGCAGTTCAGAAGAAAATCATCTTTCTTTATATGGCACTGATGCCAGTGACATTGAAGAACTCATTCAGAAGGATTTTCAGTTGGGAAAACAATTAGTCGCCGGTTTTCCGCAAATGGAAGCGGAGGCAGTTTGGGCCGTGCGAAAAGAAATGGCCAGAAAAATTGAAGACGTGCTTGCGAGGCGAATGCGCATTTTGTTTTTAGACGCCCGTGCAGCCATGGAAGCAGCACCCAGGGTGGCAGAAATCATACAGTTGGAATTGCAACGAAGCAATGAATGGAAAGAAAATGAACTTCGTGAATTCAACCAACTGGCATCGGGATATTTGACGGCAAAGGGCAATCCTTACTCCTGAATTTGGCGAAACGGATCCTGAATCGGACTAATGAATCGGAATTTAGAACCAGGAAGTACCAGCCGAAGTGCCAGAACCTAAAGCAGGGGATTGCAATATGAGATCGACGAGCGCTTTTGAATTTGCGAACAAGACCGACTGTTTTAATGATTTGCAATTTCTATTCTTTATAACTTGGCTATACTATTCACCATTCACTATTCACTATTCATTATTCACCATTCACCATTCACCATTCACCATATGAACGACTCCGATTTTATCATGGCTCTGGACCAGGGAACAACAAGCTCCCGCACTATTGTATTCGACAGGCAGGGAAATATTGTATCGCTGGCCCAAAAAGAATTTCAACAGATCTTTCCGCAGCCCGGGTGGGTGGAACATGATCCGCTCGAGATCTGGTCCTCTCAGGTGTCTACCGCTACAGAGGCAATTGTAAAAGCCGGCCTCACACCATCGCGGATTGCAGGCATTGGTATCACCAACCAAAGAGAAACCACAGTAGTGTGGGACCGGGAAACAGGTAAGCCGCTTTATAATGCCATCGTGTGGCAGGACAGGAGGACTTCTGCTTATTGCGATCAACTGAAGGCACAGGGCTATGAAAAAAAGATCCAGGAAAAAACTGGATTGATCATCGATGCATATTTTTCCGCAACAAAGATCAAGTGGATACTCGATAACGTTTCCGGTGCAAGGCAAAAAGCTTTGCAAGGTAAAGTGCTGTTTGGAACCATCGATTCCTGGCTGCTCTGGAACCTCACAGGAGGAGCAGTCCATGCCACTGATGTCACCAATGCCTCACGCACCATGATCTACAATATCGGGAAACTCGAATGGGATGAAGAATTACTCCGGCTTTTTGATATTCCCCGCGCGATGTTGCCAGATGTTCGTTCTTCGAGTGAGCGTTACGGTGAGACGGCTGGTCAGATACTCGCAGCAAAGATCCCTGTTGCCGGTATCGCGGGTGACCAGCAGGCAGCGCTGTTTGGACAAATGTGCATTCGGGATGGAATGGTCAAGAACACTTATGGCACAGGATGTTTCATGCTGATGAATGTTGGAAACAAACCCGTGCTTTCGAAAAATAATTTGGTAACAACTATTGCCTGGCAAATCGGAGACAGGGTGAGCTATGCGCTTGAAGGAAGTATATTTATTGGAGGAGCAGTGGTGCAATGGTTAAGAGATAGCCTCGGAATTATTTCCTCTTCATCTGAAGTAGAAGCGCTTGCAAAAAAAGTGGAGGATAACGGAGGTGTTTATCTTGTGCCTGCATTTGCCGGACTTGGAGCACCGCACTGGGACCAGCATGCACGCGGCACCATCGTTGGACTTACCCGCGGAAGCACGGCTGCTCATATTGCTCGAGCTGCACTTGAAAGTATTGCGCTTCAAACGATGGACGTGCTCAAAGCTATGGAAGCAGATGCTGGTGTTGCTATTAAAGAATTGCGCGTGGATGGAGGCGCTACAGCAGATGATTTGTTGATGCAGATCCAATCATCCATCCTCGGTGCAAAAGTGATTCGTCCAAAAATAACAGAGACTACTGCCATGGGTGCCGCTTATCTCGCAGGACTGGCTACAGGTTTCTGGAGCGACATTTCGGAAATTGAAAAACAATGGAAGGTCGAACGTGAGTTTGAACCCGACAAAAAAATGAATACAGGCCAACTGGTACAGCAGTGGCAAAGAGCCGTGCGAGCGGCACGTGCATGGTCGGCAGATTCATCAAACCAAAACAACTGATATGAATGACATTACCGCTGAACTCATTGGCACCATGTTCCTCATTTTATTGGGAAATGGTGTGGTAGCGAACGTAGTTTTGAAAGGCACAAAAGGAAATAACGCCGGGTGGATGGTGATCACAACAGGATGGGCACTTGCGGTTTTTGTTGGAGTAGTGGTGGCCAGTCCATACAGTGGCGCTCACCTAAATCCTGCAGTGACCCTTGCCCTTGCCGTGGCGGGAAAGTTTGCCTGGAACCGTGTGCTTTATTACATACTCGCGCAGATCGCAGGATCGATCATTGGTTCCTTTCTTGTCTGGATCGTCTATCGCGATCATTTCAATACAACTACAGATCCTGATGTGCAGTTGGCTGCATTCAGTACGGCGCCTGCTATTCGAAATTCGGTTTTTAATTTGTTGAGTGAGATCGTCGGAACCTTCGTGCTGGTCTTCGTGATCTTTTATTTTAGCAATGCAGAATTCGGCGATCAGAAAACTCCTATTGGCCTGGGATCGTTAGGCGCATTGCCAGTCGCTTTTCTCGTTTGGTCCATCGGACTTTCACTAGGTGGCACTACAGGTTATGCCATCAATCCCGCACGGGATTTTGGTCCGAGGATCGCTCACGCTCTTCTGCCCATTAAATCTAAAGGGTCAAGCAACTGGAGATATGCCTGGGTGCCCATTATTGGGCCATTCATTGGCGGAATACTGGCTGCTTTGCTTTTTTTGCTACTCAAGGGCTAGTTAGTTGATAGTTGATAGTTGGTAGTTGGTAGTTGTTGATAGATTTTATAGTTGTTAGTTGTTGATAGATCTATAGTTGGTTGTAATTTAAGAGAACGGTTGGAAGAAAAATTCTTCTTTTGATAATCTGCGATTTGGTATGAAAAAAATATTTCTGATCATGATGGCCCAAATTCCGTTGATGCTCTCCGCACAGGAAATCAGCCACCTGCTTTGCGAAAACAGGCAAAATCCATTGGGCATTGAAACTACGCGTCCTCGTTTTACCTGGCAGTTGAACAGCAATGAAAAAAATACGCGTCAAACTGCTTATGAAATAGAAGTAATGAACGACCCGCTTTTAAAAGATGTTGTTTGGAGTAGTGGCAAAGTGAATTCTGATTCTTCTGTAATGGTCCACTTTAAAGGTTCTGCGCTTCTTTCTCAAAAAAAATATGTCTGGAGAGTGCGCGCCTGGGACAATCATGGTAAAGCATACGACTGGAGCGAAACTGCGTTCTGGCAGATGGGACTGCAAAAACCCTCTGAATGGAAAGCTGCCTGGATCAGTCCTTCAGAAGAAGACAGTGTGCATCGTCCGAGTCCACTTCTGCGTAAAAAATTTGTTGCAGGAAAAGAAGTCCGTTCAGCCACAGCTTTTATTACTGCTCATGGTTTATACCTTGCCTACATCAACGGAAAGAAAATTGGTGATGCCTTTCTCACTCCGGGCTGGACAGCCTATCAAAAACGTTTGCAATACCAGGTGTATGATGTAACGACCCTTTTGAACAAGGGAGATAATTCAGTAGGGGTGATGCTGGGAAATGGATGGTACCGCGGGGTCATCGGCTATAGCAATAATAAAAACGTGTATGGCAAAGACCTTTCACTGCTTTTTCAACTCTCCATTGAATATGCCGATGGAAGTTCTGAAACGGTTGTATCAGACAGAAGCTGGAGATCTTCTACCGGCGCTGTCCGCAATTCAGAAATCTATGATGGAGAATCCTATGATGCGCGGATGGACAAGAAGGGTTGGACCAATCCTGATTACAACGACGCAAACTGGCCGGCAGTAAAAGAAGAAGATTATCCAAAAGATATTTTAGTGGCTACGGACAATGAGCTGGTAAAAAAGCATGAGACCTTTCCCGCGCGAAACGTTTTTACTGATCCAAAGGGTGAAAAGATCATTGACTTTGGACAAAACCTGGTAGGATGGGTGATGATTCGCATGAAAGGAAAAGCTGGAGACAAGGTAACCATTCAGCACGCAGAGGTGTTGGACCACGAAGGAAATTTTTATACAGAAAATTTGCGCCGTGCAAAAGCAACCGACGAATATATTCTGGATGGTGAAGAAAATGTTTTCGAACCCCATTTTACTTTTCATGGATTCAGGTACATCAAGGTAGAAGGACTGGAAGAAGATTTGAAACCGGAAAATTTTACAGCAGTGGCGCTGTATTCAGATATGAAACCCAGTGGAAATTTTTCCTGTTCCAATGCCATGATCAATCGATTGCAACATAATATCCAGTGGGGACAGCGTGGAAATTTTCTGGATGTTCCTACTGATTGTCCGCAAAGAGACGAACGACTCGGTTGGACTGGAGATGCGCAGGTGTTTTCACGTACAGCCACCTTCAACATGAACGCACATAATTTTTTCACGAAATGGCTCAAGGACGTTGCTGCCGACCAATTGCCGAATGGGTCCGTTCCTTTCGTGATTCCGAATATCCTGGGCCCTAATTCTGCAGGTGCAACGGGCTGGGCTGATGTGGCCACGATTGTTCCCTGGAATATGTACCTGGCTTATGGCGACAAGGGATTGTTGGAGCAACAATATCCAAGCATGAAAAAATGGGTGGAATACATGCATGCACAAAGCAGTCATGATCTTTGGAATACCGGTTTTCATTTTGGCGATTGGCTATCGTACATGCAGGACAATGATCTTGGAGGAAGATCAGCCATCACGGATAAATATTTAATTGCTCAATGCTTTTGGGCTTATTCCACCCAACTCTTGCTCAATGCTGCCCAGGTGCTGAATAAAAAAGAGGATGTGAAGCAGTACACAGCGCTCTTGCAAAGAATCAAAAACGCTTTTTTAAAAGAGTATGTAACCGCTACTGGAAGATTGGTTTCCGGAACACAAACAGCGTATGTGCTGGCCTTGAATTTTGATATGCTTCCTGAATCTATGCGACCACAGGCAGTGGACCGGCTGGTGGAAAATATCAAATCATACAACAATCATTTGTCTACAGGTTTTTTGGGGACGCCCTACATCTGTCATGTGCTCACAAGATTTGACCGTACCAATATTGCATTCAAGCTCTTGTTGCAAGACACCTGGCCTTCGTGGCTATATCCGGTAAAAATGGGAGCCACCACCATCTGGGAAAGATGGAATGGAATCCATCCTGACAGCAGCTTTGAACCTGCTTCCATGAATTCATTCAACCATTATGCTTATGGCGCCATCGGCGACTGGATGTATCGTGCAGTAGCCGGAATTGATACTTATCCGGATGCGGCAGGATATAAAAAAATCAAACTCCAACCGCATCCAGGAGGAGGGCTCACACAGGTAGCTGCTTCCCTCCAAACCTATTATGGAATCATCAGCAGTGAATGGAAGCATGAAGGCAATGAATTTGATTATGAGGTGGTCATTCCCGTCAACACGAAAGCCACTGTGTATATTCCAGCTGTGTCAATGGATGTAGTAACTCTTGATGGGCAGATGCTTAATAAAAACAAGGACATTCGGGTAAAAGGAAAGGAAGGGAAGTATGTTGTAGTAGAACTGGGGTCCGGGCATTACCATTTCGTCTCTACTAAATTTAAGTTGTGATAGAAGAGAGATTAACCACAGACTCTTATAAACAATAAACCAGAAACCATAAACTACCGCATGTTTCGAAGAAAGTTTTTACAGGGTTCACTCTTAGCGGGCGCGGGTTTGATGACCTCTTCACTGAAACTAAATGCCAGAGAAAAAAATATTCCTCATTACGCTGGCTTTCATCTCGATTATGCCATTCATGATGGCATGTTCAGGAACAGTGCTGGTCCTGATTTTTTGGATCAGATCCGGTATGCGCACGATCAGGGATTTACGGCCATCGAGGACAATGGTTACATGGACCGGCCTGTACCCGAACAGGAAAAGATTGGAGCTGTTTTGAACAAACTGAATATGCGCATGGGCGTGTTCGTGATCAATTTTGATCACTGGCCGGTAAAAACCTCACTTACTTCCGGAAATAAAGAATGGAGGGAAAAATTTCTTGCAGCCTGCCGCAATGCAGTGGATTGTGCAAGGAGGTGTAATGCTACCTGGATGACGGTAGTTCCAGGCAATTATGAACGAAGCCTGCCGATAGATTTTCAGACAGCCAACGTAATAGAAGCGCTTCGCCCTGCCAGCGAAATTTTTGAACCCCATGGACTGGTGATGGTACTGGAAGAGCTGAGTGATACACCAGACCTTTTCCTTCGTCATTCCGACCAGACCTTTGCGCTCTGCAAAGCCGTGAACAGTCCTTCCTGTAAATTTCTTTTCGATATGTATCATATGCAGCGCAATGAAGGCAATATCATCAACAATATTGATGCTGCCTGGGAAGAGATCGGCTATCTTCAGATCGGAGACAATCCGGGAAGAAAAGAACCAGGCACGGGGGAGATGAACTATAAAAACATATTCAAACATCTTTATCAAAAAGGGTACAAGGGAGTGTTGGGAATGGAGCATGGAAATTCTCTTGCCGGAAAGGAAGGAGAACAATTGCTGATCCAGTCGTACCAAGATGCAGATAATTTTATTCAGTAAAAACTTTCAATTGCCTGTCAACGTGAATACATACAAAACAGTTCTATTGCAGTTTTTCGCCTGTACTGGTTTGATTGCCTGCAACCCGGGCAAAAAAGATTCAGGTTGGATGGTCTATAAAGGATCTCCGGCCAGCATTCATTATTCCGGTCTTACGGAGATAGACACTTCCAATGTGCAAAGGCTTGCTGTTGCATGGACCTATCATACTGGAGATGCGGACACCATCCACCATTCGCAGATCCAGTGCAATCCCATCATCATCGATGGAAAACTTTTTGGCACTTCCCCGCAGATGAAACTTTTTTGCGTGGATGCTTCTACCGGTAAAGAGCATTGGAACTTCAATCCATTTGATTCTGCCAATAAGGATCCGCAAATCTTCTTCATCCTCAACAACTGCAGGGGCGTGGCTTACTGGAGCGGTGATGAAAACCATCAGAGGATTTATTATACAGCTGGTTCATTTTTATACAGCATTGACGCGCAAAATGGAAAACCTGATACTTCATTTGGCAGGAATGGACGTATCGATCTTCATGATGGACTCGACAGGGAAGTGCAGGATCTTTTTGTAACGGCCACCTCTCCACCCATGGTCTACAAGGACCTGCTCATCATCGGATCGAGAGTGGATGAAGGCCCGCGGGCCGCTCCTGGTCATATTCGCGCTTACGATGTAAGAACAGGAAAACGCAAATGGATCTTTCATACCATTCCTCATCCGGGGGAAGCAGGTTATGAGAGCTGGGATGATCCAAATGCTTACCAGTATATCGGAGGAGCGAATGACTGGAGTGGATTTAGCCTCGATGATAAAAGAGGAATTCTTTTTGCATCAACTGGTTCTGCTTCATTTGATTTTTATGGAGGAAAAAGAAAGGGCAATGACCTCTATGCAGATTGTCTTATTGCACTGGATGCATCATCGGGAAAACACCTCTGGCATTTTCAGGAAATTCATCACGATGTTTGGGATCGCGATCTTTCCTCGCCTCCGGCGCTTGTCAGCATTCAGAAAAATGGAAGGTCCATAGATGCAGCAGCACTCACGACGAAGAGCGGCTTCATATTTTTATTTGAAAGAGGATCTGGAAAGCCAATCTATCCGATCGAAGAGAGACCGGTTCCGCAGAATACAGATCTGAAAGATGAAAAATTATCACCCACGCAGCCTTATCCAACAGCTCCTGCTGCATTCATGCGACAAAGTTTTACAGAGAAGGATATCAATCCCTTGCTTTCTGATACCGAGCAGGCGCAAATAAAAAAAAGACTGGCCTCTTACAAATCCGACCATCTCTTCAATCCGCCCTCGCTGCAGGGAACCGTTGTATTTCCGGGACTGGATGGAGGAGGAGAGTGGGGCGGTCCATCATTTGATCCGGAGACTGGTATCCTTTATGTGAATGCCAATGAGATGCCCTGGGTGATTACGGCGGTCAACATCGACAGCAAAAAAATGCAGAATGAAAATTATGAGCAGGCAGGAAAACGTTTGTACCAGAATAACTGTATGAGTTGTCATGGCCCCGAGAGAAAAGGTTCCGGAAACTATCCTTCGCTACTGGGCGTGTCTAAAAAATATTCATCGTCGCAGTTTCATTCATTGCTGCAGTCGGGAAGGCGCATGATGCCTGCATTCCGTCAGCTCAATGACAACGAGCGCGAGGCGATTGAATCTTTTGTATTGGAAGACAGGAATGCTTCGAAAAAAAAATTTGTCAACGACCAACGGGACGATGTGTTCAAACTTCCATACACAATTACGGGATACAATAAATTTTTAACCGCTAAAAATCAACCAGCCATTGCTCCGCCCTGGGGCACGCTCAATGCGCTTGATCTTTCCACCGGAAAATATCTTTGGAAAATTCCCTTAGGAAATGACACCAGTTTTAAAAATGCAGGCTCTCCAACAGGAACAGAAAATTATGGAGCTTCGGTAATTACGAAAGGCGGATTGGTTTTTATTGCAGCCACAAAAGATGGAAAGATCCGGGCTTTTAACAAAAGAAGCGGAAAGCAGTTGTGGGAAGCGGAACTTCCTGCTCCTGGATTTGCCACACCAGCGGTGTATGAATCAGGCGGAAGACAATTTCTGGTGATCGCCTGCGGCGGCGGCAAGCTGGGCACCCGGTCGGGAGACAGTTATGTAGCTTTTGCTCTTCCACAAAAATGATCCTATGAAGCAATCCTGCCATCTGAAATACTTACAGGTAAATCATGTTGTTCTTTGCCTCTCCCTAATTGTTCTTTCTTTTCATGCGGCTGCTCTTCCTATTCGTCCATACAAACTCACCTGCGAATATCTAAAACATCCACTTGGAATTGAAACCCGCCAACCCAGGTTCTCCTGGTTGATCGATTCATCTCAAAGAAATCTTTTTCAGTCTGCATATGAATTGGTGATCGGTACCAGGGAAAAAGAAGTTGAAAGGTCCAAAGGAAATATGTGGCAGTCGGGGAAAATCAATTCCGATCAAAATATTCTGATTGAATATAAAGGTGCACCTCTCCGGTCTGCTACACGTTATTTCTGGCGGGTAAGGGTTTATGATCAGAATGGAAAAGTTTCGCAGTGGAGTAAAACATCCTGGTTTGAGACGGCGCTTTCCGACAGTGAATGGACAGCCAGATGGATCGGTGATGGAAGTAGTGAGCCCCTGAAGGACGAAGATTACTATGCAGAGGACCGAATGCCTTTGTTTCGCCATTCATTTTTATTGCATGGAAAGATTAGCAGTGCACGTCTTTACATTACAGGCCTTGGCTATTATGAAGCAAGGATCAACGGAAAACTGGTCGACAGTATTGCATTGGATCCAGGATTTACAACTTATAAAAAACAGGTGCTCTATTCGGTATTTGACTTGCAGCCCTTGTTGAAGAATGGAGAAAACACCATTGCAGTGATGTTGGGAAATGGTTGGTGGAATCCACTTCCTTTTAAATTTTTTGGAAGGTGGGACCTGCGCAACTATCAACAAACCGGAAGGCCTTGTCTGAAAGCGGAAGTATGGCTAAACTACAGTGATGGTCATGTAGAAAAAATTGTTACAGACGAAAACTGGCTCACTGCTCCTGGACCGGTGACACATAATAATGTTTATCTCGGTGAGACTTATGATGCAAGACTGGAACAAAAAAATTGGGTGCTGGGACAGATCGATTCCTCGCAGTGGAAGCATGCAGTCAGGGTACAAGGTCCATCCGGTGTACTGACCGTACAGATGCAGCCACCCATTCGCATCACCAGACAATTAAAGCCAGTGCGTTTGACCGAAACAGGCCGCGATACATTTATCGTGGACATGGGACAAAACTTTGCAGGTGTGGCCCGCATCAGATTGCAGGGGAAAAAAGGGACGAGGATTTCAATTCGATATGGTGAAGACCTTTTTGCGGATGGAAGATTGAATGTACTAACCACTGCTGCCACACAAATCAAAAAAGGAGGAATCAAAGGTGGACCGGGCGCTCCGGAAACTGCCTGGCAAGAGGACCATTATATTTTGAAAGGGGAAGGAGTTGAAGAATGGGCACCTCGATTTACGTTTCACGGATTTCGATACCTGGAAATCACGGGATGGCCCGGACAACCAAATCTTGATGATATCACAGCATTGCGCATGAACACGGATCTTGAGCAAACTGGAACGTTCATTTGCTCTGATGAAGATCTCAATCATTTGCATGAAGTGACCCAGTGGACTTTCCTCAGTAATGTGTTCAGCATTCAATCTGATTGTCCTGGCCGGGAAAAAATGGGATATGGAGGCGATATGGTGGCCACGGCCGATGCCTTCCTGTATAATTATGACATGATCCATTTTTATGGAAAGTCCGTCCGCGATTTTGCCAATGAACAAAGAAATGAAGGTGGCATCACAGAAATCGCGCCCTTCACAGGAATTGCAGACCGCGGCTACGGCGATGACTCAGGCCCTTTGGGCTGGGAGCTTGCTTTTCCTTTTTTGCAAAAGCAGCTCTACGAGTTTTATGGAGACAAGAGGATCATTGAAAATAATTATCCTGCATTTAAAAAGCAGATGAAGTTTTTGGAAGATCATTCTTATGAGGGACTCTATCATTGGGACATCAGCGATCATGAAGCGGTGGACACCAAGCCGGAAGCCTTTACCGCGTCTGCATTTTATTATCATCACGCCCGACTGGCCGAAGAATTTGCAGGCATACTCGGGAAAAAAGATGATTCCATTCATTTCAATCAACTGGCGAATAATATCCGTTCGGCCATCATTAGAAAATATCTTGTTCCCACTACGGGAAGGTTTGACAATGCCACTCAATCGGCACAAGTCTTTGCACTCTGGTATGATCTTTCTCCGGAAAAAGAATTGAGCTGGCAGGTATTACTCGATGAAATAAAAAGACATAAGGAACATCTGGCTACAGGCATTTTTTCTACCCGTATGATGTTGGATCTTTTTCGAAAAAGAAATGAGCAGGAGCTTGCATGGAAAATAGTGACTCAGCCCGATTATCCCGGATGGCTGAACATGATCCATCACGGTGCAACAACACTTTGGGAAACATGGGGCGATCCGGGAACAGTTTATTCAGAGAATCATCCCATGTTTGGTTCTGTGGATGAATGGTTCTATCGTTCCCTTCTCGGTATCAATGCTGCATCACCAGGATTCGAAACCATTCAGATCAAGCCGCAGCCACCGCGTGCATTGAGTTGGGCCAGGGGAAGCTATGAATCCGTGAGGGGGAAGATTGTGAGTGAATGGGAAAAAACTTCCAATGGATTTTTATTGCATGTAGTGATTCCTGCCAATACAAAAGCCATCATTTATCTTCCTTCCCAAAAAAATTCTTTGATCTCCGAAGGAAATAAATCAATGCAGGCATTGAGATATGAGGAGGGATATAGTGTTTTTGAAACTGGTTCTGGAGATTATTTTTTTCAAGTCAGAAATCAATAAGAATCGTTGGATGAAATTTTATACGCGGAGACAGATGATGGAAGCTGAATGTAGCGGGCGGCTGCGTAAACTGGTAGGCTGCCACCTGAGGAACACTTGAGTGCAATAGCTAACACAGGTCTGTAAAGATTGTCCCAATGCCGTATTACTTCTGTTCCTCAACGCCCGTCCCAATCCCACATGTACACAACAACCTTAGGTCCCGATCCACATGTACGCAGCACCTTAGGTCCCGGTCCATATGCACACAGCACCTTAGGTGCCGATCCCGTATGTCACACCGACTTTAGGGTCATTGCGAGCGCAGCGAAGCAATCTCCCTGCGAGCAAAGCGAGCAGCCCTCCCAGGCAAACCAACAAAGTAAACACCGTTGCATTAGGATTGTAGCGGCGGAATACCTACCATTTCGAAACCTCAGTTAGCCACAGGTCCCTCCATCCAGGGTTGATGCTTTCTATTAATTTAATTTTGTTTGTTCTGTTTCCTGCTTTGATCCTTTTTTCTTCTGCAATGGCATCTGCTATAGCGTCAAACAGGCAATAGTATACTAACTTATTCACTTTATATTTGGCACTGAAGCTTTTTTCATAGTATTCTTCAATGTGTTTTTGTATACGGCTAACTAGATCGCTGCTCACTCCGGTATACAAAACGGAATTAGTTTTATTAGTGATTATGTATACCCAACCGCACCTATTCATTAAAGTAAAATAATTTACCTCTATTCATTTTCCAGGGATTAAAACCGATAAAAATTTGGAGTTTTCCTTTTGGAAGTAATCTATTTATTGTTTAAGGTATAACAAGGCTGCTCGCTTTGCTCGCAGGGAGATTGCTTCGCTTCGCTCGCAATGACCCTAAAGTCGGTGTGACATACAGGTCGGCACCTAATGTGCTGTGTGTATGTGGAACGGGGCCTAACGTTGCTGCGTACATGTGGATCGCGACCTAAGGTCGGTGTGACATGCGGGATTGGGGCTTAAGGTTGCTGTGTACATGCGGATCCGGACCAAAGGTCGGTGTAACATACGGGATTGGAACCTAAGCTTGCTGTGTACATATAAGACTGGGAGAGGCGTGATGTACAGAGGTAATACGACATGAGGACTATCCTTAAAGACCAGGTGAAATGCTTCATGCCTTGTTCTTTAAGCCCGATGCAATGTTCTGGAACAATACCAGGAGCATCGTCGTCTACGAAAGAACACAAGAAACACACAAAGATTTTCCTAAATCATTTGTGTGTTCCTTGCGCCCTCGAAGGGAGGTTAATTGATATTTTCAAGCAACAGCAGCAATTCTCCTTTCTGTTCGCTCTTTGCGGTAAACACTTCGCCTGAAAAGATAAATAGCGGAAAATATCACCAGCAGAATAGCAGGCATGATGGCCACTTTTAAAAATGTGTTGGAGCCCGCGGTAGCATCAGCAGAAGCCGTGCTTGCACCTGAAGCAATCGCCGCAGCATGAAACTTATCATACCAGTGTCCCATGATTGGAACAATGAGCGATGTTGAGAACATGCCCGCACCGCCCATCAGAGAAAGTCCAAGGGCTCCGGTGTTTGGCAGATATTCTGAAACAAAACCAAGCATCGTTGGCCAGAAAAAACAAATGCCTACTGCAAAAACAAATGCAGCGGCAAATGCTACCGGACCACTGACTGTACTCAGTAAAATCAATCCAATACCGGCAAACAACGCCGAAAATATCAGCATGCCATTTGGGTTTAAACGGTGTACTACCGGACCTGCCAGCGACCTTCCCAGTGCCATCAGTCCATTGATAAAAACCAGGATCAGAATTCCGGATACATTAGCCCCCTGCAATAAAGCAACGATCCAGGTATTGGTTCCTAATTCTGTTGCACCGGTCATGAACATGCAAATAACCATGATGATAAACAAAGGACTCAGACAGGCAGCGAACATTTGTTTGGTGCTGATTCCGCGCGTCACCCTTTCTGTCTGAGGAAGTTTCAGTCGGAGAAACATAAATCCATAAATGGCCGCAGGAATAAACAGGGTAGCAATGAGAATGCGCCAGTCGATCTTCAATTTTTCCAGGAGCACATAAGAGATCAATCCTCCAATGACAATGCCTCCCGGGAACCAAACGTGAAAGCGATTGAGCATCGTTGTTTTTCTCTCAGGAAAAAGTGTAACCGTAAGTGGATTGCATGCGGCTTCCACCATGCCATTGCCAATTCCGATGCACACTGTTCCCAGGAAAAGCATGGTTGCGTCTTTTGCCAGCAGATAAACAATGATGCCGGCAATATGTCCAACAAAAGCCAGTCCCAATAAGCGTTTCATGCCAACGATATCACACAGCGGTCCGCCAAAAACCATGGCAAGGGTGAAGCCCCAGAATGCAGGACTGAAAATCCATCCCAGTTGTTCTTTTGTCAAATGGAATTCACTGCTCCAGATGCCTTCCAGCGAAGCGCGGAAAGCAAAGGTCATGGCAGTAACGATGAGGGCGATGCGGCTGGCCAGAAAGAGCTGGTTGCGGTTGATTGAATTCATAAGCAGTTGTATTTGGAAAATTCGAAATGAGTGACAAAGGAGATAAGGACTGCTGTCCTGCCGGGAACAGGAAAATGGAGTCGATCAATGTGTCAAAGCAAAGTTTCCATCCGGCTTGCTTCATAGCAGCGAAACGTTAGAATTCTAAAATACAAATTCTTTTGAGATTATGAATCACTGAAAATTTCCACAGCAGAAACCAAATAAAATATCCGATATTCAACGGGTAAATCATTCTGCACACAAAGCTTGATGGCACATCTCTAAACCTACAAATCATGCCAGGCGACTCCCTTCAGGTCAACACAAAAATTCAGCAACAAAACCAATACGATGCTATTGTCATTGGCTCGGGCATTTCGGGTGGCTGGGCTGCCAAAGAATTAACGGAAAAAGGATTTCGTGTGCTGATGCTGGAACGCGGAAGAAATTTTGAGCACATTAAAGATTACAAAACTGCTCCCCTCAGTCCCTGGGAATTACCCCATCGGGGTACTGCCACCGCAGAACAAAAAAGAACACATCCTGTTATCGCGCGGGGTTGGGCTTTGTCGGGACCCGTGATGGATTACTGGACCAATGAAGAAGACTGTCCCTACACAGAGATCAAACCTTTTACCTGGTGGCGCAGTTATCAGTTGGGTGGAAGATCAATATTGTGGGGAAGACAAAGTTATCGATGGAGCGATTTTGATTTTGAAGCCAATGCACGCGACGGTATTGCTGTTGACTGGCCTGTTCGATACAAAGACCTCGCTTCGTGGTATGATTATGTAGAAGGATTTGCAGGCATCAGCGGCTCACGAGATGGATTGCCCCAGCTTCCTGATGGAAATTTTCTTCCGCCAATGGATCTCAATTGTGTGGAGAAAGACGTAGCGGCACGCCTCCGCGAAAAATTTCAGCGTCACATGATCATCGGGCGAACAGCCAATCTTACCGCAGCCATTCCCGGAAGAACCCAATGTCAGTTCCGTAACCGTTGCTGGGAAGGTTGTCCCTTTGGCGGATATTTCAGCACACAATCTTCCACACTACCTGCTGCTTTGAAAACAGGAAGACTAACAGTGAGGCCTTATTCTATTGTAACAAAAATTATTTACGATAAGGATAGTAAAAAGGCAAAGGGTGTAGAAGTACTGGACGCTGAAACCAATAAAACTTACACGTTTAATTCGCGCATTGTTTTTCTCAATGCTTCTTCTCTCAATTCAGCCTGGGTGCTCATGAATTCTGCCACCGATGTATGGCCGGAAGGACTGGGAAGCAGCAGTGGTGAGCTGGGACATAATGTGATGGACCATCATTACAACTGCGGTGCTTCTGCAGCTGTTGATGGCTACGATGACCAGTATTACTACGGTAAAAGGGCCAATGGATTTTACATTGTTCGGTTTGCCAACCTGTTTGGAGATAAAAGAAATTATCTCCGTGGCTTTGGCTATCAGGGAAGTGCCAGCAGGCAGGGATGGGGAAGAGATATCGCTGAAATGAATATCGGTGGCGATTATAAAGATGCACTCTGCGAACCAGGCCAATGGTCTATTGGAATGACAGGGTTTGGAGAAACACTTCCCGATCACGCCAACATGATCTCACTCGATAAAAACAAAAAAGACAAATGGGGATTGCCTGTGCTGGCTATGGATGCTGAACTAAAAAGCAATGAGTTCGCCATGCGCAAGGATATGGTAGGAGAAGCAAAGGCAATGCTGGAGGCTGCAGGAATGAAAAATGTTCAGACCTGGGATGAAGGTCATGCCATGGGGCATGGCATTCATGAAATGGGAACGGCAAGAATGGGTAGGGATCCGAAAACTTCTGTGCTCAATGAGTGGAACCAGGTTTGGGATGCACCCAATGTGTTTGTTACGGATGGCGCCTGTATGGTATCTTCCGCCTGCCAGAACCCTTCCCTGACCTATATGGCACTCACTGCACGTGCAGTGGATCATGCATTCACAGAATTGAAAAAGCAAAACCTTTAACACCAGATCATGAATAGAAAGCAAATTTCTTTTTTACTGAAAATTTTTCTTCTGCCTGTACTCCTGTTTTGTTTTTCGTTTCAGCCTTTCAAAGCCAAACCGAGGCTGCTCGTTTTCTCCCGCACTACCGGTTATCATCATGCTTCTATTCCCGATGGAATTGCAGCGGTTCAGATGCTTGGGAAACAAAATGGATTTGATGTAGACACTACAACCAGTCCTGCGCTGTTCAGAGATGATGTGCTAAAAAAATATGCGGCGCTTGTTTTTATGAGCACCACAGATAGCGCACGAACGCTCCTGGGCAATGATGCAGAACAGGCCTTGCAGCGATATATTCGTGCAGGTGGTGGCTTTGTTGGTGTTCATGCAGCAACAGATGCGGAATATACCTGGGATTGGTACGGGAAAATGATCGGTGCTTATTTTTTGAGTCATCCAAAAATCCAGGAAGCAGTATTGCATGTTACTGATGCCAGCCATCCTGCAACAAAAGGTTTACCTGCAGAATGGAAACGAACAGATGAATGGTATAATTTCAAAAACCTGAGTTCGGACATTCATGTGCTGATCACCATTGATGAAAATTCATACACAGGTGGCAAGAACGGAAATTTTCATCCCATGAGCTGGTGGCATGATTTCGAAGGAGGCCGGATATTTTATACAGAACTGGGACATACCAGTGAATCGTATAAAGATCCACTCTATCTGCAACACCTCCTGGGCGGCATCAAATATGCCATTGGAAAAAATGAAAAGCTTCGCTATAAAAAATAAACTTCCAGATGAGGCGCTTGCTTTTTCTTTTACTTATTTTTTCTGTTGAACAAATGCAGGCTCAAATACAGTCTGCTTATCCTCCTTCAGACTCCGGATATTTTTCTTCTTTCGACAGCACCAGGATTTATTATGAGGTTAGGGGGCAAGGCAGGCCTGTGCTTTTGATCCATGGATTTATTGTCAATGGTTCATCATGGAAAAGAACAGCGTTGTTGAATGACCTGGTGGATCAGGGATTTAAAGTGATCACGGTGGACCTCAGGGGAAATGGAAGATCGGGCAAACCTGCATCGGAAATTTCTTATGCCTCGGATGCAGAAGCAAAAGACCTGATGCTGTTGATCCATTATCTCAAAATCAAAACTTATGATGCCGTAGGCTATTCACGAGGATCAATCATCCTGGCAAGACTGCTG